>JBEKBU010000075.1:0-15574 GCA_050015235.1 Methylomonas sp. | reverse complement strand
AAATGTTTTGTCAATTCGATGGCTTTACGAACTGTGCCGGAATCAATAGGCACTACTTCGCATAAATCCAACATGCCGCCGGCAATTTCGTGGGCTTCAGATAGCAAAAATCTGTATTTTCTGGTTAATGTGTTTACGGTTTCGTTGATGACTTGCGTACTGATAACGGGGTTAGTCCGGATAATTTCAAACGCTTTTGCAGCCTTATCCAGTTCATCCGATTCAGCGTAAATAAACAAATTGGTATCCGCAAATACTCTACCGGTCATAACACTCTTCACGATTGAATTTCTCGGCTTTAAAGCGTCCTCGATATTTCGCTAACGTAGCAAGCGCCTTTTCTCTGCGCACATGATCTTCTTCATCCTGTTTCGCTTTTAAACCTTCTGCAAAGCTCAAAACCTCGCTAGCACTTTGTTCGGGCAGGGTTTTAACGGTCTCATAAATGCGTTCTGCAATGTTCATGGTGTTAGCCTCTGTTTTGTTTAATTTGCACAACTTCAGCAGTCGGCTTCAGTCCGCCCGCCGCCAGCATTGCGCCTGTGGCACGGTCTACAGACTCTCGAACAGGATCAAGGTCGAGTCGCGCATATATCGCCGTGGTGCTATGTGATTTATGATTAAGCGACTTGCCGACTATCGCCAGTGATGCGCCGGTTTTGGCTTGCCAACTGCCAAGAGTTCGCCTTAAATCATGTATTCTTAGATTTTTGAGACCTGCCCTTTCCAGCAGTCGCGCCCATGCTTTTTTTGGTTCCACAAGATGCCCGGTCGATCCCGATCCAGGGAAAACCCAGATTGAGCCGTTAACTTGACGTAAGCGTAGAATTTCGACAGCTTCAGCAGTCAATGTGACGATTTGCGGTTCCCCGTTCTTCGTCGTGGGTATCCGCCACTCGGCCCGATCAAAGTGCAACTGGCTCCACTGCATTTCCTGTACGTTTGAGCGCCGCGCGCCGGTCAGCAATGATATAAAAAAATAATCGCGTAAGGTTTCGTTGGGCTCATCCGCCAGCGCCTTAAAAAACGCGGGCAGTTCATCAGACTGCAAAAATCGGTCGCGCTTAGTCTCCGGATATTTCTTGATGCCATGCGCCGGATTTGCACCTTTAAACAGTTTTTTCTCGGTCGCATAGCCAAACAGGCTTGATGCCATAGCTATAACGCGATTTGCTGTAGTTGGGTGTTCTTTGCCGATCTCGGTATGAAGTTTGCCGAAGTCGGTATCTTTGAACTGTGATAACTGGCGTTTGCCCCATTTCGTCAAATACAAGCCGAAGTCGTAGCGATAGCTCCGCTTGGTTTTCTCCGACAGGAAAGCGCCGCGTTTATTGCGCCGGTGAATCAGAAAATCGTCGAACAGCTCTTGCAAGGTAGTTTCAGACTTTAATGCTCTGGCGTCGGAGTTAGGGTTAATGCCGTCGGCGATTAATCCTTTAAGGCGGGCAGCCTCTTTTCTGGCGTTTTCAATTGATTTGTCCGGAAACTTTCCGATAGTGACGCGCTCCGGTTTTCCGTCAACTCGCTTTTGAATGAAAAACGTTTTGTTGCTGCGGGTTACTCTCAGTTGTAAGCCAGCAGCGTCTTTATGGGTGTCGTGGTAAATGACGCGCTCGCCGGATTGAGGTAGCGGCAGCGCTTCAAGTTGCGGTTTGGTAAAACTGAAATGCGTTTCCATATCATGCCCTCGTTTTCTGGTGCTACGCTGGTGCTACGGTCTCGGTTAAATTTCAGCGTTTTTTGTGTAGCACCATTAAGGTTATGATAGACTGTAAGTATTGATTTGTAAAACTTCGTTAAGGTTAAGTAATCAGCAGAAAACAGCGGGCCTTCAAATTTGTAATCAGCCGGACGCGAGTTCGATTCCCATCGCCAGCTCCATAAATATCAAGGGTTTATATGGAAGTCTAAGCCTTTTTTATTTTCGGGGTTACGCCGGGGTTACACGGAGGGGTAAGCGCCATTAACCGATTAGCAAAAAATCTTTAGTCTACGCGAATGCGCCAGACACAAAAAAGCCGGTGTTACCCGGCCTTAATAGCATCATTTGCAAAGCATCTCAAAAACAAATTGAATATCTTTGAGCCCTCGAAAATGTCGAATATGGCAACGTTTTATCTTCAATATTTTCTCCGAAAATGGTCTTCGCTATTGATATTTAATCCCATGCGCGTGGTCATATCTTGCAATGATAAATTTACATATAAGTTAAATTGGTAATTTAACTATAGCGCGTTTAAATAAATCGATAAGTGGGCTTAGCTGACAATGATAAGCCGCTATATTGGCCTCTAGCCATTCTATAGTCGTTATGGCTTGCCAGTGAATTTCATAACCGGCGTTAATCGCTAACCCTTCAAAATAAAGCCGTTGTACTCGACCATTCCCGTCACGAAAAGGATGGATGACATTGAGTTCGCTGTAATAATGAGCAAGCCGTTCAGTAAATTCGCTTTCGGGCAATTGTGTCAAAAAACTTTCTCGTTCAAGCCGAACAAATAACTTAACAGCTTCTCTCTCAATGAATTGCACATTTGCAAAACGGGTTGTTCCCTTACTGATATCAACCGTGCGTATTTCACCTGCCCAACTATAAATATCCTGAAATAAAAGAAAATGGATGCGGAGCAGGTTTGCCCAGGAAAAATCTTCGAAATCCGGCTCATATTGTTCAACCCGGTATTGAGTAAACTCCAGTTCCGCCAAGTCCAATGCGGATTGATCGGTGATACCCAGCTTATTGATCAGTACGGATGAATCCGGGTAGCAATAATGATCTTGAATAACGCCATATTTATCTGGCATGCCTTGCTTTTAACTCAGCTAGGCTTGCTGCAACAGGTTTGATAGCCGTCGATACTTGAAAACCTTCCAAACGCAAACTGGCCTGATAGTTTTCTTTACGCAGTTTGATAAAAATCTGCCGCTTCTGTTCGGTATTTAACATCAGCCCCCCTCATGTCGGATAATCTGTTGGGTAAAAACTTTTAATAATTGTACAGCAATGTTTGATTCAGTACGGAGTTTGCTAATCAAAATAAGTTTGGGATGTTTGGGTCAGGTCTAAAAATCCAACAATTAATATTGGATTTTTAGACCAAATGTATTCTTTTCTCAAATTGAATGATGTTTTAACCATTCTTTAAGCACGTCATTCATGCGAGTTTGCCAGCCTTTTCCAGTCGCCCGGAAGGCTTCCAGCACATCGGCGTCCAGCCTAATTCCGGTAAACACCTTAGGCGCCTCCGTGCGGGGCCTGCCGGCTTTTTTCGGTTGTAATAACTCCGCGGCTATTTCTTCGCCAAACAGTTCCGGCAAAACTTCATAAGCAGGCCGTGCGCGAGAGAAATCTTCATCGCTCCATTCCGGGTTATCCGAATCCGCGGCAATGCCGGCCATAATTTCTCGATTTTCCGCGTCAGTCGGATGGACAACTTTTTGATTCATAGCCTTTTACCTCACGTTGATTTGCCTTACCAAGACTAATGACGCGAATGCGGCGGTTACTTGGCGAATTGTATAAACAAAAATATTAAAATCAATTCTTTGTTTATAAAATTTTTTCGTCGCCATGCATATCGCCTGACCGGCAACAACTCGCTACAAGGAAAATTCCACTTCCTTATAGCAACTTTTCAAGATAAGCTTAATGCAAATTCAAGATAATTTTTTTGAGAAAAAATAATTGATTGATTAAAATCGAGTTTTTTTGATTGATTAAAGATATCTAAGCCACATGATTACAGATAACCATCGCTATGCCTGTATTTAAACACCATGAATTGACGTTGCTCTATCCTGCTTTCGATTCTATTCTGGTGGACGTCTTGACGGAGTTGGAGCATTTACGGCGTTTGGAGTTGGGCGGCGCGACCCCGCCGCAGGAAAGTTAATTTTAATCAAGGTTGGACCACGTCCCGCTAGTTGAATTTCTTCCAAATATAGTTTTTCGAATAGTGCGTAAAAAAACTTAAATGAAGACAAAAGCACGCTACAGGAGACGCCATTGGCTCGGAGTAGTCAGTCCCGTGTTGGTTATCCTCGTCATACCATTGCTTTGATAGCCGCCGCGACACCGGGCTTGCTACCGGTTAGCCCTGGAGTCGATAGCAATATCCGGAAAGCCGCGGCAGCCGTCATCTTCGCCGCAAGCTATCTTGCGCTCGCTATTGGCAAGGTGCCGGGACTGAGCATCGATCGAGCCGGGATAGCGCTAGTGGGCGCCGGCCTAATGGTCGCCTCTGGCGCACTATCGCTTGAAGAGGCTTACAAGGCCATCGACCTCGACACGGTTACCTTGTTGCTCGGCATGATGATACTCGTCGCCAGTTTGCGCCTGTCCGGATTCTTCGCGATTTCCACCACCTGGATTATGGAGCGGGCGAAGAGTCCCGTCATCCTACTCTGCGCGGTCGCCGCAACATCCGGGATATTTTCCGCCTTTCTGGTCAATGACGCGATCTGCCTGGTGCTCGCGCCGCTTGTGCTGGAGCTGGCGCTTAGGATGGGACGCAAGCCGATTCCATATCTGCTGGCGGTGGCGATGGCGTCGAATGTGGGGTCTACGGCCACTATTACCGGCAATCCTCAGAACATCATGATCGGCAGCTTCTCCCGCATTCCTTATACCGCGTTTGCACTGGCGCTCGGGCCGGTAGCCCTGGTCGGGTTGCTGATCACAGTAGGTTTGATAGGACTTTTCCATCGCGAAGAATTCGCCGGCGCCATACATTTGGCTGCCGTGAAACCCAACATGCGCATCAATCGCGCGCTTATCTTACGCGCCTTATTGGCGGCCGTGGCCATGATTACGCTATTTTTCGCCGGTCAGCCGCCCGCCAAGGTTGCGATAATCATCGGCGGCTGGCTGCTATTGACGCGGCGAGTGAAGAGCAAGCGAATTTATGCCGAGATTGATTGGTCGCTGTTACTGATGTTCGCTGGATTATTCATCATAGCCGCTGGAGCGCAACACGCGCTTTTAACGCCTGAATTAGTCTCCGCCGCCGGTCGGCTGCATCTGGAGCGGATTCCAATCCTAAGCGCGGTAACGGCCTTGCTGTCGAATCTGGTCAGCAACGTTCCGGCGGTGCTGATGCTAAAGCCGTTCGTAGAGCCTCTAAAGAATCATGACGGCGCATGGCTGGTCATTTCCATGGCGTCCACTTTGGCGGGAAATTTCACGATACTGGGATCAATTGCGAACCTGATCGTGGTGCAGAAGGCTGCCGAACGCGGTATCCTGATCACCTTCTGGGACTATTTTAGGGTCGGTGCGCCGCTAACCGTTATCACGTTGGTAATCGGCAGTTTATGGCTGTGGTTATGACGCCGGTCGCGAAGTCTGGCCGCTTCCATCCTCGCTCGCTTGACGCCATCAATTTTCCGTTTTCCGATATGCGTGGCGCGCTTGGCCCATATCTAAACGTCTTCCTGGTTACCCGACCGGTACGGGTGGTCGGTTTTCAATCGGCGCCAACAATCTAGGCAAAAACGTGAAATATTTCACCTACCAGCAGTGTATTATGTCATTGATTTTAGCGTTTAACATAATTATACTGGCCTCGAATCTAAAACTAATCTCTAAGATTGGTGGGATATTTAGAGCTATATTGGGTCAGTTCCGAATGGCGCCGCTTACTTAAGCTAGTTCTACATATAAAGCAATAGTTTACATTTATAGGATGAGCCGACGCAGGAGGCGCATCGTTCGCGATTGATGCGCTTCACTGCGTTCAGCATATCCTGTTTTCAGGAGCCAGACTTTTTTAACTAATTGTTTTATATTGAATATTCAGTTAAGTAAGCGCCATTAGGGTCAGTTCCCCATGTTTTCAAATAGCCTAAAATTTTTACACGGTATTTCGTAATAGATACGAAATACCGTACCAAAAAACGTTTTTAAATGCGCCTGCTTTTCTCGAAACAGTGATTCTATTTCTGATTACTATTTGTAATACATACAGTTACAAGGCGTTAAAATAAAGTTTTCTACATTGGCGTCAGTTTTGCTTTGCATAATATACAGCCCCTCACAGTGAGGGAAAAAGCCTACCCATATATGCAAAATGGAGAACAACAATGGCAAATCCTAACTTAGCCGGACAAAAGGGTAATAAAATTGATTTTGCCGCCCTGTTGGGGTTAACGAAAAATAAATCGAGCGGCCATTGGGCGGAACGGCTGTTCAAACAAAGTGGCGGTTCGCTAAAAGAGCGGCAATGGAAAACTTATTTTGCCCATCGTTATCACGCCGGCCCGGGCGGTTCCGAACAAACTCCATTCGGCGCTTTATTTTCCGGGATTGTAGGGAGTAAAGCTGATTCCGAGCTATCGAAGGATAAGTCTAAACTGATAGTAACTCCAGGTAATGAATTGAGCGCCTCCCTTGGCGAGGCATTAGACGTCCAATTGACCGTCCTGAATAGTTATGATGAAACCCCCGATACCAAAACATTTCGCTTGGGCAGTCAAGATGGAAAGGTTTTAAGTTATCTGCCCGGCCAATACGTTTCGGTTACGGTGGTGATTGCGGGACGGGAATACAAGCGCTGCTACAGCTTGGCGTCGTCCCCGGCAAGACTTGGAGCGCTGGACATTACCGTTAAAAGAGCATCAAAAGAAGCGGTGGTTTCCAATTGGCTCAACGATCATTTAAAGGTCGGCGATACGCTGAGCGTGAAAGGCCCGTTTGGCAAATTCACTTGCGGGGAAAATACGCCTCGAAAAATCTTGTTTCTGGCGGCGGGGAGCGGTATGGTTCCCGTCATGTCCATGCTACGCTGGCTGACCGATACCGAGGCGCGTGTCGACATCATCCTCTTGCTTTCGTTTAGAACGCCCGAAGACATATTTTACAGCGGCGAACTTAAATTGATCGCGGCGCGCCACAAGAACGTCAAATTAGCCGTTACGTTAACGGAAGAACCGTGTAAAGACGCTACGTGGCTTGGCTTAACAGGTCGGGTTAACGAAAAAATGATCGCCGGGTCGGTTCCGGATTTGCCGGAGCGCGCCGTTTATCTATGTGGGCCGGACGCCTTCATGAGTGCGTGTAAACAAAATCTTACGCGCCTTAAATTACCAGCCGAACAATTATTTTGTGAAACCTTTACCGTCACGGCCCCCCAGGCAAAAATTAAGAATCCGCCGCTTGGCCCGCCATCGGCCGCCAAAACCGGAAAATATCAAATTCGGTTTACCAAATCCTGCAAAACAGTGGTTGCCGACGGCGCCATGACGCTGCTGGAGCTTGCGGAAATGTCCGGCATCCGCATAGGACATGAATGCCGCGCCGGCAGCTGCGGCGAGTGTATGGTCAAATGCCTCAAGGGAAAAATCGACATGACCGAACAAGCGGAAATCGACGATATCGATAAAAATAAAGGTTGGGTTTACGCCTGTTGCGCCCGTCCCGTTTCAAATGCGGAGCTGGATATCTAGAGCCTTTTCCGGGCTCATTTCACAAAAATCAGGAGAGCTGACATGTTCCGATTATTTAAGGCCAAACCCAAAAATCCGCCTCCTTCGGCCGCTGCGCTTACCTTATTGCCCGGTTCGGATGGCGAGCATTTTTTACAACGAAAATACGGCACGACCGAGCGCGCATTACGTTTTTACGACAAGCAGGTGTTGAACTACCTGTCGCCCGTCATGAAAGAATTCATCGCAAAACAGGAGGTGCTGTTTATCGCCACGTCCGATAAACACGGCGAATGCGATTGCTCTTTTCGCTTCGGAAAGCCGGGCTTCGTCAGGGTGTTGAATGATACCTATCTGGCGTATCCTGAATATCGCGGAAATGGCGTATTGGCCAGTCAGGGCAACATCACCGAAAATCCGCACATCGGCATGATTTTCGTGGATTTTTTTGCCAGCACCGTCGGTCTGCATGTAAACGGCAAAGCCAAAGTCGTCGAAAATGATGAACTCTTGAAATTCCGCCAGGAACTGCCCCTGGATATCGTCAACGAGCTGAAATCCGAAGGCCGGCGCCGGCCGGAGCGCTGGATTATGGTCGAGCTTGAAGAAGCCTATATCCATTGCTCCAAACACATCCCCTTGCTGAAAAAGGTGGAAAAAGACATCGCGTGGGGTACTGACGACGAGGGGCTAAAACGTAGCGATTTTTTTAAGCTACAGGACATACCGCTTTACCAGAGAATCGGCGGCGAACAGGCAATCCAGGCAATAACGGAAGCCGTTACCCGGAAGTTATTGCTGGACAACAGGCTACGCACTTTCCTGGACGAGATCAACTTGCAAACGCTCCTGGATAGGCAGAAACATTTTCTAAAAACCGCCTTTGGCGCATATGGGGCGGAACAGGAAGCGTCCGAGGACTTACGCGAGTTTTACAGACGGCAAACGAACGCCAGGATGAATGATGGGGTTATGAGTCTGGTGCATGCGCACCTCAAGGAAACCCTGCACGAGCTATCCGTGCCGGAACATGAAATTACTAAGCTGATGGTCTCCTTACAGGGTAATATTCACGCATAACAACCGCCATATGGCGGCCGTGTTAGCCAAGTTGCGCGCGGTTTATCGGTTGCGACAAATGCTCCGCGCCTAGCTTGACGAATCCTAAGACCCTTACTGTCTAAGTTTAATCATGATACCAGCCGCCGTTCGTATAGGTCCCGGTCAGGGCGCTGGCGTTTAAATTAGCATCGCTCACGCCTACCAAATCAATGGTGACGGCAATCGAACGATTGCTCGCTTCGCTAATTTTCACCTCCACGCCGGTATTCCCGGAGATTTCGGTTTCGGTTGCATTTAAGGCGCCGGACATAATCTTCGACAAATCGAATTCAGGCGACACCGCGACCGCGGAACCACTATTAGGCGACGGTTCAACATTCAAAGCGCCAGAGCCGGTTGAAGTGAGAATAACCTTGGAAACTTCACCTAGCAGACTTGGATCATAATTTGGATTATTGGTTGAATTATTCAGGGCGTTCTGAATATTGGCAAAGCTATCTTTTAGAATAACGCCATCGGCGACGGATAGCGGATCAATCTGTGACGAATAATTCGAATAGTTATACATATTAACAATATTTGCCGCCGTGTCCTCAATCACGACATTTTGAAATTGCAATAATGCGCTCGTTTTGGCCGAATTTATGAATGATTCGATATTTGCAGCCGTATCAATGGCGGTCAATGAAACATCGTGATTGGTGATGGTATCGACAGCGGTATTTATTGCCGCTATATATCCATTGGAATAAGCCGCGCTTAAATTGGCGAGGCTATCCGCTATATCAACTCTGACATGTGCGGCATTAGCGGTTAAAAAGCTAGTGACGGAAGACAAAAGACTGCCCCCGGACTCCAAATCGTTAAGACTGTCCTTAACTTCAAAAGTGACGGAAGAAGCCGTGGTCAAGGCTTGCAGATTCGTAATATCGGTATTCAGCGTTGATTGGAGATTCGCCGTAAAATCAGCCAAACTGTCTGAAACCACAATTCCGGACAACGATTTAATTTGAGCGTCGGATGTTAATTCGTTCTGTTCACTACTATTGGTAACATTCGCCAGACTATCCTGCCAAAACACCTGCCCGGCGCTGAAAGCGGTGGAAATACCCGCTACACTGCTGCTCGCCGAAGCGGCGTCATAGAATAAATGGGCAAAGTCATCATGAACGATATAAGTTGCCTGACTGGAGCCTCCATTACCGGAGTCCTGATTAGCCTGCTCGAGTCCAAAAATACTGTCTGAAATTGATTGCGACAAAACATTAACGGTTGGACCGGTGTTGCTTAATAGCTGTTCCTGGAAAAGAGTAACGGGATTTGTATAGTCGTAAACCACATGCCCGCTAGCGGCCAGGGTTTTCATTACAGATTCCTGTAAAGACGATGTTTGCAGATTTGCAATATCTTTTAGCGTATCCTGTACAACATACAAGGTATTCGCCGCGATTTGCGATACGCTGGTCGGCAACGCACTGGCTGCGCCCACCCAAACATTGATGCTGCCGGTAAAACTGGGGACGCCGCCACTGGTAGGCTCAATACCTAAATTAACCGCATTGCCATTCAGGGTTGCTGTTAACGCCTCGCCGTTAGTCAAGCTATTGCTGGCGGGCCAGGATACGCCATAAATGCTACCGCCGGATAAAGTGACGGTTTGCGCGCCGCCTAACGCATTGCCGTTTGCATATAGCTGCAAGGAATAACCGCCCGACGCTAATGCATTACCCGAACCATCCACGGTTTGGATCGCAAACGTGCTATAGCTTTGCAAACTAGCCGAGGTATCGGTAAGAAGCCGCAAATAGTTTTGACTGTCGCCGATTTGAATGGCCGCTTGCTGGTCGTAGCTTAAGCTGGCGATACCGTCGGTCAAGTCGGCGCCTACGATCTGACCGGCGGCAATCAGGCCGTTTAGCCCGCTTCCGGCGTTTTGAATGTTCTCAAAGGTATCCTTCACCACATACCATGTTGAACTACCGGTATGATTGGCGGCGTATTGCTCTACCTGCTGAACGCTACCGACAAATAAAGTCATCGGCGTAGCAGAGGTTGGCGCGGTCCGCCATACCGGCAGGCCTCCATTTGCCGACGGCAAGGCGACTTTCAGCCCGGAAATACCGCCGCCGCTTGAATTGGTAAAATATAAACTATATTCCGATCCGGCGGACAATCCACTAACAAAATATCCGAATCCGGCGTAAGGCTCGGCGGTAGTTAAACTTGCTTCTCCCTGAGCATTGCCGCCTATCCAAAGCTCTACCGCGGTATTTTGGCTGGCGTTGACCAGAATGGCTCCATTTTGGGCGTCAAAGTTATCGTTTATGACATTAACCGTATAACCATCCGCTTGCACGGATGGCGCCGCCAGATTATCGCCGGCCGGGGCCGTGACGCCATCCAATGTATCCAGCAACACACGGCCGGCATTCAAATATTGACGCAACACCGAGGAGGAGCTAACGGCGGAATTCAATTCGCTCAAACTCAACGCGGAATTGGTATTGCCGCCACTATCGGTAGCCGCGCCCTCCAGAACGTAATACGTCTTATCGCTGGCTGAATAACTACTAGGCAATCCCGTCGTCACGGCGCCGCTGGAATTAATACCGACAAATTCGACGTTAAAACTTGTTCCATATGCGCTATTGATGCTTTCCCCATATTTACCTGGAGTAACTTCAATCTGTCCGCCCGGATAATTGGCGTCGCTACTGCTAACCGTTATTACCCAGTTATCGCCGGGTTTAGGTTGTAAATCGTGGGGCATAAATTCCACCGGCGTCGAGCCCGTGGCAGAGACCGAGCCGATAGGCGTGGTGGCGGCGCCGTTAATTGACACATTGACTGTTAACGTAACGGTTTCATTTGCCGGCGTGCCGGTAGCCGCTCTTATCGTAAATAAACCGACGTTTTGTAAGCCCAAGGTATCGGGACTGCTGACAATTAGATTATATGGACTGTTAATCGCCGCCAGAACATCAAAATTCGCCAAATATTGCGCCTGAGTCAAGTTTAAAGTCGGCTCCGTGGAATCGGTCAGGGTAATATTTCCGATTTGGGCTATGCCGCTTTCCAGGCTATCGAGATTATTCAGCAAAGTCTGTGAACTGAGGGATAATTGGCTGCCGATCAGGGTCACCGGGTCATTACTGATGGTTGAACTGGAGTCGCCATCCCAGCCGGCGCTGGCCGTTAAAGTTACCCTCTGGCCGCCGCTGAACAAATTATTCACCGCGCTGAGATCCGCGCCGCCTAAAGTGATATTAACGCCGGTCGCCGAACCTGTTACGGTATCATTGGCGGCGTCAAACGAATTAAAAGTGGCGGCGCCGGTCAGGCTTAAGTTACTTAACAACGCGCCGGCGCTCTCATGAACCAGCTGTTCCCCGGAAATCGACAAGACGCCGCTGCTTGTATCATAGGTAATTCCGGTAATCGTTGGCGGCACAACATTACTGACGCTAACGCCCTGGGTGGTATCGGCGGCGGCGGCCAAATCCCAACCGGCGGCAAGATTAATATTATATGAAGTGGCGCCGTCGGCGGCCTGACCGCCATTTTTATTCAGGATGGCGTTTAGCGCTGTTTCATCGGATCCGGAAAACTGTATGGTGACCGCATTACCGGTAGCGGAAGTAACCGTACCGCCGGTTAGGGTTTCCGTGGCGCCATTGTCGCCGGTTACTGTCATATCGGCAAGATTGTATTCGCTTGCTAAAGTCGTTAATGCGGCGCCGTTAATGGTCAATACCCCGCTACCGGCGTCGTAGCTAACCGAGCTTACGGCCGTATTACCGGCGGTTTGATACCAGCCGCCTTGCGCATACATATTGGTATTGGTGGTGGTGTCGGTTGGGCCGCCGATAATGTCAAAAATAGCGGTATTACCATAGTTATCGCTAATGGTAACGGTATAGCCGCCATTGCCGGTAGTGTTCTGGGTTTCGGTAGCCGTCAACGCGCCGCTCATATACGACAACACGACGTCGGGAAGCGCTGCCGCGCCGTTATTGCCTTGATTCGCCAGGTTTATAGTCATCCCCGAACCTGAAGAGCCAGGGCCGCTGGTTAGAACCAGCCTGGATATTGCGCTTAACAAGTTACCGTCGCTATTTGCGGCAGCCTGTATATTGGCGTAATTGTCGGTAATGGTAATGTTATCAGCCGCCAGAATTGGGTTGAAATTACCACTGTAATTCGAATTTTGAATGGCGTTAAGAATATTGGCGGCGGTGTCATTGATCTGGATATTATGCAGTTGCGCCACCAATCCATGCTCATTCGCGGAACGCAGCAGCGCCTCAATGTTAGCGACGCTGTCTTCCACGGTCAGAGTAACGCCGCCGCTGACCGCCGATTCAAGCAGCGACAGATTGTCGCCGTTGTTTCCGTCTCCGTATGCGCTTTCCAGATTGGCCACGCTATCGACTATATTGACGGTTGCGGAAGCGTTACTTGTTAAAAAGCTTTGCAACGCCGAAACCAGCGCTCCGTTTGACTGCTGCAGATTGGCTAGGCTGTCGGTGATTTGTAGCGTGGGAGTGACATTGTCTAAGGCCTGGCCAATGCCGCTAAGCGCATTCCCGAGCTGTTGCCGCGACAATGCGCTGAAATCCGCTAAAGAATCGGCTACTATCACTCCGGAAATACCCGACACGCTATTTGCCGTCAAGGCCGCCAGAAGATTGGATTGAGAGGCGGTATTTTGCAAATTCGTCAAATTATCGGTCACCACGACTTGACTGTTAATCATCGGCTTGGTTTGCGACTGCGAATAATGATCGCCAAGAGACTGAAAGGCGTAAGTCAACCGGGACATGTCGTCGTTAACCAGCAAGCTATCATTGCCGGTCAGTATCGGCGCATTAACCAGAGCGGTTAAACTATCTTCAAGATTTAGCGGAGCCAGGCTCAGAATATTTAAATTATCTTCCTCTATCAAAAATTGCTGCAATACGGAAAGACTCCCGCTTGTCGCTTCAAACACCAGATTGCCGCTGGCCGCCAGAGCCAACGCGGCTTCGGTCTGCATCGGCGATGAACCCAACGCCTCTAAATTCGCGGCGCTATCCTGGATGATGTACAGGGTATCGCCGGCGATCGCCGATATGCTGGCGGGTAATTCGCTGACCATACCGGCCCAAACGTTGATCTGGGAGACATAATTTGCCGGCGCGCCGCCGCCGCTGGGCGCGACTCCCAAATTTACCGGATTGCCATCCAGTGTCGCCGTTAACACGTCCCCGGTCGTAAAGCTTACATTCGCGGATAAAGGAAACGCCAAAGCTCCGGAACCATCGGAAGTAGCCGTCGCGCTACTAATGACCGAACCGTTATCCAACAATTCCAAACTATGCTGTTGGCCGGAGTCGCTTGTCTGCACGGCCAGAATGCCATGGGTCTGTAACGATCCGCTAGAGCCTAGCCCAAAATCACGGACATAGTTTTGGGTGGCGCCGACTTCTATGGGCGTCGGCCAGCGATCATACGAACCGCCTGACCCTGGAGGCGCAATACCGTTAGTGGTATACGCGCCAATAATCTCATTATTGGCCAGCATATTATTCCAGGCTGTTAAGTTGGCGCCGGTCAATTGCGTCTCGGCGTTTTGGATGGCGCCGGTATCGTCTTCAATCAAATACCAGGTCGTGCCGCTGGCGTGCTGAGACGCATATTCGGCAAGAGCGGATACCGATCCAACTTCCAGGGTAATGGCTCCAGTACCCGTCGCGCCGGTAGACGGCGCCGTAAGCATGGCGCCGACCGCGCCGCCCTCTGGAGACGACAATCCGACTTTTAATCCGGAAATGGCTTGTGTGTTGGCGTCCGTGAAGTACATTTGATATGTACCGGCAACCAGACCGCTCATGCCGCCATTGCCGCCAAAACCGGCATACGGTTGATTTGTGGATATTGTTTGAGTATCCACTACTTGCGGAGAAGATAGGCTACCCCCGGCCAGCCACATTTCTACCGGCGTACTGCCGGTCGCGTTAGGCTGGTTAACCAGAATCGCGCCACTCATGGCGTCCGGATTATTACCCAAATTAGGAATGTTTGTGGAGCCGATGTGGGCAACCGGGCTGGCCGCATCGGTTGCGGCAGGCGACAATAGCCCATCCACGCCGTTGACCGCAACCCTTCCGGCGGAAATGTATGCGTCGAGCGCCGGATAATCGTTAAGCGCTGTTTGCAATGCTGAAGCACTCACGCTTTTGCCGCCGCCGGTTCCATCCAGAATATAGTAGTTAGTATCCGTAGTTGAATAAGCGCCAGGCAAGCCGGTAACTACTCCGCTTGGAGAGACGCCGATAAACTCTATGTTAAGCGAAGAAGCATAGCTCTCGTTAATAGTGGCGCCGGTTAAAAAGCCAGGGGACATTTCAATTTGGCCGCTTCCCAAAGAAGTTCCGGAGGCGCTTGCCGCGACAGACAGGCTGATACCGTCTCCTGCTGTCATGTTCAGCCCGGTTGGCTGGAATTGTATGGACTGTCCGCCGGTTGTTGTCTCGGTCGCCAATAAAACCGGCGTTGCCTGATTTATACTGGCGTAAATAGATAATGTAACCGCACCGCTAGCGACTTCCGGCGCGCGAATCGTAAATGGGGCCAATTCGGTAGGCGCCAAACCGCTGCCGGCGCCGTTAAATACTCCGTTATAGGCGCCGCCGGTAATATTTAAGGTATAAGGACTGCTAATTTCCGCCAAGGCTTCGTAACCGCTGGCGTATTGGGCGGCGGTTAAAGTGATGTTCGGGATATTGGCGGAGCTGGCGTTGCTTAGGACAATATTATTGACGTGTCCGGCGTCGCTTTCCAGCGTACTTAGATCGGTAGGCAAACTGCCGGAAGTATCGCTAACCGTAACCGGCAAGCCTGGATTTTGAGCAATAGCGGCAGCCAGTCCGGAAACCGGGACTGAGCCGGTTAAAACCAGATGATAAGGACTGGTGATTTTGGCGAGTACGCTCGCATCGGCGCTGATTTGAGCTGACGATAAAGAGAGTGTTGGTTCGGTGGCGTCCGTAAAAGTGATTGAATTAATCGTGGAAACTTCGTTTTCAAGTTTACCAAGATTACTGGCTAC
>JBEKBU010000074.1:0-15602 GCA_050015235.1 Methylomonas sp. | reverse complement strand
TCACAATAAAAAAATACAGTAACATTTACAGTAACTTGGTTTTATACGATTATTTATTGTTTGATTTAATTGATATTTATGTGTTGATTCGATTCCGGTCTGAGCACCAATAAAATCAATGAGTTATACATTAATTTAACTTAATGTAAATAATTAATAGTCATTTTGATGCAATTATGAAGCATCGGCAAAATATTGCATCGTTAAAATAATGGTGTAACATTTTAGCCATGGCGACATATGCACAACGAAAATCAGGCTGGCGCATCCTAATCAGGTTAGAAAAGCCTTTTGAGGACATTGAATTAACTCGTTCCGATATTTGCCTTCCCATTCCTTGGAAAGCCGCCTAGCGGATGAGGAAAATTTTTAGATAGAGCAATTAAATTTGGATTTTATGCGTAACGATTTTTAAGCCCAGATCCTGGTAGTAACGATAACGCTCCCGGCCTGCTTGTTTGCTTTCTTCGCTACTATCCAGAATTTCCAGCATACGTTTAGTATGGGGGCCGATTGCCGGCAGCGAAGAGGAGAGATTTATGACGACTTCCTGCCTGCTTTCCGGTATATCGGGGCCGCCGATCAGTACGGTTTGCGGCAGTTCCGGCAACACGCCGGTATATATCTGGTGCGGAACGAAACTGCCGGCTCGGAATGTCCAGAGCTGATTGTCCATGCTCGCCGCTTGCGCGGCGGAGCCGGTCAATACATAGCAGTGTTGCTCGCTACGATAGATTTTTTCGATTAATTTACAGGCAAAAATTTCTCGCTGCTGCTGTAAATGGCTACTGAGCACATAAAAACTGATTTCGGGCTTGCTGGCCTGCCCGGCGTCAGCGTTCATGCGGCTAGATCATTGCCCGGTTCAGCAAAAACTGACAGACCAAGGGGGCCGGACGGCCGGTGGCGCCTTTATTTAAGCCGGTGCGCCAAGCGGTGCCGGCAATGTCCAGATGCGCCCAGCGGAAATCTTCGGCAAATTTCGACAAGAAACAAGCCGCCGTAATGCTGCCGCCGTCCGGGCCGCCGATATTGGCCAGATCGGCAAAATTCGATTTAAGCTGATCCTGATATTCCTCCCAGACCGGCATGCGCCAAACCGGATCGCAAGCGATTTCACCGGCGGCGGTCAATTCCGCGCACAGTCCGTCGTCATTACCGAACAAACCGCTCGGCACCCGGCCTAAAGCGACTATACATGCCCCGGTCAGAGTCGCCATGTCGATGACTACGTCGGGATTAAATTTTTTCGCATAGGTCAAAGTATCGCAAAGCAGCAAACGCCCTTCGGCGTCGGTATTCAAAATTTCGACGGTTTTTCCGGACATGGTGGTCACTATGTCGCCGGGTTTGTTTGCATCGCCATCGGGAAGATTTTCCGAAGAGGCGATTAAACCGACAATATTCAGCTTTAGATTCAGCAAGGTCGCCATGCGTAACAAGCCCAATACTGTGGCGCCGCCGCACATGTCATATTTCATTTCGTCCATGCCGAGCCCCGGCTTGAGAGAAATGCCGCCGGCGTCGAAAGTTAAACCTTTACCGAGAAATACTATCGGCTTAACGCTGGCTTCCGCGCCTTGATAGTAAAGACTGATCAGCTTGGCGGGCTGGCGGCTGCCACGCGACACCGACAGAAAAGCGCCCATACCCAAAGCTTGCAGATCGCTTTCCTCAAGAATTTCACAGTTAAGTTTTTCATGCTGGGCCGCCAAATGAACGGCTTGTTCGGCTAAATAAGTCGGCGTACAGATATTGCCCGGCAAATCGGCGAGCCTTTTAATCAACTCCATGGCTTCGGCTATGGCTACGCCTTGCTGTAAGCCCGTTTCGATTTGTTGCTTGTCTTGTTCATCGGCATAAATAAACAGTTTTTGCAGGGCAGGCAGTTCTTCGCATTTTTTTGTGGTCGTATATAAATACAGGCCATCGTTAAACACTTCAATCGTCTGCCGGGTGCGCCATTGGCTATCGGTATTTTCCACGGCGATATCCAGCAAGGCGCCGGTAGCGGAAACGACTTTACTTTCCTTGACCGTTTTAACGGCGGCGGTCAAAGCCTTTCTGTATAACTTGCGCGTCACTTTTCCGGATTCGCCGAAACCCACTAAAACTACACGCTGGATATTGGCGTACGGCACATGGTTAATCAGCAGCGTCTCGGCATTCTTACCCTTGATATCGCCACGTGCTATTAACCGGGTCAGCAACCCGCCGCAAAGCGCATCAAGCGCGGTGGCGGTAGGGCTTAATTGTCGGTTTTCGTAAATACCGACTAGCAGACAGTCGCTTTGTAGTTTGTCTAAGGTTGAGGTTACTATAGAATAGTCCATGATGGCGTTGGCCTTTAAAAAATAGCAAAGAAGTGAGTAATGCCGAATGGCGGGCTTGTCACATTATACATCAGAATATCGGGGGATGAATTGTTGAGCGTTACTGGAGCCGCAAGCCGGCCTACCGGGTTGCTGAGAGTTTTGGATAGAATGATTTTTACCGATTTATTCAAAACCTTTAGCGCTATTTTATTAGTATTGGTCGTGGTGATTGTCAGCCAGAAATTTATTAAAGTATTGGCCCAGGCAATTGAAGGCAATATCGCCAACGACACGGTATTCATGCTTTTGGGGCTAAAAACCGTGATAGTGGCCGCCTCTTTTTTTCCGGCGGCGATCTTCATGTCCGTGCTGATTGTGATGGGCCGGATGTATCAGGAACAGGAAATCGCCGCTATTGCTTCAGCCGGCGGCGGCGTGGTTTTATTATACCGGGGTATTTTTCTTTTGATAATCCCGCTGGCGCTGGCGGAGGCGGCTTTGTCGATGTTTGCGGCCCCATGGGCCGAGCAAAAATCGCAGGAACTGATGTACCATGATAAGCAAAGCGCCGATATTCGCGGGATTACGGCCGGCGGTTTCAGTGAGTACAGTAATGGCGAACTTATTTTTTACACGGAGAAAATCGGTAACGACGGTACGATGCATCATGTGTTCGTACAAAATTTACAGGGCGATAAAACCGGCATGGTGAATGCGGATTTCGGCCGTCTAAAAATGCTGCCCGGCGGTTTGTATCTGGTTCTGGAAAACGGAGAGCGCGTTTTAGGGAATGCCGGACAAAAAGATTTTGTGATAGAAACTTTTCAGGAATACGCAGTACTCATCGAAAATAAAGCCGGCGTATTAAACCTGAATACCCAGTCGCTGCCCACCGAAACTTTACTCGCTTCGCCCGATTTACGGCACATCGCCGAATTGCAGAGCCGGCTAAACACGCCGGTCGGCGTTTTATTATTGGCTTTTCTGGCGGCGCCGCTAGCGAAAATTTCCCCGCGCGGCGGCATATATAACAGCCTGTTTATTGCTTTCGGCATCTATTTTGTTTACGGTAATATGCAAAGGCTGACGTATAGCTGGGTTATCAACGGCAACATGCCGGTATGGCTGGGATACGTCTGGCTGAACGGTTTGTTGTTTTTAATAGGCGTATATTCCCTGATCCGTTCCTTGGGGTGGCGATGGCTATTTCAAAACTTCCGTGAGTATTGGCTGCCATGAAAGTTTTGACTGCTTACATTGTTAAGGAAGTGCTTAAAGGGGCGTTTATCGCCATATTGCTGTTGGTTACCCTATTTGTTTTATTTACTTTTACGGATGAATTGAAAAATTTAGGCCACGGCAACTATGGCATGAAACAAATTCTGGTGTTTTTGCTGCTCTCCACGCCGACCCTGTTTTACGAAGTGACGCCATCCGGCGCTTTGATAGGCAGTCTGGTAGTCGTGGGCAGCATGGCCAACCATCGGGAAATTGTGGCGATGCGGGCGGCCGGCATATCGGCGGGCTGGATCATCCGCCGCATCATGCTGGCGGGCTTGTTTTTAGTCATCGTTTCCATGTCGATAGGCGAATTTATCGCCCCTCCATGCGAACGCGCCGCCCAATTACTTAAAAACACGGCGCAAAACGATAGCATCGTCATGCGCACCCGTTACGGTATGTGGCTAAGAGAGGGCGACAGTTTTATCAACGTCCGGAAAATTCTTGAGGACGGTTCTCTTTCCGATATCAGGATATACGATATTAATGAACAACATAGGCTAAAAAAATTTACTCGCGCCGATCATGCCCGGTTTTTAGGCAATCAGCTGTGGCGATTGGAAAATGTCCGGCATTCCGAGATTAACCCGACTAAAATCGGCGCCGATACGCGTCCCGAAGAAATCTGGCAATCGAGTATCGATTCCGATTTGCTAAAAGTTGCGGTCGTTTCGGCGGATAACCAATCGCTATACGATTTATTCATGTATATCGATTTTCTGAAGCAGAACAATCAAAAGTCGCAACGTTACGAAGTGGCGTTTTGGAGCCGCGTGTTCAATCCATTCGTAACGTTTGTAATGTTGATGGTATCCGCCCCGTTAGTAATCGGCATAGGGCGGGGAACAAGCACCGGATCGAGAATATTGGTCGGCATTTTGATCGGCGAGATTTTCGACGCTTTCGATAAAATGGCCGGCCACGCCGGATTGATTTACGAACTAAATCCGATTATGGTCGCCGTGCTGCCGGGAGCCTTGGTATTCTGTGCGGCGCTCTACGCCGTTCGCAGAGCGGGATAGCGATAGTTAATGGTTCAGATGGGCGGCTAGCCAGCGCTCGGCGACTTCCACTTGCATGGCTTTACGTTGCGCATAATTATGCAACTGATCCCGTTCGATTTTACCGACGTTGAAATATTGCGACTCAGGATGCGAAAAATACCAGCCGCTGATAGACGCCGCCGGCGACATGGCGAAATTTTCCGTCAACTCTATACTGGTGTGCTCAACGACATTCAATATCGTAAACAGCTTGGCTTTTTCGGTGTGATCGGGACAAGCCGGATAGCCCGGCGCCGGACGGATGCCTTGATAAGCTTCCTGAATCAGGGACTTGTTATCGTATGCTTCATTTTCCACATACCCCCAGTAATCGCAACGCACCGCCTGATGCAGATATTCGGCGAACGCTTCGGCGAACCGGTCAGCCAGGGCTTTGAGCATAATGGCTTTGTAATCGTCATGTTCATCGGCGAATTCCTGTAATTTCGTTTCAATACCGATGCCCGTGGTAACGGCGAATCCGCCTAAATAATCCTTTACGCCGGTTTCCAGCGGCGCGATAAAATCGGCCAGGCAATAATTCGGCCGGCCGGGCGCTTTAATATTTTGCTGGCGTAAGTGGTGCAGTATCTCCAGAGTTTGGCCGCGGCTGTCATCCGTGTAAAGAATGATGTCATCATCGACGCTATTGGCGGGGAAAAAACCAATGACCGCTTTGGCGGTCAACCATTGGCCGGCGATTAATTCTTTCAACATTTCCTGAGCATCGGCAAATAGTTTCCCGGCTTCCTGGCCGACGAGACTATCATTCAATATGGCCGGATATTGACCGGCCAGCTCCCAGGTATGAAAAAACGGCGTCCAGTCGATATAATCGACTAACTTTTCCAACGGAAAGCCGTCGATCACCTTGGCGCCGATGAATTTGGGTTTTACCGGCTGGTAATTGTTATAGTTGAACTTATTTTGCCGCGCCGCCTCCAAACTATGCTGGGGCGTTTTAGCCGTGCGGCCTTTATGCCTTTCCCTGACCAGCGCATATTCGGCGCGGGTTTTTTCGATAAAATCATGCTTTTGATCCGCGCTCAATAGAGCGCTGACCACGCCTACGCTACGCGAGGCGTCGGTGACGTATACCGTGGCGGAATCGTAATGCGGTTCGATTTTCACGGCGGTATGCGCGCGCGACGTGGTGGCCCCACCTATGATCAACGGGATAGTAAAACCCTGCCGTTGCATTTCCTTTGCTACATGCGTCATTTCATCCAGGGACGGGGTAATCAAGCCGCTGAGGCCGATAATGTCCACTTTTTCCTCGCGGGCGGTTTTCAATATGGTTTCGGCCGCCACCATGACGCCTAAGTCGATCACTTCATAATTATTACATTGCAAGACCACGGCGACGATATTTTTGCCGATATCGTGCACATCACCCTTTACGGTCGCCATCAGCACTTTACCATTGGACTGCCGGACGCCGTCGTTAGCCACATCCATAAACGGCAGCAGATACGCCACGGCTTTTTTCATTACTCGCGCCGATTTGACGACTTGCGGTAAAAACATTTTCCCTTCGCCGAATAAATCGCCGACCACATTCATACCGTCCATCAACGGCCCTTCAATCACATGCAGCGGTTTTTCGGCTTCCTGCCTGGCTTGTTCGGTATCTTGATCGATAAAATCGGTAATACCTTTCACCAACGCATACTCCAGGCGCTTGTTAACCGGCCAATCGCGCCACTCCAAGGTTTCTTGTTTGACGGTTTGCCCGCCGCCGCCGCGATAGTTTTCCGCGATCTCCAGCAGTCTTTCCGTGGCCTCGGCGTTTCGATTTAAAATAACATCCTCAACCACATCTCGCAACTGAATGGGGATATCGGCATAAATCGCCAGTTGACCGGCGTTGACTATGCCCATATCCATCCCGG
The DNA here is from genome assembly GCA_050015235.1 of Methylomonas sp. Taxonomy (GTDB): domain Bacteria; phylum Pseudomonadota; class Gammaproteobacteria; order Methylococcales; family Methylomonadaceae; genus Methylomonas. The sequence continues at coordinate 9,071 of JBEKBU010000074.1, read as the reverse complement.
CCTGTATCGCATGATAGAGAAACACCGCATGTATGGCTTCGCGCACCGGATTATTACCCCGGAACGAAAATGACACATTGGAAACGCCGCCCGAGACTAACGCATAAGGTAAGGTGTTTTTTATGATGCGGGTAGCTTCGATAAAATCTACCCCGTAATTGTTATGCGCTTCGATACCGGTAGCGACCGCGAAAATATTAGGGTCGAAAATGATATCTTCCGCCGGAAATCCGATTTGTCCGGTCAAAATACGGTAAGCGCGGCTACAGATTTCGATTTTGCGGGACATCGTATCCGCTTGCCCCAGTTCATCAAACGCCATGACAATCACGGCGGCGCCATAACGCCGCACCAAACGGGCCTGTTTGATAAAAGTATCTTCGCCTTCCTTTAGTGAAATGGAATTGACAATACCCTTGCCTTGTATGCATTTCAAGCCGGCTTCCAATATCTCCCATTTTGACGAATCCAGCATAACCGGCACTTTCGCAATATCCGGTTCGGCGGCGATCAGATTCAAAAAACGCACCATGGCCTGTTTGGAGTCCAGCATGCCTTCGTCCATATTGATATCGATGATTTGGGCGCCGCTTTCAACTTGTTGTCTGGCGACATCCAGCGCGGCCTCGTATTGTTCTTCGACGATCAGTTTCTTAAACGCCGCCGATCCGGTAACGTTGGTGCGTTCGCCGATATTCACAAACAGCGTATCGGGCCCAATCGACATCGGCTCCAGACCGGATAAATAACATTTTTTTTCCAGTTGCGGAATTTTGTGCGGCGCATATTGACTGACGGCGTCGACTATGGCGCGGATCGTATCCGGAGAAGTGCCGCAACAGCCGCCGATAATGTTCAAATAACCGTTAGCCGCCCAGTCCGCCAATTCGACGGCCATTTGTTCCGGCGTTTCATCATATTCGCCGAAGGCGTTCGGCAGACCGGCGTTAGGGTGGGCTGAAATATAGGTGTCGGCTATGGCGGACAGCTCCACTATGTATTGACGCAGCTCCTTGGCGCCGAGCGCGCAATTAAAACCGATGGAAATCGGTTCGACATGCTTCAGGGAATACCAAAACGCCGCCGCAGTCTGTCCGGACAAGGTGCGTCCGGAGGCGTCGGTAATGGTGCCGGAGATCATCACGGGCAGTTTGTAACCCAGCTTATCAAACAATGCTTCAACGGCAAAAATAGCGGCTTTGGCGTTCAAGGTATCGAAAACGGTTTCGATTAAAATGATATCGGCCCCGCCATCGATCAAACCCTGACCGGCTTCGGCGTATGCGGCCACCAAGCCGTCGAATGTTATATTACGGAAACCGGGGTCGTTGACATCGGGCGACATCGAGGACGTGCGATTGGTTGGCCCTAAAATACCGGCGGCGAACCGCGGTTTATCGGGCGTTATTTCGCTATACGCCAAGGCGGCGCGTTTAGCTATTTGCGCGGCCGCGACATTAATTTCGTAAGCAAGCTCCTCCATGCCGTAATCCGCCATGGCTACACGGGTGGAATTGAAAGAATTGGTTTCGATAATATCCGCGCCCGCATCCAGATAGGCTCGGTGTATAGCTTCAATAATCGCCGGCTGGGTAAGCGACAATAAATCGTTATTACCTTTCAAATCAGTAGGCCAGTCCGCGAAACGGTCGCCGCGATAATCTTTTTCGATTAGATTATAGCTCTGGATCATGGTGCCCATGGCGCCGTCCAGAAACAATATTCGCCGGGATAATTGCTGGGTTAGCTGTTGTGTTCTGTTCATCGATATGAAAATGATAGGGCTGATATGAAGGGCATGTTAAACTGATACATCGGCGCTAAAGCGCGAGAATCCTAAATTTTCCTAATATTTGTTTTTTATTGGCTTCCACCGAAAATATGACTAAACCCAGTCCATTACAGATTATTCAAAGCGTTTTTGCCGCCTTTATCGGCGTGCAAAGCGAATCCAACCGGATTAGAGATTTTAAACATGGCTCTTTATACGCCTATATTGTCGCTGGATTAGCGGTAACACTACTATTTATTTTAGCAATTGTTACGGTTGTGGCCATAGTAATTGCTGTTTAGAAAAATCGAGCGCGCGCCAATTCCGTGTCGGCTGAATTCCAAGCGCGAGACGAGAGCCCCGATCGATTCTCCCGTAGCCCATGGCGGCATCCTTGCCGAAAAACTCAACTTAAACCCGGACAAATCGAGCGCGTCTTTCCAGTAATCTATGTTCAGTTACTGGTGGTTTTAAAGCTGTCTTTGATGCTGATGAACATATCTTTTATGCCGCTAAACAGATTCGCCGGCGTTAACGCTTGTTTGGTAATGAACAACACGCGAATAACGGCTATGGCCGTAAAGCTCACGATAGACGGCAATAATTCGCACAGCGCCGGCATAAATAAACCGCCAGCGTCTTCCTGAGTTTTACGATCGCCTATCTCGGTTAGTCTTGGATCGTATTCTTCGCTAATGCCTTTGCCTTTCAGCGCTTCAATGATTTCAATACATACCGAATCCATCAGGAATAGCGCGAACATGAAAACCACGAAACATCCGGCTATCCAATAAAACATATTTGCTTTCTTTGCTTGCATCAAAGATTGATACAGCCAAATCATTGTCAAAATTACCACTACACCACTAATCATAGCTACTCCCCACTTAAGTTCTTTTTATAGTTTTGAAAATTCGCCTAAAGCACAATACTACTCATATTCTACCTTTAAGGCAATTTAAGGGACAATCTTTATATAATATTCATCAATCGCTTGACTTTAAAGGCAGCTAAAGTAACATATATGCTTCGGCCGCCAACGTAATGGCAGATTTTATATAACAACTAAACTAGTAGGTAGGAGGCACCCATGGGAGCGATCTTAGATTTAACTGAAATGCTTAAAGAACCGTCAGGCATGATTGGAGCGCTTGTAATTATCGCTGCAGGATACTTCTTCGTAAAATGGGTGTTTAAAGAACCTAAGGACGAAGAATAAGCTAGCCGTTATTTAGCTATTGCTTAATCAGAAGCGGCGTGGGTTTACCCATGGCCGCTTTTTTGTTTTTAATTCATTAGTGAACAGGGTAAATACCTTATAATTCGTACATTTTTTAAGCTGGCTACAAAAAATGTATCGATGGTTCGTTTCTAAATTCTACTCAATTTATCTTAAAAAAGCGCCCGCAACCGGAATAGGGCTGTTCAGAATACTATTCGGTCTGGTGACTTTGCAGGAAATTCTGTTCCTGATCTTTTTCAACCATCTGATTTTCGATCCCATTCCATTTATGGATGTCGAATTTCCGATGATCGTTTTTTTTCTGTGGTTATGGGCTCTAAACGCGCTGGCGTTGACGGTTGGTTACCATAGCCAGACGGCAAGTATCGCCAATTACATTTTTTGGCTGATTTTCGTTAATTTTACGCCCATGCAACGCGATTTCGACGGCGGTTTTGATCTGTTCATGATAGGCGCCAATTTTTTTCTGATTTTCATGCCCATCGATAAGGCGTTTTCGCTGGATATCCTGCGAAAAAAACTGGCCGATCCTTTCAAGCCTTACTCGGCTTACAAACCGGAAGAAGTTTCAGCGCTTACCTATTACTTGCCGGTGATCGTTTGCCTTGGTTTTCTTTATTTCGATTCCGCCATCCACAAAATGTTCGCGGAACACTGGCGCAACGGCCTTGGCGCCTGGTTGCCGTCGTCTATCCCTTATTACATATCCGCTTTGGATATGTCCTGGCTGCTAAATATTGAATATTTACAAAAATTCATCGGTTACACCATCATTGTATTTCAGTTTACTTTTCTGGCGTTCTTTTTCCGGCGGCGGCTAAGAGCCGTGTATTTCTGGATAGGCGTCAGTTTGCATTTGGGGATCGCTTTATCGTTCAACATTTACCCGTTTGGTCTCGGTATGTTGATTTTTTATACCCTGGTCATGCCGTTTTCCTGGTACCGGCGCATTGGGGCGTTTTTAAGACTACAAACGCCGCTGTTAACGGTTTTTTACGACCGGCAATGCCCGTTATGTTGCCGCACGGTTTTGCTGCTGAATCATTTCGATGTGTTAAGCGGCGTGGATTTTAAAGCCGCCCAGGATTACGCTAAAGACTATCCGCTGCTGGCCGATTTTGACGAACGGCAATTGTTAACGGATTTATATGCGCTGGACGGCAAAGGACGGCTATACGTCGGCGTGGCCACCTATGCCCGGATCCTCATCGCCATGCGTTATACGGCGCTTTTGGGGTATTTGCTTATATTGCCCGGCATTTATCCCTATGCAAGCCGCCAATACCGCCGCATTGCCGATACGCGCGCCCGCTTGCCTTGCGATGAGGCTTGCACCACGGCAAGCTTGGCGAATGATTTTAATCAAACCCTGTACGAAAAATTATTTGCGGCGGGAACGGTAAAAGAAGCCAGGAATTCCGCCCTGAAGATGAGTAAAGCGGTCTTAATTTTGATATTGTTGCAATTTAACAGCAGTATTCATTACGGGTTGCTTTATCGTTTCCATGCCGATACCCGCCAGTCTCCGTTAACCAGCGCGTTAACGGATATGAGCAACGCCATGCTGTTGATTTCGAATACATTTTTCGGCATTACCCCCCATGCGCTTTATTTACACGATCATTTTGCCGGTTACGATCATTTGTTGGCCATTAGTTATCTGGACGCCAATGGCGCCGAACATTTTTTACCTTTTGTGAACGAACAAGGCCGCTTACTGGCGCCGAATTGGGGCAGGGTGCATTCGATGTGGGCAAATATTGCCGTTACGCCGAATATCGACGAAAACAGACTCAAGAAATTCATTATGAAAATTACGGCTTTTTGGGGCGTCAAGCTTGGTCTCAATTTGGACGCTACCCGCTTTCTAATTAAGGAAAAAAAAATATCCGCGCCGTCCGAATGGGAGTTTAACTTAAGAAACAAAAACTTATCTGGTGAATGGCGGACGATAGGCGCGGCGGAATGGTATAAAAAACAGATAAAAATCACGCTTCCGGACGACATTGACGAAATTTAATTAAAAAGACTATTGCAAGCTGGTTTTTCGCATGGTATAAATCTACAGTGCTTGTCCCAAGTACACATAAAAATAAAAAACCAAATTTTTATTCGGAGGATGTAATGAAAAAGTTATTTTCTGTATTAGCTACTGTTTTAATGATCGTTAGCCTAACTGGCTGCATGGATAGTCCTGACGCCGGCAACAAAAAACCACAAAACTATGGTAGCGGCGCAGCGCAACAGAAAGGTTAAAATACTAGCCGTTTTTGCAAGTATTGTTTTAGCGTATGACTACGTAGCATGCCGATAGGAATTCCTATTCAGAAACTATCGCTTCAAGTTGACTTTTTTGTGATGGCGCATGGCGGATTTAATCATTTTTGAATTCCGCCAGACGCCATCAGCTTTCAAAATTGCAATGTTACGGCTAGGTTTGGGCTTCTGTCTGTAAATGCGTTAAAGTCAGTGTCCGGTTAATCCGGATGGTTCAAAACAAAAAGTTTTAGCTCTGTCTTCTCTTTGATACAGCTTTAAATTTTGCAATTGTAAGGCCTGCTTTTGTAGGCCTTATGGTTTGCAAAAGCAATTAAGACTTGTCTACTTGTTCGGAAGCGATTTTTTGCATCGCTTGATTGATCCAATCTTCCGCCTCGCTATTAATTTCCTTGGATTTTTTATTTCTGCTATCTATCATCGGGCCTATTTTTACTTTTATGACCCCCGGATATTTTAGAAAACTATTCCGCGGCCAGAACTCGCCCGCATTATGCGCCAATGGTATGACCGGATAAGCGGATTTCTGCGCCAGCATTGCGCCGCCGGCATTAAATTTATTATTTTTGCCCGGCGCTACCCGGGTGCCTTCCGGGAAAACCAGCACAAACAATCCTTCCCGCAAGCGCTCGCTTCCCTGCTCAATCAACATGCGTAGCGCTTCTTTCTGATTTTGGCGGTCGATCGCAATCGGCTTAAGCGTCGCCAAAGCCCAGCCGCCGAATGGAATATGCAGCAAAGATTTTTTCAACACCGCGGTTTGCGGAGAAATAAAGCGACGCAGAGCAATCGTTTCCCATGCCGACTGGTGTTTGCTGAGGATGATTGCGGCCCCGTCAGCCGGGAGATTTTCCAGGCCCTCCACTTCATAACTTAAGCCACAACAGAGTTTCAGCATAAATAACAGACAATTTATCCAGATATCGGCGATTTTATAGCGTACTTTAAACGGCAATCCGGCGCAGATTAAAATTAAAACGCCGACAATTAACGTTGAAAATACAATATAAACGAATAAAAGCGTCGAACCCAGATACACTCTAAAATCAGGTTGCGACAATGTAGCTGGCTGCGTCATAAAGATTCTCGAAAATAGGCAGATCAAGTTGTGGATGACTTTGCAGGGTACGTATACCCTTGCCGGTTTTTACCAAAATGGGCAACGCGGAAACGGCTTGGCTGGCTTGTATATCGCGGTAGGAATCGCCCACGGAATAAACATGCCGCAAATCGACCTGTTTTTCAGCCGCAAACGTTCTAAATAAACCCGGCTTCGGCTTTCGGCATTCGCATACGCTGTCCGGCCCATGCGGGCAAAAATAGATGGCGTCGATTTTACCGCCCGCGGCTTGGACTTGCGCCTGCATTTTGTCGTGAATAGCCGCCAAGACCGATAAATCGTATAGCCCTCTGGCGATACCGGATTGGTTGGTAATGACAACCACCCGGAAGCCGGACCGATTTAACAGCGCAATGGCCTCCAGGCTACCGGGTATCGGCAGCCATTCTTGCGGGGATTTAACGTATGCATCGGAATCGTTGTTTATCACGCCATCCCGATCTAAAATTACGTAGGGTATGGTCATGCTTGCAATTTGGAAATATCGGCGATTTTCAGAAATTGATTCGATAACTTGGCTAACAAAGCGAGACGGCTATTCCGTAACGCGATATCATCGGTATTAACCATGACATGGTCAAAAAAAGCATCGACGTTATCGCGCAACAGCGCCAAACGGCTTAAGGCTTGCGTATAATTTTGCGCGGCTAACAGCGGCGTAATATCGGTGTGCGAACTTTCGGCGGCGGCGAGTAAATTGATTTCTTCAGCTGCAGCCAAAATGCCGATTTGATCGTTAACGGCTTGTTCGGATTTTTTTAGAATATTAATGATCCGCTTATTAGCCGCCGCTAGGCTTTCAGCTTCCGGCAATTTTCTGAACGCCTGCACAGCTCTGATACGTTGCATAAAATCCAGCGGTTGCGTTGGGTTAACCGCTAGCACGGCCTCGAACTCATCATTGCTAAAGCCTTGCTCCAGGCAATAACCCTTTAAACGGTCGAAAATGAAATCGATGATGCGGGCGCGGATTTCCGGTTTATTAAATGCGTGAGTAAACTGCTCGAGCGCCGTATCCAGCAAGGCGACAATATCCAAGGCAATGCCGTTTTCGATCAGAATTCTTAATATGCCCAGCGTGGCGCGCCTTAAAGCGTAGGGGTCTTTATCGCCAGTTGGAATTAATCCGGCGCTAAAAATACCGCTCAGCGTGTCGATTTTATCGGCCAACGCCAGAATTTGACCGGTTTTTGCGCTGGGCGTCGGCGCGCCGGACTGTTTAGGGAAATAATGCTCTTCTATAGCTTGGGCGACTTCGGCGGGCTCGTTATCCGCCAAGGCGTAATAGCGGCCCATAATACCTTGCAAATTGGCGAATTCTCCAACCATGTTGGTTAATAAATCTGTTTTCGCCAACAAGGCGGCGCGTCTCGCCATATCGGCGTCGGCCTGCAACAACCCGGCTATATGGGCGGCCAAATGACCAACCCGGGTGGTTTTATCGGCCAGAGTGCCTAAATCTTTCTGGAAAACGATGCCGGACAAGCTGACCAGCCGTTCGGCCAACGATTGTTTTCTATCCTGCTTCCAGAAAAATTCAGCGTCCGCCAAACGCGGCAATACCACCCGTTCATTACCATGCCGGATTGAGCTGGGATTAGAACTTTCGATATTGCTAAATGTAATGAAATTCGGCAACAGCCCGCCTTGGGCGTTTTTAACCGGGAAGTATTTCTGGTTTGCTTGCATGGTGGTGATTAAAACCTCCACCGGCAACGCCAGAAAGCGGGCGTCGAAATTACCGACGACAGGAACCGGCCATTCGTTAAGCGCGGCGACTTCTTCCAACAAATCTTCTTCTATATGCGCCGTACCGCCTACATCCGCGGCCGCCTGTTGCGCCGCATTGCGAATAACGCGCATGCGTTCGGCAAAATCGGCTATGACCTTGCCTTTAATCCGCAAGGTTTCCGCATAGCTGTCCGGGTTTGCAATCGTTAATGGCTGCGGCGCATGAAAACGGTGTCCGTAGCTAATATTACCGGTCTTTACGCCGAGAATTTCGGCGGGGATTACTTTTTCTCCCAGCATTAACACCGACCAATGCACCGGCCGGGCGAATTCGCTATCAAAATTACCCCAGCGCATGCGTTTGGCGATAGGCAAATTTTGTAAGCTTTTGCGGAGGATATCGGGGATTAAATTTTCCGCCTGCTGGCCTTTAACCGCTTCTTTAAATATCAACCATTCTCCTTTATCGGTAACCAGACGCTCCAATTGCTCCATCGCGGCGCCGCAACTGGCGGCAAAACCCAGCGCCGCTTTACTCGGGGCGCCGTCCGCCGCAAAAGCCGCTTGTACGGTAGGGCCGCGTTTTTCCACGATCATATCCGCCTGGAAAGTTTGCAGGCCGTAAATAATGACCGCCAAACGGCGCGGGGTCGCGTAAGAACAGCCTTGCTGATAATTTAGACCCGCTTCGGCCAGACCGGCCTGAATATTATCCAACAGGGCGCGGCTAAGTTTCATCAGTGATTTAGGCGGTAATTCTTCGCAGCCTAGTTCGAATAATAAATTTTGAGTTTCTTTCACGGTGATTTCCTAAATCGATTGAAGTCTTTGCAATGCTTTGTCTTAATCCGCATACATAGGAAAACCCAACGCTTCCCGGCGCCGGTAATACGCCTCCGCCACGGATTTAGCCAGATTGCGTACTTTAA
>JBEKBU010000073.1:0-15669 GCA_050015235.1 Methylomonas sp. | reverse complement strand
AACCCGGCTTGACGAATCGATCAGTTCAGTGATGACGCCAAAAGAACGTCTGATTACAGTTAATGAATCGGCTAGCCATAAAGAAGTCATTGCCTTATTGCATAAACATCGAATCGAAAAAGTATTAGTGGTAAACAATGATTTTCTGTTGCGAGGCTTGATTACCGTTAAGGATATCCAGAAAGCCAAAGATAATCCGCAAGCCTGTAAGGATGAGCAGGAAAGATTGCGCGTAGGCGCGGCGGTCGGCAACGCCGGCGATACCGATAGCCGCGTTGAAGGTCTTGTTAGCGCCGGTGTGGACGTCATTATTGTCGACACGGCTCACGGCCATTCTCAGGGAGTATTGGATAGAGTGCGCTGGATAAAACAAAATTTTCCGAATGTTCAAGTTATAGGCGGCAACATCGCTACGCCGGCGGCAGCCAAAGCTTTGGTCGAAGCCGGCGCCGATGGCGTTAAAGTCGGCATTGGACCAGGCTCTATTTGCACCACCCGCATCGTTGCCGGCGTTGGGGTGCCGCAAATTTCCGCTGTCAGCAATGTCGCCGCCGCATTAAAAGGAAGCGGCGTACCATTAATCGCCGACGGCGGCGTGCGCTATTCCGGGGATGTCGCCAAAGCGCTGGCCGCCGGCGCTCATTCTGTTATGTTAGGCGGTCTTTTCGCTGGCACGGAAGAAGCCCCAGGCGAGGTCGAATTATTTCAGGGGCGTTCTTACAAATCCTACCGCGGTATGGGCTCGCTCGGCGCTATGTCGCAATCGCAGGGGTCAAGCGACCGGTATTTTCAAGAAGAAATTGAATTGGTTGAAAAATTGGTTCCGGAGGGCATAGAAGGCCGAGTCCCTTATAAAGGCAGCGTTTTGGCTATTATTCATCAATTATTAGGGGGCATACGCTCCTGCATGGGGTATACCGGTAATCAGACCATCGCCGCCATGCACGAAACCGCCCAGTTTGTCCGGGTCACCAGCGCCGGCATGCGGGAGAGCCATGTGCACGACGTTACCATTACTAAAGAAGCGCCGAATTATCAATTGAATTGATGGTAACGATTCAGCGAATTTTAAGGTAGCGTCAGCTACCCGGCTTTTGGCGCCTGGCGGAGGACGCTGTGAATACATCCCTGTAGCTTTCGCCCGGCCTCCATGCCGGTCAAACCCCTGCAAGGCGCTCCGGCGCCAAAAGCCGAGGTGGTCAGCAATCGGCAGGTTTTTATGAATTTAAATAGAATCAATATAGGCCCACTCTTGACGCAAACATCACTAGCCAATATTCATAACGATAAGATATTAATACTTGATTTCGGCTCGCAATACACGCAATTGATCGCCCGCCGCATCCGTGAAATCGGCGTTTATTGCGAGATCTACAGTTGCGAGTGCAGTTGCGAAGACATTAAAAACTTTTCCCCCAAAGGCATAATTCTTTCCGGCGGCCCTGAAACCGTCACATTAAACAGTACGCCGCGCGCACCGCAATGTTGTTTCGAATTAGGCGTTCCTGTATTGGGAATTTGCTATGGAATGCAAACCATGGCGGAGCAATTGGGCGGCAAAGTGGAGTCATCCGATCATCGCGAATTCGGTTATGCCCAAATTCGCGCCCGCGGCCATTCCAAACTGTTGGAAAATATCGAAGATCATGCTTCGCCGGAGGGTTACGGATTACTAGACGTATGGATGAGTCACGGCGACAGGGTTGTCGAACTTCCAACCGGATTTAAACTGATCGCCGGCTCGGATGGGGCGCCCATTGCCGGAATAGCCGACGACGTAAAAAAATTTTACGGTTTGCAATTTCACCCGGAGGTCACGCATAGCAAACAGGGCGGCCGTATACTCAAGCGTTTTGCGCTTGAAATCTGCAACTGTCCGGCGCTGTGGACGGCAAGCAATATTATTGAAGACAGTATCCGGGATATTCGTGAAAAAGTGCGAGACGATCGGATTATCCTCGGTTTATCGGGAGGCGTCGATTCGTCCGTCGTTGCCGTTCTGCTGAACAAAGCTATCGGCGCACAACTCATTTGTGTTTTTGTCGATACCGGTTTGTTGAGATTGAACGAAGGCGATCAGGTCATGACCATGTTCGCTCAACATTTAGGCATCAACGTCATACGGGTTGACGCCGAACAGCTTTATATGGCGGCCTTGGAAGGCGTTTCCGATCCGGAACAAAAACGGAAAATTATCGGCAAATTATTTGTTGAAATTTTCGACAGGGAAGCTGAAAAGCTTACCGCCGCCAGATGGCTGGCTCAAGGCACGATCTATCCCGATATCATAGAATCCGCCGGATCGAAAAGCGGCAAAGCGCATTTAATCAAATCGCACCACAATGTCGGGGGCTTACCGGAAAACATGCGCTTGAAACTGATAGAGCCCTTAAGAGAGCTTTTCAAGGATGAGGTACGCCAGCTAGGCCTGGAATTGGGGTTGCCCGCGGACATGATTTTCCGGCATCCTTTTCCCGGTCCTGGATTAGGCGTCCGGATTCTAGGAGCGGTCACTAAAGAATTCGCCGAATTACTGCGTAAGGCCGATGCAATTTTTATCGAAGAACTGCGCCGTCATGGCCTGTATGACCAGGTAAGCCAAGCTTTCGCTGTGTTTTTACCGGTAAAATCCGTGGGCGTAATGGGAGATGGCCGCCGTTATGATTATGTTATTGCGATTCGCGCCGTGGAAACTATCGATTTTATGACGGCGCGCTGGGCGCATTTGCCTTACGAATTTCTAGATCTGATCTCAAGGCGCATTATTAACGAAGTACCCGGCATATCGAGAGTTACGTATGACATCTCCGGCAAACCGCCGGCCACCATCGAGTGGGAATAAATTACAAAAAATCATGCCCCCCGAGCAATTCCAGCAAAAACTTTTAAGTTGGTTCGACAAGCATGGGCGTAAGGAGTTACCCTGGCAGCAAACGATTAATCCTTACCGGGTTTGGGTTTCGGAAATTATGTTGCAGCAAACCCAAGCCGCTAACGTCATTCCTTATTTCAATCGTTTTATTGAACGTTTTCCCGACTTGCAAAGTTTGGCGGCCGCCGAATTAGACGAAGTGTTGCCGTACTGGTCAGGCTTAGGTTACTATGCCCGCGCCAGAAACCTGCATAAAACCGCTCGGTTGGTAGACGCCAACAACGGCGAGTTTCCCACTACCGTTGCAGACCTCAGTAGTTTGCCCGGTATTGGCCGCTCGACCGCGGGAGCCATTCTGAGCATCGCCTATGCAAAAAGCGAGGCTATCCTGGATGGCAACGTTAAGCGGGTGCTCGCCCGGTTTCATGCCATTTCCGGCTGGACTGGCGGCCCAAAAGTCTCGGCCCGGCTTTGGGAAATCAGCAAAACTTATACGCCTGCCGAGTCGACCGCCGCGTACACTCAAGCCATCATGGATTTGGGCGCTACGCTGTGTACTCGAAACAAACCCAAATGCGGAGTTTGTCCGCTAGCGGCGGGATGCAAAGCTTTAGAGTTAAATTTAGTCAAGCGCCTGCCCGAGCCAAAACCGCGCAAGCCCATACCTGTCAAAAAACTATTTTTTTTAATTTTACAAAATGCTGAAAATCGGGTTTTTCTGGAAAAACGTCCGCCAATGGGGATTTGGGGCGGATTATGGAGTTTGCCGGAATTTAGCGAACTTAAGGAAATACAGGACTGGGCTCAACAAAAAAAAATCGAGATTTCCAACCTGCGCTGCATGAGCCGCCAACGCCACGGTTTTTCACATTATCAGTTGGAGTACACGCCCGTATTGGCGAATCTTATCAACCTTACAAATAATGTGATGGAAACGGATGCCGGGCTTTGGTATAAATTCATGGAAATCGACGCTATCGGTTTGCCGAGTCCCGTCAAACGCTTATTACAATATTTTAGAGCCGAGGAAAATTATGAGCAGAATGGTTAAATGCGTGAAATTGGGCATGGAAGCGGAAGGCCTGGATGAGCCGCCCTTTCCGGGCGCCAACGGCCAGCGGATTTTCGAAAACATCTCAAAACGGGCCTGGAAGGACTGGTTAGCCATGCAGACCATGATTATCAATGAAAAGCGCTTGGCCAGTTTCGATCCGGAAGCCAAAAAATTATTGGCGGCGGAACGGGAAAAATTTTTATTTGCCGGCGGTTTTGAAATGCCGGAAGGGTATGTGCCTAAGCAAAATTAGTGTTGATTATTAGTTGGCGTCAACATAAATTTGGCACCGGTTTCGGCCTAATTGTTTGCATTGATAGAGCGCCTGATCCGCCCGGACAAATACGTCGTCGAGCTGGTCGCCTTCCTTGAACTCGCTAATGCCGCCGCTTAATGTAAGATTGATCGCTTCGCCGTTATAGTTAAAACCGCTGTTTTGAATAAGAATTCTGATTTTTTCCGTCATTTCCAGCGCTTGTTCTTCCCGTGTGCTTGGTAAGAGGATAACGAATTCTTCTCCGCCATAGCGGGCGGCAAAATCGGTTTGCCGGCAATGGCTGCTCAGTAACTGGCCGACCAAGGCTAAAGTTTTATCGCCAGCTTTATGTCCGTAGTTATCATTGATGCGTTTAAAGTGATCGATGTCCAAAATCGCCAATGCTAACGGCGTTTTGTAACGTTTCCATCGATTGACCTCAATTTCTACTCGTGTATTGTAAGCCAGCCGATTAGGCAATCCGGTTAACGCATCCGACATGGCCTTATCATGCTCGATTTTAAGCTTGGTGCGCAGGGTTTCGGTTTCGGTTTCCAGCTCCATCAATTTTTGAGTCATCGCGTCTATTTGTTCCTGCGCTTTCCACTGCCTGACGTCTTCTTTATGTTTATGATCGACTAATTGTTGCATCAGACGGTCGAGATGATTGGCGGTATGAATTTTCAAAGCCGACAATTCCTGTGCATTCTCAGTGGCGTCTTTTATACTATCCAACTGAAAGTGCATGGTAGAATTAAGGTTTTCGCGGTTTTCGATGGATAATCGATTGGCCTGTCCGGCCAGAACAACTTGCTGCTCCATTTGGTTTAAACCCAGCTGTACCCCGGACAGAAACTCATCCAGCCCTTGCCGCTCGGTCTCTGTATAATCCCTAATTTCAAGCAACAAATTTATCGCGGTATCAATGACATTTTTGTATGATTCGGCGGTCAACGCCTTACGCGTCGAATTTTTTAAAGTATTCGCCTTTTTTGAAAAACGCTGAGATACATTCGTATCCGTCAATATTTCATCTATACGTTTAATCAGATAATCGGTAGGGATGCATTCTTCTTCTGTTTTGTCCGTTTCAGGCGGGTTTTGCGGGGAATTCTTTGTATGTTTTGAAATATGAGCAAGCGTTTTGGATATGGAATGTAGTTCCGGGACAAGTTGTCCCACATTGGCGCCGTTTCGCAGGCGCTTTCCGATTTGCAGCAAATGCGGCTCTAACTGTTTGTGGCTTCCCTGACTGAAAATCAGAAACTGTATTACTAATTTATACAGTAATTTTTCATTTTCAGAAGGAGTTGACGGCAAACTTTCCATTGATAATTATTCCTGCTATATAATAACACACTGGTTACGGCCATTTTCTTTGGCCTGATACAAAGCCTTATCGGCGCGTTCGAAAAAAGTCTCGGGAGTGTCATTGGCTAAATATTGACTAATCCCACAAGATAAAGTGATGGAAATTTTATCTCCTGAAGCGCGAAAACAGGCGTTTTCGATTGTTTCCCGCAATTTATTCGCCACCCTAAACGCGGTTTGAGCGTCTGTTTCCGGAAATAACATAACAAATTCTTCTCCACCGAATCGTGCGACAAAGTCAGTTTTCCGGCTATGTTCCTCCAACAAGCGGGCAATTGCAACCAAGGCTTTATCTCCCGTTTTATGTCCATAGTTGTCATTGATCAATTTAAAAAAATCAATGTCCCAAACCAGCATCGATAAAGCCTGAGCATTACGCTGCCAACGGGCGATTTCATCCTTGAGACGATTGTCAAACGCCAACCGGTTAGGTAAATCCGTCAAGGGATCGCGTATGGCGTGTTGTTGCGCAATATCGAGCTTTAATTTGAGTTCCGTCGATTCCATCTCCATGTCTCGAATTTTTTGGGTCAAGAAGCGTAAATCTCCTTGAATATATTCACGTTCAAGCTGTTCCTGCCTGTTATGCGCCTGCAATTGTTCATTAATGCTGCTTAAATGGCCATGAACTAATTGTTTCAGGGTATCAAGCTGAGTGGCGCTGTCCGATTGAATCTGTAAATCTTGCACTTGCTGACTGACGGATTCCTCGAAATACTTACGGTTAATTACCGCGTTTTCAGAAGCGTGGTCAACGCCGGTCACTTTGACCGCCATATCGGCCAATTGTTCGGTCAATTTTGACAAGAACGTCGCCATTTCACATTGTTCTGAAACCAGGTGTTTTTTTACGGCTAACAAAAATGTAACGGCGTCATCAAAAACCGGCGTCAGCGACTTGATCGTCGTGTCTGTTTGAATCCGTTTTTTTATTTGTTCCAGTTGCTCGGAAAATTGTTCTGGAATGCCGGTGGAGTCTAATAAACGCAACAAATGCATGCGTATTTCGTTATGCACGGTATCCGGTAATTCAACACCGAAATAGACCTTGCCGGCGGATTTTTCATCGACCAGCTCCAATAAAGCAATAATCAGGCTTTGGGTATTTTTAAAGGCGCCCTCGGTATTTTTTTTCTGAAGATTTTCCAGTTCGAGCTTATGCTGCGGATATTGTTTAAATAGAAATTCGAACAACAAAAATGTTTCGAATTGAGAAGGGCCTGGGTTGTCATCCAAAAGCATTAGCGCATTGGAAAATGCCTCAAGTTCAATCTGTAATTGCCGGTTTTCCAAACCGGATTTCAGTAAATTACGAATACGCTCAAGATGCGGGTCTAATTCCCGGCTAAGACCTTTAATGGCAAGCGCGAAGCGGATTATCGTTTTACATAATAACTCTTCGTTGGCTTTATAAGTTTTTTCGGCTTGCTCCTGACTATTCAACAAATTTAGGTATTTGTCCCGCCACTTTTCCGGATTGTCATCCTTGTTTTTAAAAAAAACCATGAATTTTGATTCCGCTAAATTAATAGGTTTGCAAACTTAATAATTATAGACTATCCGGTAGGAGCGGTACTTACGCCGTTTACATTTCAACCCAGCCTGGCGGCGGGCGTCCAAGCCTTTCCAAAGAAGCGCCGGAATAGATGAAAACAGCTTTAAAGTCGGGGGCTTCCATGCCGCATAACTCCCGTTTATTTTTATTTTTTCTGGCTTTCGGATTGAATCAGCTGATTAACCACATTAAGCATGTTATCTTGCGATTTTGCCGAGGTGGCGGTCACCTTGAATTTACCGTTAACGATCAACGTTGGAACGCCGCTAATGCCGTATCGCGGCCCCATGCCTTCCGCTTGACGTAATTTGGCGTCAACGCTAAAGGATTTGTAAGCGGTTTGAAAATCTTCTTCTTTCACGCCGTGCTCAATAAAAAATTTAGCAATTTCTTCATCGGTCGCCAGTTTGATTTTCTTATTTTGGATTGCATCGAAAATATCGTCATGAAGCTTATCCTCCACGCCCAAAGCTTCGGCCGTATAAAAAACTTTAGCGTTTTTGCCCCACAGTTCATTAAAAACCGCGGGCTGGCGAATGAACTCCACATTGGCGGGTTTGTTTTTAAGCCACTGTTTTATCGCCGGTTCTAAATGGTAGCAATGAGGGCATCCATACCAAAAAAATTCGATAACTTCAATTTTTTCAGGATTTTGTACCGGCTGAGTAGGTTTTAAAACTTCGTATCCTTCTTCAGCGGAAGCGGATATTCCAAAACATACCAACAACAAAAACACTAATCTTTTCAACATCAGAGAACTCCGTAGAAATATAAATTCCGGTTAAATTATTACATATGAATTACTTAAACGCTCCGCCAAAAAAATCCGGCGCTCGCTGCTGACCTTAGGGTCGGTTTTATACTACGAAAATCCGCTTATTTCATCATTGAGATATAATAAGCAACTGCCTTGATTTCCGCTTCGGACATTTTGGTGGTAATCATGCTCATCATATTCTCTTTGTTTTTAGTACGCACTCCGTTTTTGAAATCCGTCAGAGTTTTAATCAGATAATCGGCATGCTGTGCATGTAAAGCGGGGAAGTCCGCCGGCCTGTTACCTTCGCCAAAGGGGCCGTGACAAGCGATACAAGCGGAAACAGCCGTCGCCAGGTTACCGTTTCGATATAGATCGCCTCCCTTGGCGATTAAATTTTCCAGCTCGGTTTTCTTTTGCTGTTCGGTTTTAGTATTATTTTCATCATCTTCGGCGGCGGACAAATCCGGCGCGCGATTGACCGCGATTTTATGGCTGGCGTAATATTCGGCGATTTCGTCAATAGTCTGATTATCCAGTCCGGCGGCCAAGGGCTCCATCATCGCGGACATTCTAAATCCGCTTTTAAATGCCTGCAATTGCTTAACTAAATAACCTTTATGCTGGCCGGCCAATTTTGGAAAAGCCGGGATCGTACTGTTTCCGTCTTCACCATGGCATCCCGCACAATTTGCAGATTTGGCTTTACCGACATTTGCATTACCTAGAGCATGGCTATCGGTAACACAGACTAACAGCGCCAGAAAAATAGAAACAGCCGGCAATTTTCTTATCATTATCAACCTCTGTGAGGACTATTAAAAATAGTAGGCGTCTGCAAGCCTTATGCAGACCGTCGCTACCCGCCGCATCTCCTCCAAGCCTTATTTGCGCGTCTATGACAGCCGTTCATGACGAAACGCTCAGGTAAAAGAATAAGCGACAGGTATAATGTTAAAATTTTAACCGATTTAAACTCACTAAGCGAGATAGCAATGAATCCGGTTTACCATCAGACCAAATTCGTAAGCAGCGCGCCGCGATTAAAAGACGCTCCACCCGATCAAGGGCTGGAAATAGCTTTCGCCGGACGTTCGAATTCGGGAAAATCCAGTGCGATTAACACCTTGGCGCAGCAGACCGCCCTGGCCAGGGTTAGTAAAACTCCGGGCCGTACGCAATTACTGAATTTTTTTGCGATAGACGAACAACGTAAGCTGGTGGATTTACCGGGTTATGGGTATGCAAAAGTTTCCGTGGCCATGAAGAAAGATTGGCAAATTATGATGCAATCCTATTTATGCGAGCGCAAAGCTTTGTGCGGCATGGTGTTGGTAATGGACATCCGCCACCCGCTGACCGAATTTGACTGGGAAATGATAGCCTGGTGTAACCAAGCCGGGCTAAATTTGCATGTTTTGCTGACCAAAGCAGACAAGCTTAATTTCGGGGCGGCAAAAAACACGCTTTTGAAAGTCCAAAAGGATTTAGCTCACGCCCAAATTCGCGTAAGCGTGCAACTTTTTTCAGCTCTTAATAAAACCGGTATCGACGACATTCATAAAAAATTGGACGACTGGTTTGAATTATAGGTTAAGAATTTATTTTGTAACTATTCGCCGAGTGACTAAACTTACAAAAGCTCGCCGGTAGCTTGCCACCTCGGCTTTTGGCGCCGGAGCGCCTAGCAGGGGTTTGACCGGCATGGAGGCCGGGCGAAAACTATACGGATGTATTCACCGCGTCCTCTGCTGGGCGCTCCGGCGTCAAAAGCCGAATTGTTGACGCTAGCTTAAAATTCGCTGAATAGTTACCGCATTTTTAGACAGCTTTTACAACCGCCTATTGTTTAAAAACCCGATTAAACAAATCCCGCATCGCTTGCCAGGATTCTGCGTCGGCTTGGGCGTTATAAGCCAGGGGAATATTATTGGCTTTTCCAATTTGATCGGCGTCCGGATTTGTAAAACCGTGCAGGGCGCCGGGATAATTAATCAGTTGATAACTTGCTCCGGCCTGCTTCATTTCCGTTTCAAAAGCTTTTATGCTGTCTTGAGTCACGAAACTATCCGCTCCGCCGTTCAATACCAGCACTTCCGCTAATACTTTGCCGGACTGCGCCGGAGTTTTAGTTTGCAGATTACCGTGAAAACTCGCCGCCGCTTTTAAAGGCAAACCCAGGCGCGCCATATCCAGAACCACCGCTCCGCCGAAACAATAGCCGATAGCGGCGATATTTTCCGCATCCACGCTCGCTTGTTGCCGTAAAAAATCCATGCCGGCTCTAAAACGTTGTTCGGCAATCCCGGCATGCTCCATCACGCTCCTCATAAACGCGGAAGCTTCGTTCGGGTGCTCGCTGGTCTCGCCATCGCCATACATGTCCACCGCTAGCGCGGTATATCCCAGTTCCGCCAGCATACGGGCGCGTTTGCGGGCGTAATCGTTTAATCCCCACCACTCATGCACCACGATTACGCCGGGTTGTTTAACGCCTTTAGCGTCGTCCCAGGCCAAATAACCCTTAAGAGCCGTGTCGTTTGCCGTGTATTCGACATTTTTTTCCTGGATAGCGGCATGAAGCAAAGAGCTAAACATTAAGAAAAACGAGAAAAGCAAGTATTTCATAATAAATTCCTGTTTTTATGCGCGGTTAAAGACAAGCTTAACTGTAACTATCCAGCGCCTATGTCGGCTACCTGGTGAATAGTCGCTTTAATATTATCATGTCTTTTTCGCCGGCGTATTTGCTCTCAGCCGTCCAAGGTTATTCACGTGAACGGAAAATTCACGGAATACGCCGGTTTTACCAGCAGTTAATCCCTGTTATCGTTGAGCCCCCGCTGTTCAGATTGGCTTTCACGCCATAATTATTTAACGTATATTCATAGCAGGCGTCCGTGGCCTGAGTAGTGCCGGCGACCGGTACGGCCGACGCCGTATAAATTCCGCCGGAAAAGCTGACCGACATATTGTAATAATAATTATTAGTGTCCGCTATGGGTACGGTATTGATAGTGTTAATGATGTTGATTGTTGAATAGCCTAGGTTAACCACATCCGCGAAGACGTTGTTTGTGGAATAATAGCGCGCCTCGCGGCTGGCCAGATCCATCAACGCCGATTTGGCGATGGTGCGCCGGGATTGCTGGATATAATTACTGTAAGCCGGATAAGTGATGGCGGCCAGTATGGCGATAATCGCTATGACTATCATCAATTCAATTAGCGTAAAGCCTGTACAGGTTTTAT
Source organism: Methylomonas sp. (assembly GCA_050015235.1). GTDB lineage: Bacteria > Pseudomonadota > Gammaproteobacteria > Methylococcales > Methylomonadaceae > Methylomonas. Next base: position 4,552 of record JBEKBU010000073.1, on the reverse strand, counting down.
TCATTTTAAAAATTAACATTTTGACGCCTTAACGTAATTGTATCCAGTTCACTCGGCTGCCGGTTCCGGGGCCGTTCACGCAATTCGAAACGCAAGGCGGATTGAATTGTTGTACGCCTAAGCCGCCTATGGTTCTAGTCAACAGATAACTTTGATTATTGAAACTAATGACGCTAGGCGAACCCTGCGAACCCATATTAACGCCGGCAGTGGTGTTAAAAGGCGTATTAGGGAATGCCCCGGTCTCATAAGCGCCGTCATTCAACGGATTAAGCGCCATCAGCCAGCCGCCGGGCGGATCCGCGGCGGTACAGGTTAAGCCTTGAGTTTGCGAAGATGGAATCGTTGTATTAACAAAGAATATGCCCTGGTATTGAATGGGATTATAAATGACTTGCTCACCCACGGTGTTATTGCCTGGATCCAGATCCAAATAGGCCCCAAATTGGGTATTACTATTTTGTGTGGAATTAGAAGTGCAAATGGTGGAGCCCTGCCAGCAGATAGCGTTATTGGAGAGCGTCCGATAGTAAGCCGTACTGCTGTAAGGCAGCAGCGTATTGCCGCTGCTGTCGGATGTGCCGGTAATGGTTTGCTGCTGGAGATTGGCGCGGCTGATCGTTTGCGGCGCAGTCTGCGTCAAATAACCCGTGGTGCTGAGCGAATTCCAGGCCGCTAAATCATAATCCCAGATACTATAAATACTTTGCACGCCATTGGCGGTATTATCCGGTAATAAATCCGAAGCTTCCAGGTTTTTACCGGTGCCGAACATGATGACGACCCGCGAATTGCCGGATTGCTGGGTTTTGATCGCCTGGACGGATGTTGTAACCGGTTGCGGCCAACCCCCGGCATTTTGGGCTGTAAAGAGTGGGGATGCGGATGTTTGGCCATACTTGCTGGTAATCCAGTTTGACGGACTGTTGCTGGTGACGTCGAACCGCCAGATATTGCCGAATAAGTCGCCGGCGTAAAGATAGTCCACTACATTGTCGTTATCCAAATCGGCTGGCGAAACATAAGCGATGCCGTTCGGTGTTTGCGAATTGGTCTTTAATTCGTAAACGGTCCAGGCGGCGGTGGTCGGGTTTATCGAGGCTATAAATATTGATGCCTTTTCATTGGCGCTATTAAAACCGTTACCGAAGATGACAGCCCAGGCGCCGTTATGCATGCGCTGGATAATCGGCGTACCGTAAGTCCAACCGAGATCCAAAGCGCAAGTGGCGTTATTCGAGCAGACAATGTTACTGGTGTTAAGCTCGTTGACGACTAAACTTGAAGCGTTGCTCTCGGAAAAATTTCCCGGCGTGGTGATATCGAGCGCGTAAATAGCCGCGCCGCCGCCGCCTAGGCCGCCGACCAGCCATGTGTGCCACGCGGAGTTATAATACAAATCCGCCGCCGCGGGCGTGGCGTCGACAAAATAGCGGTGCGTGTAAGCCGGATCGGTAAAATTGTAGTTATTCGGATATACAGCATTTAGCGCGGACGACGTATCGACGCCGATTTCGCTTAACACCGTAGACGGCATATAGGCCAGCAATTCCGCGCCGGTGTTGGTTGAAGAACTCGTGTTAAAACTGCCGTTGCTATAACTGCCGGCGCTGAAACCGTGCACCATGCCGTCGTTACTGCCGACGAAAACCACATTAGTCCGCGAGGCGTTATTTGAGGCGTAAGTTACATAACTATTGCTTGTTCCGCCGCCATTTTCCGGCATGGACGTAGAATAGAGCAAATCCGTCCAAGCCGTACTGGCCGGATAGGCTGCAGGCGGACCCACCCAAACCGGGCCGGAGTCCACTATGTCGCCCAGTATCCCGGTACGGGTGCGGAAAGGGCCGGGCACGGATACATTGGTGATATTGTCTTGTTCGTAAGTACGGTCGCCGCGCAGGAAATTTACTACATTACCGCCTTTGTTACCGCCGCTGTATGATGACCCGGCAAAAGACGCGCCGCTAAGGATGGTGTCGGCGCCGAGCGCGTTTTGCTGAGCGGAGGTCAGGGTTGAAGTCGTCGGCGAGCTATTCCATTCCAATGGAACGCCTTTCGATCCATTCCAGGTTAAGATGGTGCGGCTGCTGGGCGTCATCGCGGTAACCGTGGGAGTATTCGTGACGTTGGCGCAAACGCCGCCGGTTAAATTACAAGATGCGTCCCAATTGGCCGTGCTCGCCGTTCCGGTGAGCTTTGCCGTGGCTCCTGAACCAGTGGCCGTTAGATTATAGGCAAGCAATTCACCCCACCAGTTAGCCTGATTATATTTAGTCAAATAGACTTGATTACTGGTTTGTACCTGCCCGCCGGATACGGTATTGGCGCCGGCCGAATCGGTGGCTTGCGGCTGTTGGGATAAGCTGAGCGAATTACTGCTTGAGCTGCCGACGGTGAGGCTGGCGGCGCACAATGGGCAGTTACTGGAAGCGTCATTGTTATCTGGGCACTTATCCGTATAGCCGGAGCCATTGGCTAAGCTGACTGAATCGGATATGCTCGAGCCGTTGACTTGACCTTCGATGATAAAATTAACATTACCGGCCAACCCCAAAGTGATGGCCGCACTCGCCGGCGCGCCGGCGCCGCTTGGGGCCGGGCACGTTGAACCGATACTGGCGGTGCATGACCAAACCACGTTGGTCAGACCACTGATTGTTGCGCTAAACGCCATGTTCGCTGTGGTCGAAGTTCCCGGTAACGAACCCATATTGGTCACGGTTACCAGGAACCTGCCCATGCTGCCCGACACGGACGGCGTATTTTGCGTGATGGAAACATCGGGCAGGCCTTCGGTAATATAGGCGTCCTGAATCTCGTGAAAGTTAGTGCCGCCGCCGGTTGAAGCGGCGAAACCGAATTTTACCGTAGGCGGCAAGGGGTTCCAGGTAGTGCCGGTCGTATTGGTGAATGAGTTGCTGATGCCGTTGCTACTGCCTGGCGGCAGCGTGGTATTTCCGCTGGAGGTAAGTCCCGTTGGATAGGGGGCGTTAATAATTTGCGAATAGGCGCCGTTTTGCGCGGTTTGCCATTGGCCGGTGATGGTGTAATTGCTGGCGCTGCCCACGGTTGCCGGCGAGATATTAACGATCACGTTGCGGTAAAAAGTGCTCGCCGCCGGCCTAGTCCACGGGGCGTTTCCGCTTGGAGGCGTTACTAGCGGCAAGTAGTACGTCGGATTATTCGCGCCTATGCTAATGTTATTCTGGATATTGTCGGCTAGCCACTGATAGCCGTTCTGACCGTTGCCGGGACCGCGCACGCCGATGGCGCCGTACGAACTGCCGCTGCTCGGAATCATATCCGGCCGCCCGTTTTCGCCATAATTCGGACAGCGGTCGTTATTATTTTCAAAGTTGCCCCAGTCGTCGATTCCGAAGCCCACCACCGCGTTACTTAAACCCGGTGCGGTAGAATAACCGTTGATGCTAACCGCATTACCATGTGAATCGTAATTACCTCCCTGTTGGCAATAACCCAACCCGCCGCCGAATACCCCTTGTACGAATTGCGAAGTGGTGGTGGCGCCGTCAAACAAAAACAAACTGATGCCGTCCGCGCCGCCCAGGCTGCTTGAAGTCCAGCCCCAGGATGAATAGGTAAATTTTGCCTGTATGCCGAGTTGCGTTACATTGACGGGCAGGTTGTAATAAGCGCTGCCGCTTTGATTCCCCGTGTTATTGGTCAGGCGCAGCCAGCCTTGCCCTGAAACGTCCCCTGTTGAGCTGGGCGTTGCCGCCGTGTAAGGTATGGCGGTGGGGTTCAATGTAAAGTTATTATAAAATTGAGAAATCCAGCCGGCGGCCCCGGCTGTTCGAAAACATTGCGTGACCGGCATGAACTGGGTTGTCGCGCAACTGGTGGACGCTTCCGCGAGCGGCGTGGCGCCGATAATATTGCCGATAAAAATCAGCCGGAGCGTTATTTCGGTCAAAGGCTTAAGTTTTTTTACATGCATGGCGTTTCTCTATTCTAAAGCTGTTAAACAAGGCGGAAACATAATAGGCGGCCATTCATCCGGAGCCGAATTCGAATCGCGTTTATTTTCAGTTCGCTTTCCCCTAAAAGGTATAAATGCTTTGCAGTACGGCTACCGCATTCGCATTGCCGCCGTAGCCGACAGCGGTAATTTGATACATATAATGGCCGGCGTTTGCGGAGGAAGTCCCTATATACTGGATATAAAACATAGGAAAGACGCAATAATCGCCCGACGCGCCGTTGCCTATCGACATGGTGTTGCCTAAGCTGGCGTTGAACATCACGCCGGTTGTCCAGGCATAGGAAGTCGCGCTGCCGCAAGTAACCGCCGCCGTTACGGTAGGATTAGCCAACGCCCCGCTGCAAACCGCCTGAACGGCGGAGGCCTGAGTACAACTGCCGGATGTAACGCCGGTGCTGGAGTTACCCTGATCCAGCCACCATTCGGCGTAATTTAACGCGGCTTGCGCCGCTTCGATGGCTTTGTTTTTTTCACGCTGGTTACCGGCAATAAATTCCTGTATGCTGAAGCTGTTAGCCATCGATACGCCGAGCACCGTAATAAGAA
>JBEKBU010000072.1:0-15847 GCA_050015235.1 Methylomonas sp. | reverse complement strand
GGTCTGTGGTGATCAGCTCGATAATAGTATGCCGATGAAAAGGATCCTCCAGAAATGTCAAGCCGGTTTGAATGGGGAAATGCCGGGCCTGTCTGGATTGTTTATGGATGTTTTTGGGTTTTTTGAGGGTAAGATTGTACCGCAGGCTATGGCGTAATGCCGAACAGATATGGATTTCCTGAAACAGATCTTTAATGGCGGCGCCTGATTGCTGTAAAACTTGAAAGCTGTTGAGTATAAATTGATCATCGGTTGTGATAATACGGGCGTCCAAAATGGTGAGCCCTAATTGATCCAGGCTGGCGGTGCAGTTCGAGAAAATGCCGGTTTCGTTATGGGCGTAGACAAAAATTTCCGCGCTGCTGCGATGGGTTTGAGGGCGTAATAAAACCAAGGGCAGCTCGTTTTCCTCGCAAGCGGCGATGGCGATGGTGTGCCAGGCAATTTCTTCGGCGGAATAACGCAGAAAATAATCTTCCGTCAGGCGCCGCCAGGATTTTTCCCGCGTAGTTGGGGAAATGCCTAGTTTTTCCAACTCCTGCAAGGCTTCCTTGATATTGTCGCCCAGACGCTCGGAGCGGGCGACCGGGTTGCGTAAACCGCGATGCAAGGCGTTATGGGTAGCGATATGCAGTTCTTTGAGGAGCTTGTCTTTCCATGAATTCCATAAACTTGGGTTGGTGGCGCGGATGTCCGCTACCGTGAGCAGATAGAGATGATTAAGATATTCAATGCTGCCGACTTGTAAGGCAAAAGTATGAATGACCTCCGGGTTACCGATGTCTTTGCGTTGCGCGGTCATGGACAGCAATAAATGGTTGGCTACCAGCCATGTGACCAGTTTTGCGTCGTGAGCGGGTAGATCGTGCTGGGTACAGAATTCCGCGGCGATTTGGCTGCCCAAGAGTGAATGGTCGCCGCCGCGGCCTTTGGCGATGTCGTGAAACAAGGCGGCTAAGTAGAGTAGCTCGGGTTTCGGAATCAACAAAAAAAGCTTATTGCAATACGGCAATTCACTACTGTGCTCTTCCAAGGAAAAACGGCGCAGATTTCTGATTAAAATCAGCGTGTGTTCGTCCACGGTGTAAATATGAAATAAATCGTACTGCATGCGGGCGACGATATTGGCGAAATCCGGTAAATAGGCCGCCAGAACGCCGTAACGATTCATGCGTTTTAATTCATGCGTGATGCCGCGTGGTTGGCGGAATATATTGACAAATAGCCGATTAGCTTGTTTGTTTGCTCTAAATGCGTCATCAATTCTATGTACATTTTTCCTGATTAACCGCACGGTACTGGCGCGTATGCCTTTTAAGGAAGGAATTTGCTGTATGAGCAGGAAAATTTCCAATAAGGCTAGCGACTGTTCGGCGAATACATCTTTGTTGACCGCCTCCAGATAGCCGCCTATTGAAGAAAAATTCGCGTTAATCGGAATCGGCTTTAACAGGTCTTTGTTGCTGATTAAATTTTCATTGAGCAGCTGTAGCAACATTTCATTCAAGCGTTCTATCTCAACCACCGTTTTGAAGTAAAACTGCATAAAGCGCTCGACATCGGCTTGTCGGTCTTCATTTACAAAACCGAATTGTTCAGCGAGATCCCGTTGATAATCGAATAACAAACGGTCTTCGCAACGGCCGGTTAAAGTATGCAGGGCGAAACGTAAGCGCCAAAGCCTGTCCCGGGCGGAAATCAAATTGTCGTATTCCGATTTCGGCAGATAGCCGTATTTGATGAGCTCACGCAAAGTGGAAGAGTTATAATGGCGTCTGAATACCCAAGATATGATTTGTATGTCTCTAAGCCCGCCGGGTCCGTCTTTAAGATTGGGCTCCAGATTGTAGGCCGTGTCATGAAATTTTCGGTAGCGTTGTTCTTGTTCGGTAATCTTGGCGGCGAAGTAGTTTTCCGACGGCCAAAGCGGCTGCTGGTTTAATTCGGTATTTAAACGTTTGTACAAGCTTTGATTACCGGTTATCAGGCGCATTTCCAGCAAACTGGTAAAAATTGTCTGATCTTCGGCGGCCACTTCTATGCATTCGTCTATGCTACGCACGGATTGTCCGGGCTTTAAACCTATATCCCATAGAAAACGGCTAAAATTCGCCAGTTGATCCTGCAGCATTTCCTTGTCCGCCGGGTTGGCGATAATAAGAATATCAATGTCGGAATTCGGAAATAATTCGTTTCTGCCATAACCGCCGGTAGCTACTAATGCGAGCGATTTAGCATGAGGGCCTAGAAAATGCCGCCAACAATAAGTGAGCACGTGATCAATGAAGCGGGATTTTGCAAACAGTAACGCCCATACTGAATGATCGGGCTTAAAGCGTTCTTTTAACGTGCGGGCCTGATCATTTATCAGGCGTTTAAAAGTAGCGACGGGATTGGAATCTTCCGAGCGCATCCAAATATTGCCTGCGTGTAATAAATGCTTATTCAAAGCTCTTCGGAACGTAAGGTCAGAATTTCATACCCGCTGTCAGTCACCAAAATGGTATGTTCCCATTGTGCGGAAAGACTGCGGTCTTTGGTTACCGCCGTCCAGCCGTCGTTGAGAATTTTCATATGGCGTTTGCCTTGATTTAGCATGGGTTCTATGGTAAAAATCATGCCGGGTTCAATAATCTGTCCCTCGCCGATTTTGCCGAAATGCATCACATGAGGTTCTTCGTGGAATTTCTTGCCTATGCCATGACCGCAAAACTCCTGTACGACGGAAAAACGATGACTTTCGGCGTGTTTCTGAATTGCATGGCCTATATCGCCGAAATGGGCTCCGGGCTTGACTTGCTCTATGCCTAGAAACAGTGATTCCCGGGTCACTTCTACCAATCTTTTGGCGTGGGGCGGAACATTTCCGACGCAGAACATTTTACTGGTATCGCCGTGATAACCGTCTTTAATAATGGTAATATCAATATTAACGATGTCCCCGCTTCTTAGTTTTTTCTCACTCGGAATACCGTGACAGATTTGATGATTGATCGACGTGCAAATTGATTTTGGAAAACCCTTGTAATTTAAGGGCGCGGGAATCGCTTGTTGGACGTCGACAATATAATCATGGCATATCCGGTCTAGCTCTTCGGTGCTTATGCCGGCTTCTACATAAGGAGCGATGATTTCCAGAACCTCGGCGGCCAGTTTTCCGGCGACGCGCATTTTGGCGATTTCGTCTTGGGTTTTGATGACAATACTCATTTTTTGTCAGAAATAAATAAAACGGTTATAGCTCTGAATTTCAGGATGGCGCATCAACGGCGACAGTCTTAGTCAAACCCGTATCAGCGGGTACTGCTTGAACATATACCCCGGACCCGCGTTGATGCGTGATGACTATATTTAAACATTTCGGAGCCGATCTGAATTCGGTAATTATTGCATAAGGCGCTGTTTATGACAGGCGTCAGCCTTAAAAGGCCACAGTCTAACAGATTCAGACTTGTTGTGAAATCATAATCGTGGTATAAAGACAAGTTTACTATTGAAAAAATACTCACGTCTGTCGACACGATAGGTGGGGTGCCGGGTTTTGCGGAATAGTCCGTCCCTGGTCACCTTTCGGGACAGTACGGAGGCGTAACCCACAGTCGGATAATCCGGCAAAACCTTAGGAGAAATAAAATGGCAGCAGTGTCTATGCGTCAAATGTTGGAGGCCGGTGTTCACTTCGGACACCAAACTCGTTATTGGAACCCGAAAATGGCTCCTTATTTGTTCGGCGCCCGTAACAAAATTCATATTATCGACCTTGAACAAACATTGCCTTTATTCAATGAGGCGATGAATTATCTAGGTCAAATGACAGCTAACAAAGGAACTATTCTATTTGTCGGCACCAAAAAAGCGGCGCGTAAAACCGTTGCCGAAGAAGCCAAACGTTGCGGTATGCCTTATGTCAATCATCGCTGGTTGGGCGGGATGTTGACAAATTTCAAAACCATCAAAAAATCCATCAACCGTTTGAAAGAATTGGAAGCGATGAAAGCGGATGGTACTTTATATCAACGTTTCAGTAAAAAAGAAGCCCTGGGTATGGAGCGAGAGCTGGAAAAGCTTGAACGCAGTCTGGGCGGCATAAAAGACATGCGGGGCACGCCGGATGTTATTTTCGTATTGGATGTCGGTTACGAAAAAAACGCCATCATGGAAGCTAAAAAGTTGGGTATTCCGGTTGTAGGCGTCGTTGATTCTAATAATTCGCCGGAAAAAATAGATTATGTAATCCCCGGCAACGATGATTCCATTCGAGCGGTTACTCTTTATTGTCAAAGTGTTTCGGATGCGGTGCTGGAGTCAAAATCCCTACGTATGGACGCTGCCGTAAAAGCCGATGATTTCATTGAAGAAGTCGTCTCTGCAGAATAAATGAGACTGCTTGTATAACACTCGGCTGGTGACGAATATCCGCTTAAATTCCAAGGCGATGTTGCGCCGGCCGGATTGTGCCGGAATTTAATAAATTTTAAACGCCTCCTTAGTGAGGCGTTTTTTTAGTTAATAAACTTTGAGGAAAAAACGATGACTATAAGTGCGGGCATGGTAAAGGAATTACGCGAAAGAACTGGTTCCGGGATGATGGAATGTAAAAAAGCCTTGGTTGAAGCCAATGGCGATATGGATTTAGCCATAGAAAACATGCGGAAAGCCGGATTGGCGAAAGCCGATAAAAAATCCGGACGTATTGCCGCTGAAGGTGTGATTGGCGCAAAATTATCTGCTGACGGCAAAACCGTTGTTCTGGCGGATGTCAATTGCGAGACGGATTTTGTCGCCAAGGGCGACGATTTTTCAGGCTTTGTAAACGATATCTGCGACGCCCTATTGAATGCGGATATTACCGATGATGTACAGTTACAAGCTTTGCCCTTGGCGAACGGCGTTACGGTTGAGGAAACCCGCCGCGCCCTAATCGCCAAACTGGGCGAAAATATCACGATACGGCGCTTTGTAAAATTTACAAGCAGCGAAGGCGGTCAAGCTTTCTATTTGCATGGCGGCAAAATTGGCGTTGCCGTTGAATTAGGTAAAAACGATCAAGTTTTAGGTAAAGATATCGCCATGCATATTGCCGCCGCCAAACCTGAATATGTTTCGGAGGATCAAGTTTCCGCCGACGTAATCGCCAAGGAGAAAGAAATTTTTTCCGCGCAAGCTCTGGAAAGTGGAAAACCTGCCGAAATCGTCGAAAAAATGGTGGGCGGCCGTATATCAAAATTTTTGGCGGAAGTTACCCTGCTGGGTCAGCCTTTTATTAAGGATGACTCCCAAACTATCGGCAAATTGTTAGCGGCGAATTCGAACAATGTTATCCGTTTTGCCCGCTTTGAAGTTGGTGAAGGCATAGAGAAAAAAGAAGAAAATTTTGCTGAGGAAGTGATGGCGCAGGTCAGAGGATAAAGTTTAAAACGCGCCAAAATTAGCCTTGCTTGAAAGTTATGCCGGTTTTTTATACGGGTTGTATATCGACTTGGCTCCGGGGTATTGCGACTTAAGACAAAGGTCTGTCGAAATGCTTGGAGCCGAGTCCGTCCGCGTAAATTTGCAAGGCAAGCAGTATAATAGGAAGCGCTTCAACCCGATTTTTTAGCGGATATATTTGATATGAGTGAAACAATTTGCCAAAGAATTTTACTTAAACTGAGCGGTGAAGCACTCATGAGCGAACAAGGCGGCAGTATCGATCCGGATATTGTGCAGCGCTTGGCTCATGAAGTTAAAGATTTATGCGATGTCGGGATACAGGTAGGTTTGGTGATAGGCGGCGGAAATATATTGCGCGGCGCCGAAAAAGCTTCCGAAGGACTGAATCGGGTGACGGGCGATCAGATGGGCATGTTGGCGACAGTTATTAACGCTCTGGCCATGCAGGACGCCCTGGAGTTTTTAGGGCAGCCGGTGCGCGTGATGACAGCGCTTAAAATTAATCAGGTATGCGAAGATTATATCCGCCGCCGTGCGGTTAGACATTTGGAAAAAGGCCGCGTAACCATTTTTGCCGCCGGCACTGGAAATCCTTTTTTTACCACCGACACCGCGGCTAGTTTGCGCGCGATAGAAATAGAAGCGGAGCTGATGATCAAAGCGACTAAAGTGAAAGGCGTGTATTCGGCGGATCCCAACAAAGTGGCCGATGCGGTATTTTATCCGCGTTTGACTTATGATGAAGCTATAGACCAACGTCTGAATGTAATGGACACTACCGCTTTGGTTTTATGCAGAGATAATAATCTGCCGATGCGGGTAATGAACATTTTCGAGCCGGGAGCCGTAATGCGTTTGATGCACGGCGAAGACATAGGCTCCTTAATTGAGAGAAAAATAATATGATTAACGATATTCAACAAGATGCCGCGGCTCGGATGATAAAAAGTATCGAAGCCTTGCAAAAAGCATTTTCTAAAATTAGAACCGGGCGCGCCCACCCCAGTCTTCTTGATCAAATTACCGTTTCGTATTATGGTTCCGAATCGCCGTTATCTCAGGTGGCTAACGTCACGGTGGAAGACTCAAGAACTTTGAAAGTGGTGCCTTGGGAGAAAAGCATGGTTCAGGCTGTAGAAAAAGCCATCATGTCATCCGGTTTGGGTTTAAATCCGGCCACACAAGGAACCGTTATCCGTTTGCCGTTGCCGGCGCTTACTGAAGAACGCCGCCGGGATTTGGTAAAAGTCGTCAAGAATGAAGCGGAACAAGGCCGAGTGGCTATAAGGAATATCCGCCGCGACGCCAATGCCGCGATCAAGGACGCTTTAAAAGAAAAAGTAATTTCCGAGGATGACGCCCGTCAAGCCGAGGACAAGATCCAAAAATTGACTGATCAATACATTAAGGAAGTGGAAAAAAATCTTGAAGAAAAAGAAGCCGATTTATTGTCTATGTAAATGAGAAGAAATATGTCCGCTATGCAAGATTATTCCATTGAGACCGAAGAGGCGGAGCCCCGGCATATCGCCATTATCATGGATGGGAACGGCCGGTGGGCTCAACAACGTCTGATGCCCCGCATTATGGGGCATTACGCGGGCGTAAAGGCAGTGAGAAAAATTGTCGAATATTGCGCTAGAAAAAACATTGAAGTGTTGTCGCTGTTTGCTTTCAGTAGCGAAAACTGGCGTCGTCCCAAGGATGAAGTCAGTCTGTTGCTTGAATTATTCATGACTACATTGCAAAAAGAAGTTGATTCTTTGCACAAAAATAATATCCGCTTAAAAATTATCGGCGATAGAAGCGCGTTTCCCGAAAAGCTGCAGGAAAAAATCCGGCTGGGGGAAACCCAAACCCAAAATAATAGTGGTTTAACCCTGGTAGTAGCCGCCAATTACGGCGGGCGCTGGGATGTAGCGCAGGCTGTGGCGAAAATAGTCGCCGCCATCAAAAGCGGTGAAATTACCGATCAAGCGATTACCGAACAATTAATCAATGATCATCTGGTGACCGCGGGTTTGCCGGAACCCGATCTATTTATACGTTCCGGTGGCGAAGAACGGGTAAGTAATTTCTTATTATGGCAATTGGCTTATACCGAATTTTATTTTACCGACCGTTTGTGGCCCGATTTTGACCAGACGCAACTGGACAATGCAATCAAAAGTTTTAAAAGCAGACAAAGGCGTTTCGGACACACGGGCGAACAAATGCTCAAGATCAAAAAACTCTAATATTTTGAATAACTAATAATAAAAAATGTTAATAAAACGTATTTTAACCGCAATGGTGTTGGCGACTATTGTTGTAATAGCTGTAGTTACCCTGCCTATCAATTATTTTTCCTTGTTTATCGCGGCCATAATTCTCGCCGGCGCATGGGAGTGGTTGGATTTGATCAGCATAGACAAATTGTCGACGCGGCTGCTTTTTTTCGCGTCATTAATATTACCCATGCTGGGCGTCACATTTTGGACGAATTTTTTGGAGTTTCTCAGTGAAGCAATGGAGTGGCCGGAAGTTAAGGATTATTCGGATGCGCTGGAATGGTTGGTAATCGCTCCGGTACTCTTTTGGATCATTGCGATGATACTGATTAGAAACGCCGCCAGACAACTTTTGGTTATTGAATTCAAGCCGCGCTTCAAGTTTTTTGTCGGTTGGTTGGTATTGCTTTCGGCATGGATGTTTATCGTCAAGTTAAGAGCCTATTACGGCTCCGACATGGTGCTGTATTTATTGCTTTTGATTTGGGCCGCGGATGTCAGCGCTTTTTTTGCCGGAAAAAAATGGGGTAAGGACAAGCTTTCTCCGGAAATCAGTCCGGGTAAAACCGTGCAAGGTATGTACGGGGGCTTGGCGTCGGCCGTGGCGTGCGCTGTCGGATTGCGGATATATTACGGTTTGGCGGCCTTGGAAACAGAGCATTCGCAATTAGTGATTTTAATGTCGGTCGATATATTGATGTTATCCGTTTTGACGGTTTTGATTTCTATTTACGGCGATTTATTTTTCAGTCTGGTAAAACGGAAAAAAGGCGTTAAGGATAGCGGCGACATACTGCCTGGACACGGCGGGATTCTGGATAGAATAGACAGCCTGATTGCCGCGACGCCGTTTTTCTATGCGGGTATTGTATTAATCGGACGGAGCGTATTTGCATGAAAGGCATATGCATACTCGGCGCTACCGGGTCGATAGGCGTCAGCACCCTGGATGTGGTCGGCAGGCATCCGCATCTTTATAAAGTCGTTGCATTAACCGCCAACGGTAATATAGATCTGCTCTACGAGCAATGTATGGCGCATCGTCCCGAGTACGCGGTGGTGGTTTCCGCCGGCAAAGCGGAAGAATTCAAGCAAAGAATTGCCGCCTCGCCGATAGCCGATATTCGGGTATTATCCGGCGCCGAGGGATTAAGGCAAGTCGCGGTTCTGGAAAATGTCGATGCGGTGATGGCCGCTATTGTCGGCGCCGCCGGTTTAATGCCGACATTGGCCGCGGCCGAAGCGGGCAAAACCATTATGCTGGCTAATAAGGAGGCGTTGGTGATGTCGGGCCAAATTTTTCTTCAGGCGGTAAAAAAATCCGGGGCTGTACTTTTGCCTATCGACAGTGAGCATAACGCCATATTTCAGTGTATGCCGGCGGGGTATTCGACCGGACACACTGCCAAACAGGTTAGACGTATTTTATTGACAGCCTCCGGCGGCCCTTTCCGCAAAACGCCTTTAGCCGATTTTCCGGCTATCACTCCTGCTCAGGCTGTCGCCCATCCTAAATGGGATATGGGGCGGAAAATTTCGGTAGACTCGGCAACCATGATGAATAAAGGTCTGGAGCTGATAGAAGCCTGTTTGCTGTTTAATATGCCGCCGGAAGATATTCAGGTTGTCATACATCCGCAAAGCATTATTCATTCCATGGTCGATTATGTTGACGGTTCGGTATTGGCGCAAATGGGTAATCCGGACATGCGTACGCCGATAGCATATGCTTTGGCTTGGCCGGAACGCTTTGAATCCGGCGTGACGCCGCTGAACCTATTCGAGGTTGCGCATATGGAATTCGAACAACCCGATTTGCAGCGCTTTCCTTGTTTAAAATTAGCTTATCAGGCTATTAAGGCCGGGGGAATAATGCCTACGGTATTGAATGCCGCCAATGAAGTCGCCGTGCAAGCATTTTTGGACGAACAAATTCGTTTTGTCGATATTTCGGAGATTATCTCGGCGTGCATGGCGGAGTTTTTGCCGGACAGCGCCGATAGTCTGGAATCGATTTTAAAAGCCGACCACCAGGCCAGGGAATCCTCTCATAACATCATGGCCCGGATGGCCGGCTGATGGAAAGTCTGCACTCGATTTTCTATTTTATTGTCGCCATCGCGGTTTTGGTGACTTTTCACGAGTTCGGGCATTTTTGGGTCGCGCGTAAACTGGGCGTGAAAGTTTTATGTTTTTCCATCGGTTTTGGAAAAAAAATTTGGAAATGGCAAAAATCATCGGCAGATACTGAATTTGCGATTTCAGCCATTCCGTTAGGCGGCTATGTGAAAATGGCGGACGAGCGGGAAGGGCCGGTAGCCGATGGCGATTTGCCTTACGCCTTTAACCGGCAAACCTTAAGGGTGCGTACGGCCATAGTCGCGGCGGGGCCGATTTTTAATTTATTGCTGGCTTTTCTATTATTCTGGCTAGTGCTGATCATCGGAGAAACCGGCATTAGACCTATAGTAGGCGCTATCGAAACCGGTAGTTTGGCGGCTGAAGCGGGTTTTAGCGAACAGGACGAGATTCTGAGCATCAATCGCAAACTCACGCCTACTTGGATAGAAACGCTTGATACGCTGTATTCGCAAGCAATTAGCGGCGAACATGAATTGAATTTCGAGGTTAAAACTCTTGAGGGCAGCGTGCGGAATCGTCTGCTCATTATCAATGACGAGGATATCCGTAATCCTGAAACCCTGCAAAAACGCTTGGGTTTAAAACCTTGGATGCCGGTAATAAAACCTGTGATAGGCAAATTGATGGAGGGAGGCGCGGCTAAAAACTCCGGCTTACAGAGCGGCGACTTAATAGTGAGCGCGGATGATAATCCGATTAAAGATTGGCAGCAATGGGTGGAGTATGTGCAAGCGCGGCCTGAAGTTGAAATCAATTTGCTCATTGAAAGGAATGATTTACCGATAAAAATAAAAATTACGCCGCGCAAAGACGAAGCCGAAGGGAAAAGCATAGGTAAAATCGGCGCGGGCGTCGATATGCCGAAAGAGTTATTAGAATCCATGCGCGTAAAATATGCGCTAACCCCTTGGGAAGCGGCGCCGGTCGCCCTGGAAAAAACCGGGTTTTATATAGGCAGCACGTTGAAAATGATGGGGAAAATGTTGGTTGGTTCGGCTTCCGTTGAAAATTTGAGCGGCCCTATCAGCATCGCGCAATATGCCGGACAATCGGCGGAATTAGGGGTAACGGCGTTTCTAAAGTTTTTGGGTTTGGTCAGCGTCAGTCTCGGCGTATTGAATCTGTTGCCGATACCGGTGTTAGACGGCGGCCATTTATTGTTTTTTGCCATTGAAGCCATAAAAGGCCGGCCTTTGCCGGAAAAAATCCAAATGTATTTCCAACAATTCGGTATGTTGATTTTACTGACCTTAATGATGTTTGCCGTTTATCTGGATATAGGTAAACTATTTCATTCCTGAGGATGAACGAAGCTCGCACATTCCGGTCTACTTTTAACATTTCCAACAAACTCGCGACATATTTATGAAAAAATTTTTCAATACACTGGCGATCATTTTATTCGCGCTGGTTAGCGTTAAAGCTGCCGCCGACGAAGCCGACATAAGAAAAACCATTAGCGGTTTTATGCCGGGCGCCAAGGTAGAATCGGTTAAGCCTTCTGAAATTCCGGGTTTATATGAGGTTTCCGTAGGCGCTGAAATTTATTATATTTCCGAGGATGGCAAATATCTACTTCAAGGGGAGCTATATGACACCCACGAAAAGAAAAATATTACCGAAACAAAATTGGCCGGCGTAAGAAAAGCCGCCTTGGAGAAAATCGGCGCCGACAATATGATCGTATTTAAACCGGAAAACAGTAAACATCAGGTTTCCGTTTTTACCGATATCGACTGTGGTTATTGCCGGAAATTGCATTCCGAAATGGATCAATATCTGTCCCAAGGCATTACGGTACGCTATCTGTTTTTCCCCAGAGCGGGCAAAGGCTCCGATTCCTATAAAAAAGCCATTTCAGTATGGTGCTCGGCCGATAGGGCGAAAGCTTTGACAGCCGCTAAAAAAGGCGAAGCGCTGGATGCCAAAAATTGCGATAATCCAGTAGACGAACATATGCAATTAGGCGAAGAGTTCGGCATGAAAGGAACGCCGATGATAGTCACCGAAAAAGGCAATGTGTTACCGGGCTATGTACCGGCTAAACAATTGGCCGGAATTTTAAGTAAAGAATAAAACGCATGGCGTAAATGCCGGAGGCGCAGCGGACGTTTTGATGCGCCTCTACAACTTCCCGTACTATTAATCTACCCCCTATGCGAGTTGATGTAGCGTATGTCAATTCGGATATTCAAAATGATAGATGCTTTATCGCTTAACTGACTTTCAAGAAACCGAAGCGCTTGGCGCCGCCTTGTGGCGGGCGTTACCGCCTAAGGCGTTGGTATTCTTATATGGTGAGCTTGGCGCCGGTAAAACCACTTTATTGAGAGGCGCGCTCCGCGCCGCCGGCTATCGACAGACTGTCCGCAGCCCTACTTATAGCTTGGTCGAAGAATACACGCTTGACGGCCGCGGCCTATATCATTTCGATTTATATCGATTAAAAGATCCGCAAGAACTGGAATGGCTGGGCATAGACGATTATTTACAGCAAGTGGCTTTGTGTTTTATAGAATGGCCGCAAATGGGGCAAGGCGTCTTGCCGGCGGCGGACTTGGAAGTCCATATTGATTATCAGGGAGAAGGCAGAATCGTAACAATAAACGTTTTGCGGGAAAGTTTGAAAAATAAATTGCAACTTGTATGGAAAAACAATAGCATATTGATATAATTAAAACGTTATTATCAACTATGTTGTCTATATAGTATCCCGATCTTAATTTTGAAGATAAAGTTGTCGAGTCTCAAAAAGTCGGGTGGAGCGCTATTACCATGCTGCGGATTTTAAAATTTTTCTGTGTATTGATCCCGTACTTCTGGGCGTCGTCCGTTTGCGCCGAACAGGCGTTGCTGACAAATGTGAATTACGCGAATCAGAGCGGCAATCATATAGTGTTTCAATTGTCGGGCGCGGCGCATCAACGCTATTTCGCCTTGACCAATCCTAACCGGCTGGTCGTCGATTTCTATGATACCGGTCTTTCCCATGCGCTGGCCCAGCCGCCAGCCGGCCATCCGCTGTTTTTAAACCTGCGTAGCGGTCAGCGCAACGGTAAGGATTTACGTCTAGTCATCGATTTAAGCTCTTCTGCCGGAGTTACCGGTAATATTGTTAAAACCGATCACGGTAGCGAATTGCGGATCGATATGGCGGCCACGGAGACGGCGCCGAAAAAAATCGAGAAAGTAGTTGTCCCGGTGAATGTAACGGCCAATATGCCGGCGGTTCGTCAAAAAACCAGCCTAATTCCCACGCCGGAGCCAGCGATGGCGAAGCCCGCGAAGTCTCAATCATTTAAGCCGAAAGGCCGCGACATTATTGTGGCGATAGACGCCGGCCACGGCGGTAAGGATATCGGCGCCCAAGGGAGTAACGGCACTCAGGAAAAAGATGTGGTGTTCGCTATCGCCAAACGGCTTGAAACGCTAGTCGATCATCAGCCGGGCATGCGCGCGGTGATGATACGCAAAGGCGATTATTTCGTTAAGCTGCATGAACGCGTCCATATTGCTCATGAAGCGAAAGCGGATTTGTTGGTGTCTATCCATGCCGATGCGTTTAACGACCCAAGCGCACACGGCGCTTCGGTTTACACTTTATCTAATAAAGGCGCTTCCAGCGCCTCCGCCCGCTGGCTGGCCGATACCGAAAATGCCGCCGATAATATCGGCGGCCCCGCTATGGCCGAACGGAATGAGTTCCTCACTTCGGTATTGCAAGACTTATCGCAATCGGCCGCCAAAGAGGCCAGTCATAATGTCGGCAGCACGGTATTGAAAAGCGTTAGATTGGTTGGTCATCTGCACAGGTCGGCCGTGCAAAAAGCCGGGTTTGTGGTGCTTAAATCGAGTGATATTCCGTCAATTCTGGTCGAAACAGCATTTATTTCCAATCCGGAAGAAGAGAATCGCTTAAATTCCAATGCTTATCAGGAAAAAATGGCGAGAGCGCTATTCGGCGGCATTTCCGCGCATTTTAGACACTACGCGCCTGCCGGCACGTTGCTGGCGCAGCAGTCAAAGAGCAAAGTCCGTCATCTGGCTATGCTTGATGAGGGGCCGGATAAGGCTATTAATGGCGATGCGCCGTCCGGCAAAGCGCAACATGTCGTTAATCAAGGCGAAACCTTGTCCGGTATTGCTCAGCAGTATGGCGTATCCATGCGCGCTTTGCGTTTGGCGAATAATATGAATGATGGAAACGTTAAAGTGGGCGGCGTGTTGTTCATACCGAATAATAGTTAAACCCGTGTGTCAGCGGATATTTTTGCAAATATCCGCTGCGCGTCAGATTTAGTTTTGCATGGATAGCTTTTGGTTAAGCTGCAAAAATTCGGATGCGGAATGGGCGGTAGCTGCAGGCGTAATTTGGTTCGACCCCGCGTCGCCGCATATCGACGCTTTATGGGTTGTAGCTGTTGTTGAATCTATGTAATTGTTGCCTTCATCTTCAACATTGACGATGAATTTAGGAATGGATTCGTCCGTATTGAGCACCAGCGTCACGGAAACCATGCCCGCTCCGTCAAATTTCATAACTTTTTGAGCGAAACCATCGCTAGAGTGATAAGCCTGATAAGGCGTGGTTAATGCAACAGCGCCATTTGGCGTGGATAATTGCAAAGCCGCGGCGGTTATGTTGTTGCTATCGGCGTTATAAGTTATTTGCCCCGCTAAGGTGGAGCCGTCGGTAAATTTTTCTTTCACATTGTAAATTCCCGACATAGACCCGGCATGGGCGGTATTTGCAGCGAGCGCTGAAATTAAAGCGTAGTAAATAAAGAACTGTTTTTTCATGTTTTTACCTTTTTTTAAAATTGCCACAAAATTTCTCTCTAAAACTCACGGAAATAATCATTACTCATAAACTTAAAAGCATTTGCCATGCCAGTTATGGCGTAAATAAGAATGATAATGATTTACATATTTAAGCCGTTAATAAATAGTGTAAAAATAACCGTTTTAATTATTTGGCCGGTTGAAATCAACAAACTGGGTTGATTTCAACCCCGTGAGTTGAGCTGAATTTGCACTGCCAAGGGTCTTGAATGCCCTAAAACAGTGCTTCATTCGTGCGGGGAATACGCATTTTGAAAACCGGCGAATGTATGCGATAACAATGCCGTTGGCGGTTTATGATATAGGCTATAACCAATTTCAGAACTTTTCCGCCGGCAATGTAATCTGAATGGTTTCTTTAATTTCCTTTCTTTTTCACGCGAGGCTTTTTTGCTATGGCAAGCACGCTGTTGGTAGTAGACGATTTATCGGACTGGACTCCATATTATCCGAGTGATCAAGTGATTACTTTTGAAGACTATCTAGCCGGCGGCGTTATCGAATCCGGGCAACGGATCAGGGTTATCAATCTGTGCAGCAGCTTTGTTTATCTAGCGGACGGCTATTATTGCTCCTTATTGGCCGAGGCGCGTAACCATCATGTGATACCCTCCCTTAAAGTGATTAACGATCTGGGTAAAAACGCCTTATACCGGTTACAGCTGGAGGATTTTAGCTACACGCTGGGACGTACGTTTAAACATCAGCCGGATACGGTAGATTTTAAACTTTACAGTTATTTCGGCAATATAACCGATCAGGCGTTCCATGAGTTGGCCAGATTATTGTTTGAACGCTTTCCCTGCCCAATACTGGAAATTACCCTGCAATTTAAGAAGCAATGGCAAATCACCGACTTGAAAGCCATTTCCCATCGCCAGCTGGATGATGCGGCGCAAACTCTGTTTGCCGACGCCTTGGATAGATTCAGTAAAAAAGTGTGGCGTAAAAGCCGCACCCGTAAAGCGGCGCGTTATGATTTGGCTATTTTGATCAATCCCACCGAAAAACTGCCGCCCAGCAACCGGGGAGCGCTGAAAAAATTTATTAATACCGGAAGGCAAATGGGTATTGAGGTCGAATTGATTACCCAAAATCATTTTGGGCGTATACCGGAATTTGACGGTCTTTTTATCCGCGAAACCACCGCGATAGATCAT
>JBEKBU010000071.1:0-16073 GCA_050015235.1 Methylomonas sp. | reverse complement strand
GTTGGCCTGAAAACTGCCGCCGTCGGCGCGCCTGAGCATGAGCTCCAATTCGTCGACTCCTGCATGTTGCTTGGCGCGCATCTTGAATTGATGCCAGCGGTCGCCGTCTTCCGGGGCGATGTAGTGGGCAAACTGACTATTGAGCATGGTCTTGAATTCCACGCCCAACATTTTAGAGCAGGTTAAATTGACTTCCGTAATGAGCCCGTAATCGGTCAGCGTCAGATAACCCACCGGCGCGAAATCGTAGAGCCGCCGATAGCTGTCCCGCGACGTTTCCAATAACATGTGAGTGCGTTGCAGCTCTTCGTTCTGCAATTCCAGCTCCATCTGGTGGACATGGAGTTCATGCAGCGTTTTTTGATCGGTCTGTAGCGAGTTTTCAGCCCGGGGCTGTTTGGCGAGCAAAGCCTCGGCCCTGGTGCGCAGTTGCCTGGCGTAACGCTTATATTGGCGATCTTTTGGCCTGTTCATGTGCTTCATCCACGCCGGGTAAGCCTTCCGAGTTTTAAATAAGCTAAATTATATGCCTAAAGCGGGTCTTATTCCCGATATTTACAAACGATCTAGTATCCCGCTCGATGTGCGTCAGCTTGGTAATGCAGCGGATTTGTAAGCGGCCGGCGCCGATAGCGGGGAATTAAGGCCCTTAATAAATTGTTAACATCGGAAGAGTATGCTTCGGGATAAAATATTATAAAAGGAATTACCCCTAAGTATTCATACGAATAGTACTACGCTCATCCATTTGCTAACCTTTATTTGCGATTTATTCAGGAGAACAGTTTATGCCTTCCAAGAAACACAAGCACAACCAGGAAATGAAAGATGATTTCTTTCAAGATGGGAAAGGAAAGCCGGCGGTTAAATACAAAGACGTCAAGGGCAAGTACAAAACGTGCTTAAGTGTCGCCGTGGATTGGTTGGACGATGCTCAGGATGATCGCGAAGGGGAAGTAACCATGGCGTTGCTGGCCAATGCCGGCAGCGTCCGCTTACATTGACCCAGCAGCGCAAACTACCAGCTCACAGCCGGAGTGACACCGGCTTTTTTTGAGTATTTATAATTTTATAAGTAATCGACTTGAAATTATAAAAGCAATTTCCTATATTTCATTTAAATATATTACCGTGCTTGGCGCAAATATGCGCTTGACGGGAAAGGCGGTGTTAAAGTGAATTTATTAGGCATTGATGCTGAGACTCTCCCCCCATATTTTCGAACTTTTAACTCAGGCTAAGCAGGGCCTGGCTCTTTCTCGCGGCGGAATAGGCGTTGGATGGACATTGGCCATGGAAACCGCGCCTAGCAAGGAAACGTTACCGATGAACAAATTTAAAATCATGGTTGTGGATGACTATGCGGACGCCGCCGAAAGTCTGGCGTTTGTGCTGCTGTCGGATGGGCATAATGTCGAAATTGCCTATTGCGGCATAAAAGCAATTGAATTGGCGAAGGTTTTTCAGCCGCGGATTGCGCTGATCGATATCGGCCTGCCCGATCTGGACGGCTATCAGGTCGCCAACCAGCTACGGACATTTCCTGAAACTAAAAATACAATTCTGATCGCCGTAACCGGTTACGGGCAGGATAAAGATCGCGAACGCGCATATGCCGAAGGGTTTGATCATCATATGCTGAAACCTGTTGATTTTGAAAAGTTATCCGCGCTAATACAGAATTGGGGCGGCGGCGCTATTTAGAACACGGTACGCCCCGCCTGAAACCGTACGGAGGGATAACGCCGTTCAGTCAGGCGACTAACGGTTTCCTTCGGAAGAAAATCAGCGGCGAGAGGGCTCCGAATAGGATGTGCCGCACGAAGTGAAGCGCATCAATCGCGACCGATGCGCCCCCGCGTCGGCGGCATCCTATAAAGGCACTGCTTGACGCCCCCTCCCCAATGCCGTTAAGTTGAGGCTTAACCGTTCGCATTGGCTGGACGGGGTTTGTAACCCCGTCCGTAACGTTTCCCCGCTTGCCGGCGCAAAAAAGTCATCGCGCTACCTCACCGAATACCCTAGTATTATAGGAAAAGCTGTTACCCGCCGGATAAGCAAACTGTACGTTAATTGCTCCCGAATCGCCCGGCTTCAATAATTGATTACTTAGCTCCAGATAAATAAGGCCGTTTGCATCGACGCTGGCGCCAAGAACGCGCTATGGTGAAATTAAAAGCACATGCATGCGAAACATAAAAACCGTTTCCGATCAAAAAGCTCCACTATGAACCTACGCCAAAGATCAGCATTTGCGAATGCTTTATTATCATCGGCGGGCGTCGAAACGCTCCAACGCGTTATCCCATTGCAATATCGGTTGGTCGGAGGTCAGCAGCGCCGCGCCCTCGACTTGGGCGGTAGCGACGATGAGCCGGTCCGCCGGGTCGCCGCGCAAGTCTAGTTGGGCTGCTCTTACGCCAATATCGCCGTCTATCGGTATTTCTACTAACCCCAGACCGAGCAGGTCGCGCCGCCAGGCCGCGGTTGGCAGCGACATCGTAATCCGTCCCTTGCCGGCGAGCATGGCGGTCTCCCAGAAAGTTATCGCCGAAACAGCCAGCTTGCCTTGCCGTAAAGCGTTATCGGCGCGTTTCCGCGCTTCGGCGCCCAGGGCGGAATCGTCCTGGTCGAGCCAGATTAAGACATGGGTGTCTAAGAGGATAATCATTCGGCATGCCAAGGTTCGCCCACTGGCTCCACTATATTCCCGACAATAGCGATTTTGCCTTTATGGCGACCGGCGAGCGTGACAGGCCTTGTCACTATCGGGGAGAGCTGCGCCACTGGTCGGCCATTTTTTGTGATGATGATGCTAGCGCCGGAATCAGCCACTTCGTCCATCAATTGCAGGCATTTTGCCTTAAATTCGGATGCTTTAATGGTTTTCATAATAACGCCCTTAATATGACTATAGGCATGACTATAGTTCTAAGCGTTAAAGAAGTCAAATAGGGAAATCGGGGCGGCGCCGCTATAAATTAGGTATTTATACGGATGGTCAATCCTATAATATAGTGAAACAATGACACTTAAGTTACAACGGGGAATTATAGGGGTCGTTTCGGCAAGCTTATCTCCACGATTCTTTCAGTCACGGTTGTAACCATCTACGAACACCAGCATATGTAGCGTTTTTTACACTATATCGTTTGTGTATGATCGTGTGAATTAAACAAAATTGTAATATGCCCTGATAGCCTGCCCCAGGCTACGGGCCAAAGAGAGGTTTTGATGAACAAGCAGGTTGATGATCGCACGGAAGCAGGCGCTTTTCTTCATCCTTTAGCCGGCATCCCGGCGCTTTGTGACCAAGGCCCCTTGCACCACTACACCGGACTGTTGGAAAGCATGCTGTCGTTGATTTGGGGCGCCAGACGCGGACTGACTCTACACGAAATCGTGGATCTGTTCAAAGCCGAACAGGACGCGCCCGTGGCTGACTGGGCGTTAATCTTTAACGCCTTGGGCGGTAAATTGATCAATCGCGGCGGAATATGGACTTTCGCTAACGAGAGTTTTCGTTCGTCCGTACAACAGTGGTATTTACCGGATCGGAACAGCCGGGATATAGCGCGCATAAAACTAGCGTTGTATTTTGAAGCGCAGCCGATTAACGAGCGTACTTGCGACGAACTGCCCTGGCTGCTGAAACAAACCGAATCTTTTGAACGCCTGCGCAATTGCTTGCTGACTATCGATCGGTTTGTGTTTATAAACGAGCGCAACCAATATGAATGGCTCCAATATTGGGTGGACATGAAGGAAGAACAAAACATGGGGCAATATTATCTGGAAACCTTTGCCAGCTTGGAGAGCGCCGGCGGCGTTCCGCCCGTCGCCCTGGCCAATGACGCCAAGCAATTGGGTTCCTTTCATTTATGCGCGGGACTCTATGCCAGCGCCGAACGGTTTTACCGCCGGGCGTTGGAGCTGTTCGAACAAGAGCTGGGACCCACGCATAGCGACACTTTGGAAGCTGTAAACGACTTGGCTTTATTGCTGAACTATCAAGGCGATTACGCCGCGGCCACCGCTTTATGCCTGCGCGCCTGGGAAGGTTTTAAGCGTACGCTGGGCCCCTTTCACGCCTATACGTTAAAAAGCGCGAATAATTTGGCGGTAGTGAAGTATAACGAAAATGACGTAGCAACCGCCATGCAATTGTACCGCTGGGTGCTGGACGGTTTTGAACGTACGCTGGGCAAGTCCGATCCGGACGCATTGACGTGTATCGGCAATCTGGCCCGGCTGCACTACATGCAAGGCGATTTAAACGCCGCGCATGCTTTTTACCGTAAGGCGCGGGCGGGCTTCGAGGAAACGCTGGGCCCGGATCACCCGCAAACCTTGCTAAGCGTGAGCAACCTGGCCCGTTATTATTACGATCAAGGCGACTACGCGGCGGCGGAGCCGTTGTTTCGGCGGGCGCTGACCGGTTGCGAACGGCAGTTAGGGGCCTATCATCCCGATACGCTGCTCAACGTCAGCAATCTGGCCGGTTTATTGTTTCACCGGGGCGATGTTGGCGCCGCCGAATCGTTGTACGACAGGGCTCTGCATGGCTTTGAAAAAGCTTTGGGGCGGAATCATCCGCTGACGCTGGCCAGTGTGGACAATCTGGCGAAATTTCAGGAATGGCGAGGCCGTTACGCGACAGCCGAACAGTTGTATAGCCGGGCGCTGGAAGGATACAGGTCGGCGTTCGGCCCCAGCCATCCCTACACGCTAAACGCGAAACATGACTTAACCTTGCTGCAAACCAAAAAAGCCGATAAAGCGTTGACGCCGATTGGAAATTGATCCCGCTTGCCGGTTAAATTTGATTGCGATTTTGAATTAGTAATGCTTCAGCGAATTTTAAGATAGCGTCGGCTACCCGGCCTTTGGCGCTGGAGCGCCAAAAGCCAAGGTTGTCTGCTATCGGTAAGCTTTTGAAAGATTAGTCGCTCGTTGAAAGGCGACAAATATTAAAAGCATCAAAAGCTTGTAAACCGCTTACTCTTCAAACGAATTCCGGAATGGATGACTAAAATTCCCATTATTTGCATCCAAATCGTACGTAATATCCAGCAACCGCATCATCGCGCCAAGGCGAAAAAAATCATCCGCACAAAGCGGTTGATATAAACCGTTCATTAGGTAAAATCGCTTTATATCTACTTGTTTGCATATGGATGAAGAAGCTTAGCAAAAGACAACAGGTTTTTATCGACGAGTACCTGATCGATCTTAACGCCGGTCAGGCGGCGGCGCGCGCCGGTTACGCCGATAGCTCCGCGTATAATGTCGGCAGCAAACTTTGCCGGAATCCGCGCGTCCAGGCGGAAATTGCCCGGCGCATGGCGGAACGCGCGCAGCGTTTGCAGCTCGATCAGGATCGGGTGTTGCTGGAAATCGCCCGGCTGGCGTTTTGCGACCCGCGCCGGGCGTTCGACGCCAACGGCGCGCTGTTGTCCGTGCATGAATGGCCGGATGAAGTGGCGGCGGCGATATCGGCGGTGAAAGTGGTCGAAATCAAAGACGAATACGGCGTGACGACCGGCGTGTGCAAGGAAGTGAAGTTCTGGGATAAAGGCCGGCAGTTGGAGCTGGCGGCGCGGCATTTGGGCATGCTGAACGATAAACTGGAAATCAGCACGCCCATGGCGAAATTGATCAAGGAGGCGCGTGAACGCATCGTCAACGGTTGAGCTGGCGGAATGGATGGCGCGTTTTTACGCCGATCCGCTCGGCTTTGTGATTTACGCGTTTCCGTGGGATCAGGACCCGGCTCTGCGCATCGTGCCGCTGGCGGCGGCTTACCGTACGCGCTTTAACGTGGAGTTTGGCCCGGATGCGTGGGCGTGCGAATTTTTGGACGAGCTGGGCGGCTTGGTGAAACAGCGCGATTTCGACGGCGTGCACGCGGTGGACGCGATCCGCATGGCGGTGGCGTCCGGGCATGGGGTCGGCAAGAGCGCGCTGACGGCCTGGCTGGTGAACTGGATTATGTGTACCCGGCCGTTCGCGAAGGGCATCGTCACTGCTAACACCGCCGAACAGCTGGCCGGAAAAACCTGGGCGGAGATCGTCAAATGGGCGAAAAAATCGGTGGCGCGCGATTGGTGGAAAATCAGCACAGGTAAGGGCTCGATGTGGATGCGCCACGTCGATTATCCGGAAGCGTGGCTGGTGTCGGCGCAAACCTGCCGGGAGGAGAACGCCGAGGCGTTCGCCGGTTTGCATGCCGCCGATTCGACGCCGTTTTATATATTCGACGAAGCGTCGGCGATTCCGGACGCGATAGCCGAAGTCGCCGAGGGCGGGTTGACGGACGGCGAGCCGATGTTTTTTAAATTCGGCAATCCGACCCGCAACAGCGGCGATTTTCACCGCTGCTTTCACGGCCTGCGGCACCGTTGGCTGTGCCGGCAGATCGATTCGCGCGGCGCGGCGATTACCAATAAGGCGCAAATTCAGCAGTGGATAGACGATTACGGCCTGGATAGCGATTTTGTGAAAATCCGCGTGCGCGGCATGTTTCCGTCGCTGTCGGCGCGGCAGTTTATCGCCGTGGCCGATGCGGATGCGGCGTTGGGGCGCGAGTTGCGGGCCGAGCAGTTTAATTTCGCCGCCAAGATATTGACCTGCGATCCGGCCTGGGAAGGCGACGACGAGCTGGTGATCGGTCTGCGGCAGGGTTTGTTGTTCAAGATTCTGCACGTTATCCCGAAGAACGACAACGATATGCATATCGCCGCCATCCTGGCGCGCGACGAGGACGAGCAGCAAGCCGACGCGGTGTTTGTCGACGCCGGTTACGGCACCGGCATCGTGTCCGGCGGCGCGGCGCTGGGCCGCGACTGGGCGCTGGTGTGGTTTGCCGGCGCTTCGGCGGATGCTGGCTGTTTGAATAAACGCGCGGAAATGTGGAAGCTGATGCGCGATTGGTTGAAAGCCGGCGGCTGTATCCCGGACGATAAGCAGTTGTACGCGGATTTGACCGGCCCGGAGACCGTGCCGCGCCTGGACGGCAAATTGCAGATGGAAAGCAAGCAGGACATGAAGCGGCGGCGCTTGCCGTCGCCGAACCGCGCCGACGCGCTGGCCTTGTCGTTCGCGGCGCCGGTGGCGAAAAAATCGGCGGATTCCGTTCATCACCCATCGCGGCAGGCGGCTATGCGCGGCCACGATCCTTTTGCGAGGTTTAACGAATGATAGCGTGGTTACGAGCAAAAACCAACCCTGTACCGGTGCATTACGATTGCCTGTTGCTGTTGAGCGATGGCGAGGTGGTGCTGGGCAGGCCGCAACCTGATTGGCCGGTTGTAGCTTGGTCAACGCTGAATCGGCCGGACTGGCTGGCGGCCAAAACCGTCAAGCCCGGCCATGCGCGCGGCGAGCGGCATCCGAAGGTGTTTTTGTCGGACGCCGATTGCGAGTTGATCCGGGATTTATACGGCGACGGCGGCGTGCTGACTTATCAGCAGCTGGCGGATAAGTTCGATTGCAGCAAGTCGACGGTGCGGGATATCGTTAAATGCATTACCCGCTACCGGAGCCCGGAGTAGCTAGCCTCAAAATGTAGGTTGGGTTAGGCGATAGCCGTAACCCAGCATGTCGGCCTAACGGTGGCCGACAACTTCGATTGTTGGGCAACCCTCTAGAGAACGTTACCCAAACTATGCTATGTGACATTTTATGAAACTACTCAGCGAATTTTAAGTTAGCGTCAGTTGCCCCGCCGGCTTTTGACGCCGGAGCGCCTAGCAGAGGACGCTGTAAATACCTCCCTGTAGCTTTCGCCCGGCTCCCTGCCGGTCAAACCTCTGCTAGGCGCTCCGGCGCCAAAAGCCTAGGTGGTCAGCTTTCGGTAGGTCTTTTAAAGCGCGATCATGTGGTTCATGTAGGGCGGGTTAGATGCTTGCATCGTAACCCGCCATAGCTTAAAAAGCATGTAACGGTTTTTGGATTGAGCCCAAATTTATCCGAATTGGTTATTCAAGAATGGTAGTCGGATGAGTAAAAGGCTTGGCGGGTTACGATGCAAGCATCTAACCCACCCTTTTCTCAATTTCAAACCAACTAAAACGCTTTAAATGCATTAAAATTGAGTTAGTAATCAAAGGAAAAGAATATGAAAATTTCGGTAACGAATCTTGGCCCGATTAAAGAAGCGACTGTCGAATTGGGTGGACTGACGGTTTTTGTGGGGCCGAATGGCACAGGGAAAAGTTATTTGGGTAAGGTGCTTTATGGTTTGCAGAGGCATGAGACTCTAACTACCAGCTATTTCAGTAATTCGGAGCATTTTCACCAAATTTTGTTTGGAAAAAGTTTAAACTCTTCGCAAGAAGCTTTTGAACAATTGCAACAACTGACAATCGCAAATTTACAGCAAGCCATACCGGCATTAGCTAACTTACATGCTGAATTATTTAAGGATAGGCTTGGCGAATTTTTCAATGATGACAGCAATCTGTTTGCCGACACTAAAATTAGTTTTTCAAATGTTTATATTTTGTCTGAAGAGCAACTGCAAATCATTCTTAAAACTACGATTGAACTCATAAAAACCAAGCCACATTCTCTAAACCAGCTTTCTAGAGAGCAAGTTATATGGCCACTTTGTTGGAATATTTTTTGGTTTTCTGGTGGTGGTTTCGCTGAATATTTTCCAGCTGCTCGGTCAAATTTCATGTTGACCTATAAAGCATTGTACCGGGCGCGGGCGGATGAGCATGTCGGCTTAGAGGCTATTTCCGACAAACTTCTACTTGCCAGCAAAGGCAATCAGACTAGAAAGACAGGCACTCTGATACGATTTGATAAACCTACTGAAGATTTTATAAGCTGCCTTTACGATCTCGATATTTCTAAAGTTGGTTTCTCAGCCGATATTGCCGATAAATTGCAAAGCCGCTTGTATGGTGAAGACCAGTTGCTGGTTATGCAACCAGAAGGCGCGTTGCCGGACTTCCGCTATCAGGTCAACAATTCAGAAAGTAAACTTCGTTTGCATCTTACCTCATCCATGGTGACGGAAACATCTCCTCTATTAATTGGTTTAAGACATTGGGTAATGCTAGGCAGTCTGGTGATAATAGACGAACCTGAATCGCATTTGCACCCCAAGGCGCAACAAGAAATTGTAAACGGTCTGGCGGAAGCGGTGAATAATGGATTAAAAGTAATCCTCATCACCCATAGCCCTTACATATTATCTTGTGTCAATAATTTGATTAAATTCAATAGTCTGGTTCAGAAATATCCGGACGACGAGGATGTTAAAAAACTGAAAGACGCCAATCCAGACATGGTTGCGCTTGATAAGCCTGTGCAAGCCTATCATTTCGGAGTCGATGGAATGGTCAAAAACATTGTGATGGATTCCGGATTAATTGACGAAGCCGAATTTACCGAACCTTTCGATCGAATCAATGAGCTTTACGAAGCGATGCGCGACATTGAGTGGGAGCATCGTGAATGATATCGGCGGTGCGGCAAAAATTGGCGGAAATGGATAAAACCGGATGCGAGTGGAAGTCGCTGCATTTTCAGGAGTATGGCAAAGGCGTTAAGCTTACGCCTTCCGAAGAAGGTTTAGCCATTAAAATCTTGGTGGACGGCTGCATGATCAATGACGCATCTACTCGATGCGATTGCCTGTATTTTTATCAAAAATCAAAAGATCGGTACGCTTTTCTTGTTGAACTCAAAGGCAATAATTACCAGCATGCCCTTACGCAACTCTCTGAAACCATCAAACACGAAAATATTATTACCCTGCTGAACGCGGCAAAGCCTAACAAGAATAAAGTCATTGCGGTGGCTATCGTCTCCGAAAAGGCAAAAACCAATCGCCCCAGAAAGGAAAAATGGGAGAAAGCCAATAATCTAAGGCTTAGAACCATTCCCCTTGCAGATGATAAAACCTTTGATTTAAAGGAACTGGTTAAGCTGAAAGAATGAATTTTTGTAACTGTTCGAGTGACTAAACTTTCAAAAGCTTTCCGATAGCTGACCACCTTGGCTTTTGGCGCCGGAGCGCCTAGCAGAGGTTTGACCGGCGTGGAGGCCGGGCGAAAGCTACAGGGAGGTATTCACAGCGTCCTCTGATAGGCGCTCCGGCGTCAAAAGCCGAATAGCTGACGCTAGCTTAAAATTCACTGAATAGTTACGAATTTTTCAGAGAAAATTGCCTTTAATAAGGATTGACCGGTCCCAGATCGTCATAGTTTTGATCTCGGAATTTCAACACATCGTCTTCCGGGACGCGGCCCTCGTTAATCAGAAATTTTCGCCTTGCGATATAGGCGTCTTTTATAAATTCGTAACGGTCGATTGCGGCTTCGCTGATCACTTTTTCGAGACCTAAATTATTGGCGCGGGTATTGATTGCTTTTGTTGCCCCCAGGCCGCCGGAAACGGCCAAGGCCGTAAACGAGCTGGAAAAATATATACCGGTGTAACTGATCGGATTCATCGAGGCGTCGCCTAGCAGACCGGCAACTCCACGCGGCGAACTTGGCCCAAAGAACGGCAAAACCAGATATGGCCCGGAATACACGCCCCAAATACCTAAGGTTTGATCGAAATCTTCGTTGTGTTTGGGCAGATCGATCAATGTGCCGACATCGATGAAACCGGCGACGCCGGCCGTGGTGTTGATCAGTAACCGCGCCGTATCCATGCCGGATTGCGCAAATTTACCCTGAAGGGCATCGTTTATGAACACATCAATATCGTCGATATTACTAAAAAAATTGCTGACCGCATGATGGGCAATCGGCGGCATTATCCAGTCATAGCCCTTTGCAACCGGTTTCATCACGTAATCGTCTACAACATCGTTAAAAGACTGTGCGCCTCTATTCCAACTTTCCCAAGGATCTTTGGCGTCCAAGCCGCGAGTCGTGGCGCAGCCATTTAATATCACCAGCATCGCCACGGCAATCAACGCTGATGATTTCCTGATTATTTCAATTTGCATCATATGCTCCTACCACTTTAAACTGAAGAAGCATCAATACCAATGCCATTAAGTTAAGAAAACGGCTTTACTTAATGGCGTTGGCGTCAATCCCTGATCATTTTGCCTAAGAAACGGCTAACTCCGGTTACTCACTCCATGCCTCAACACACTAACGACACAAAGTACCGAGATTGATCCACTCGCCGTCGCTGCACAAATAGGTGCTGCCGGAACGGCAGACGCTAGAGCTGGTGGAAACGGTATTTCCTCCCTCAAGCATACAGGTTCGCCCGCCCGGTACGACACGCATTGGCGACTCGCCGCCAGAACACGCGACGCCTATATTTCGCCAGGATCCATCCTCACAACGGTATTGAGAGCCCGACTGACAACTCGCGGCGCCGGTTGGAAAGGTGACGCCGGAAAACTGGCACTGTCTTGACGCCAACACTGGCGCTTCCCGGCAGCTATCGCCGAGGCTAACCCACTCGCCATTGTCGCACCTGTACTGCATGCCCGATTGACAGGAAGCGGCGCCATTCGAGTATATCGTTCCCCTGTGAAAACAAGGCTCGTCGGCAGTGGCCGCCATAATTTCCGCATGTGGCGCGGTAGTACTGCAACTCGTTATTACCCCAATGGTAAGAATAGCTATCAAATATTTGATATTCATGGTTTATTCTCCTAATATAATTGCATTTCGAACCCGGTCACGCTTACAGCCAAGTTCAGTTGATCATCAAATGATTAGTCGATAATCTTTTTAAGGAATACGAATATTAAGGAGCACGGCATTTGAAAAGCAATTATCCGCGCTTATCCTGTCTGGTTCTGTTCGTTAAGGCACATAGCCAACTACTTTTCCATTTGAGGTTATCTATGGCTTGGTTGGTGTGGATGTAGCGTTTGGACTTGGGCAGTCCGTAGCCGTAACGACTGGAGGCCAAAACCGTTAAACCGGAACATGCGCGCGGCGATGGGCGTCCGAAGGTATTTCCGTCGGACGCCGATTGCGAGCCGATCCGGGACTTATACGGCGGCGGCGGCGGCGTGTTGACTTATCAGCAGTTGGCGGATAAGTTCGATTGAGGCAAGTCGACGGTGCGGGATATCGTTAAATGCATAACCCGCTACCGGAACCCGGAATAGCTAGCGGCCGTGCCGCCAGCCCAGGGTCGGATGATGCCAGCCCCAGCCGTAGTGCGGATGGTACGCCCAGCCCCAGCCTGGACCGGGCGCGACGCCGATGGGCGCGACGACCGCCACGCCTACCGGCGGCGGCGCCGGCGCGACATATGCCGGAGCGACGACCATCGGTCTAGGCGGCGGCGCAACGTAACAACCCGGCAAAAATAAAACTGGCGTTAATGCCATCAGTAGGCGTGGAAACGGTATGAATTTCAAATTAATCTCCCAGTGGCGTAAGCGGTTCGGTTATTCGATACGCTAAATTGTAAAAATGGACATTTTAGCAAGAATTTAGTTGCAATCCGTTTATATTGGTTTATTTCAACCGAATTACCGGCAATTTGTAGAGGTAAGCCGCGCTTGACAGACGGCTAAGGTTGCGCAAACGATTTAAATTGCCGCCCCAAGCCATATAAGGCATTGTATTAATTAATTTATTCATATTAATTCAAAACTGGCATCTTAGTTGCTCTTATATTTATGTGATCTTTGCATCGCAACCCATCGTCCGGGTTTATTAATTTTTATATTTTTTGGAGACTAACATGAACAAATTTAAATCCTTGACTGCCGCTATCGTATTCGCAACCGGCGTTATGGCCGGCGGTCAAGCTTCCGCCGCCGAGTATTATACGCAAGTGACCACGACCGCGCCTACGCCTATCGATCTTATTAACGACAAAAACGAAGCAACGCTTGGCAATGGGCAGAGCCGTATCGTTCATGCGGTAATCATTACCAATACCGACTCCTCGCCGGTAAAAGTTACGTTGACCAAAAGCGTGGCGGTTGCCAGCGGCGATACGTTAGTCACCAAAGCCGTCGCCATCGTGCCGGCTTCCTCCACGCATGAGATTTCGTTCCCTTCCGGCTTGTATTTGTATAAAACCAATGCCAAGGTGTATGACGATATACAGGTTGAATTAAGCACGACCAGTAGCACGCCGTCCGCCGATTTTACTTTTGATTTTAAGGACAATTGATTTTTTACGGCGCCGCCTAGGGGCTTGGGCGCCCAATGCCGTTAAGATAAGGCATTCGTAGGGAGTGTTAAGCCGTTCACCCTTACAGGCTCAGGGCGAACGGTTAATCCTTAACTTAACGGCATTGCCTGGGCGCCAGCTTAATAAATTGCATCGAAAATAATATTCCAAAAAAAAGCCACCTGTGAAGGTGGCTTGCGAGTGCGCCATCTGACGACGGCATAACAAAGTACCGCAGGGAGTGATACTATGAACCATTACGCGCGTATTATTTTTTACGCGCCAAAATTAACTGTGCTAATTAAAATATAGTTTAATTTTAAACACTAAACTATCAAGAAACTGTCGGATTCACCGCATATTTTGCAACACGCCGGTTTTTGACTTGGGTAATTTATACAATTTTATTACCGTAACTCCAATTGTCCTGAAGTATTACGACTAAGGTATTAATACTTAAGTACTAATGTTTTAGTATTAAGTTTAGACGCCTATGGCCTGCTTGGCGCGGCGGCGTGCTCCAATAGGCCGTGACCTGAAACCGGCGATGCTTCGCCCGTTTTCATACCTACACATCAAGTAATCTGTTATTATTTTATCGGCAAGGCCCGCTACCCGGCTCGTGGATTGCCATTAGCGAGGCGAGAATTATCTCTGAGACACTTACCTCAGGCGTTATGTTCAAAAAATTAAAATTTATTTTCTGCTTGTTGACGATTCCGGCGTTACTGTTGGCCGGCGGCCTGTATTTTCTGCTGTCCGCCTCGTTGCCGGTCGAGAACGGCATGGCGCGGCTGGCCGGTTTAACGGGGCCGGCGACGGTGCGCGCCGACCGGCTTGGAGTTCCATCCATAGAAGCGGCGAATCGTAACGACGTATACCGGGTTCTGGGCTTTTTACATGCGCGCGACCGGATGTTTCAGATGGATTTGATGCGCCGCAAGGGCGCGGGCCGCCTGGCCGAGATTTTCGGCGCCAAGGCGGTTGAAGCCGACAGGGGCCAGCGCGATTACCAACTGGAGCGCACGGCAACCGCCATCGTCGCGGAGTTGCCGGAAAACCAGCAAGCGGTGCTGACGGCGTACGCCGCCGGGGTGAACGCTTATATCTCCGCGACCCGTATCTTGCCGCCGGAATTTCTGTTGCTCAATTACAGTCCCGAACCGTGGCGGGCGGAGGACAGCATACTGGCGGCGCTGGTCATGTTTCAGACGCTGAACGGGCATGAGCAGGACGAGCGCATGCTCAGCGTCATGGAAAAAGCCTTGCCGCAACCGTTGACGCGGTTTTTGACGCCCGATACCGACGCTTACGCCACGGTTTTAATCGGCGGCGCGGAGTCGCACCGGCCGGCGCAGCCTGTGCCGGTCAACGCTTTCAGCGCGCTGGATACGGAAGACGTCGCCTCGGCGCGGGGGGCGGTGGCTACGGAAAGCGTGATAGCCGGCTCGAACAACTGGGTGGTCGCCGGCGCGAAAACCGTGGACGGGCGCGCCATACTCGCCAACGATATGCATTTGAAACTGAGCGCGCCGAATATCTGGTACCGGACAAACTTCAGCTATCCGGGACACGCTTTCAACGGCGTCACGCTGCCGGGCCTGCCCTTGCCTATCGTCGGCGGCAACGGCCGCATCGCTTGGGGTTTTACCAACGCTACCGTGGACTTGCTGGATTTAATCTTTCTGGAGATTAATCCGGACAATGCTCAACAATACCTTACCCCGCAAGGCTGGCGGAATTTCGATGCGCGGGCCGGCGTCATCAAGGTCAAGGGCGGCGCGGACGTTAGCATCGAACCGAGGTCGACGATCTGGGGGCCGGTATCGTCGCGGCTGCTGCTCGGACGGCAGGTGGCGATTAAATGGACGCCGCTGGAAACACAGGCCGTCGATCTGGGTTTGCTGGAGATGGATCATGCGGCTAGCGTGCTGGAGGCCATGCCGGTGGCGAACCGGGCCGGCGGGCCGCCGCAAAACGTGGTGCTGGCGGATAGCGCCGGCCATATCGGCTGGACTTATATGGGACGGTTTCCGAGACGCTTCGGCCTGGACGGCGCCGCCGCCCAGTCCTGGGCGGACGGCGCGGCGGGTTGGGACGGCTTTATAGCCGCCGAGGAATTGCCGCGCCTGTACGATGCGCCGGAAGGCTTTATCGCCACCGCCAACAACCGCACCTTGGGGCGCGACTATCCTTACGTATTAGGCTATAACTGGGCGTTAGGCTATCGGGCGTACCGGATCGCCGAGTTATTGCGGCAAAACCGGGCGCTGACCGAACAGGACATGTTGCGGATACAGCTGGATACGCGCTGCGAAATTTTCGAGTTTTACCGCAATCTGGCGCTGGAAACCTTGGGCCGCTCTAGCGGCGCGCAACCGGCGGCGGACGGCGTGGAGCAGGCGTTGCGCGCCTGGGACGGCAATATGAACGGCGATAGCAAGGGCGTGGCGCTACTGACGGCGTTCCGCTCGAAACTGGCCGAAGGCGTATTCGCCAAAGTCGTGGCGCGCGGCAAACAATACGATCCGGATTTCAGATACGCCTGGCGGGAAATGGAGACCCCGCTGCGGGAATTGTTGACGCAACGCGCGCCCGGCGTGCTGCCGGCGCGCTATCGCGACGACTGGGACGCGTTTATTTTGCAAAGCTTGCGGGAGGCCAACGCGGATCTGGCCGGCCAACATCCGCATGCCGGCCCGGAGCGCCTGACATGGGGCGCGGTTAACCGGATCGCCGTGGCGCATCCGATTAGCGGGGCGCTGCCGATGCTGGCGGCGTTTCTGGACATCGCCGAGTTCGACAGCGACGGCTGCGCCGGGTTTTGCGTGAAGGTGCTGTCGAACGCCAATGGCGCCAGCGAGCGCCTGGCGCTGTCGCCTGGCCATCCGGAAGACGGCATATTGGAAATGCCGGGCGGCCAATCCGGGCATCCGCTGTCCGGG
>JBEKBU010000070.1:0-16145 GCA_050015235.1 Methylomonas sp. | reverse complement strand
GTATCCGCCCAGCAATTCCGTCAAACGGATTTTGTTGCTCAAGTCGAGACGGTAGTCAAACAATTCGACATCAATCCGAAACGTCTTAAACTGGAGTTGACCGAAAGCACGCTTTTGGACAACATTCAGGATACCATCGCCACGATGAACGACTTGAAAAAGCTAGGCGTGCAATTTTCCCTGGATGACTTCGGCACCGGCTATTCGTCGTTACAATATCTAAAAAGCCTGCCGTTGGAGCAGCTTAAAATCGATCAGTCGTTTGTGCGCGATATTGCCGTCGACAGCAACGATCTGGCGATAGTCAGCACTATTATCGCCATGGCGCACAGCTTGAATCTGAATGTGATCGCCGAAGGCGTGGAGACCGAAACCCAGCGTAAATTATTGGAAAGCTTGAATTGCCTGCAGTATCAAGGCTATCATTTCGGCAAACCGGTGTCAATCGAGCAATTTAATAGCGATCTGATCAATTTTAAAAACAAATTGTAGAGAGCCGGGTTAAGTTCGACAGGGTTTCTATTGGCGCTCGTCATTTGACTGCGCTTTTATGTTAGAATCATCGCTCCAAATCAACTTTCCTCCGGAGTCCTCATGTCTAACTATTTGGGTAATTTCGTCTGGTACGAGCTGTTAACAGAAGATTGCAACGCCGCAAAAAACTTTTATAGCCAGGTCATCGGCTGGGAGGCGCAAGACGCCGGTATGACGGACCACGCCTATATTATCGTTTCCGCCGGCCAATATAGAATAGGCGGGCTGATGGACATCCCCGCCGACGCCCGCGCCTTAGGGGTTAAACCTTGCTGGACCGGATATATCGGCGTAGATGATGTTGGCGCTTATACCCAACGCGTGCAAGACGCCGGCGGCAAATTACTGCGCCCTGAGCAGGAAATTCCCGGCGTGGGCCGCTTTGCGGTGGTAGCCGATTTGCATGGAGCGGTATTTATTCTGTTTAGCGCCGCATGCGATCAGCCGCCGGAGCGGCCGCCCATGGGCACGGTGGGCCAAGTCGGCTGGCATGAGCTTAGCGCCGGCGACGGCCCGGCAGCGTTCGATTTTTATTCCGGCCTATTCGGTTGGAGCAAGGCGGAAGCTATCGATATGGGGCCAATGGGTGTTTATCAGACCTTTAGCGCCGGCGCCGATCCTATCGCTATCGGCGGCGTCATGACTAAAATGCCGCAGACGCCAGCGCCTTTCTGGCAGTTTTATTTTAACGTGGAGGCCATAGATAGCGCCGCCGAGCGGGTTAAGCAGGCCGGCGGGCGCGTTGTCAATGGGCCGATGCAGGTTCCGGGCGGGCTTTGGATTATTCATTGTCTGGATCCGCAAGAAGCTGTTTTTGCATTGGTCGCCCCAACTCGCTAAGGAGGTTGTCGTAAATGCCAAAATGTAGGTTGGGTTAGCGTAGCGTAACCCAACAAAATCAAAATGTTAGGTTTTATCGCGTTCAACCGGACGCACCTTTTGCAACAACCTCCTAAGCGGGAAACCGGCCCGTTACGCCGTGCTCAAAAAGTTTGGCGCGGCGTAACGGCGGACGATGAGTTAATTGCCGCAACTAGGGGGCGTGGGAGTAGTTTTGCCGGGTTGCGTAAATAAAATGGTGGACTTGCCCGACAATGTCACGGTAGTAAGAGGGACATTGGAGGAAGAGACCATTTCTATGTTATCCATGGAGGAACAATCCGCGCAGGAACCCGGTGAAACGGAGCCGCTGGCGGTGGAAGAAGCGCCGGCGCTATTGAAGGTATCGGAAACATAGTCCGGCAGCACCGCCTGAGAGCCGTTGACTTCAGGCTGCTCCAGTATCCATTCCACGCTGTTGCCCTCGAATTTGACGCCGCCGGGTATGTAAAAAGCCACCGATCCGGACACGCCGGTTTGATAGTTGGCGAAATAGGCGTGTCCGTTCGGCGCGGTAGTGGTATACCAAACCTGCACGTCTATGGTATCGCCGGGCGCTATCGAGAAATTGGTCAGACGGTAGGAATAGTTAGGATACCATTCGAACCAGGCGCCGTAATATTCGGAAGTGGCCGTGCCGGAACACACGGCGTCCGCTTCTATGCCGGCTTGGAGAACATCGCTGGACGTTACGCCGTCGAATCCGACCCATTGCGAGGAATATTCCCAGTTACTATTGCAAGTAGCCGCGGTAACGGTGGGTACGGTAATTTGCGCGGTTATGCTGGCGTTTTGCGACGCGAACGTACCGTTAGGAACGAGGCCGGCGTAACCCGACCAGTTGGTGGAGCCTACGTTTACATTACTGTTGTCGAGCTTGCTACGTTCATAATAATTATATGATTGGGGCAAGCGATGGCGGATAGTTGTTTGCTGCACTACCGGCGCCGATTGAGTTTGCGGGATGGTTACCATTTTTTGCCAGCGGGCGTATTCATTGGGCGCTTGTACTGGATCCGGACGAGGCGGCAAATTAAATTTTTCGAGTTCTTGGTCAGACGCGGTCAGCGGATTAAAACCGGCGGGCGGTAGAGGCGGCGTGACGACCTCAATATTATTGGCGTTATGGGCGCCGATGCTTTCAGGGGGAGGCGTGTTCCGCGCCTGGCCAAGAGCCGGAATTGACGCGCCGGCGCATATGCTCAATACCAAACTGGCTTTGCGCAGCCGATCAAATTTTAAACCTTGAAGATAACAATTTGGCGATAAATTTATATGTCGCATTGGTTTGCCTCCTATCAGTGTCGTTAAAGCCATTCAACGCTCTTAATTAATGTTTAACAGGGTTGTTTGGGTTTCCTCATCAGTCCGGCGCATAGTTTAAGCGATGTAACTTAACGCTTAAACAGGATTTTGCCGCTTCTGTGACTGGCGCCTAAATTTAAAAAGCAGCAAATAAAAGGTACTAGAAAATTGTGTAAATATTGTGAATACACATTCAACAGCCAGCCTATGCAACAAAAAAAATGAATAAGCGGCGTCAAAACATGGATTTA
The DNA here is from genome assembly GCA_050015235.1 of Methylomonas sp. GTDB lineage: Bacteria > Pseudomonadota > Gammaproteobacteria > Methylococcales > Methylomonadaceae > Methylomonas. The sequence goes on along the minus strand of JBEKBU010000070.1, from coordinate 13,176 downwards.
AACCCGCGTCTAAAAGTGACCGGAATCGCGAGCGTTTCTTTTGGAGGCCGCTCCAGCAAGCTATCCGAATAATTCCAGGCGGCCGGCCGGAAAAATAACATGAGATTGCCGCTGCAAACCGACAAAAAGTTTGATTTAGATCAAAAGCGGCCGGATTAAGCTTTGGTATTCTTTAATCGTTGAATTAATTCAGCGCCATCATAATCACAATAAGGAAGGTATAACATGAATGAAGTACAAGAAAAAGACAATTTTTGGCTCTATATCGGTCTTGCCGTAGTTTTAGCCGCCGGCGCCGTTTATATGGTAAAAAGTTCGGAGCATGACAAATATGTTGCTGCTTCGAAAGCGATTTCTGAAGATTCCAGCAATTCAGCTTATCGCAATGACGTTCTGCATAAAGACGGCACTAAAAAATAAGTTTCTGTTTTGCTAAACCGGAATACTGTGATTCAAGCTTATTCCGGCGGTTAGTTGGTTGTTAGTTTCTCCTGCTAGAAAATGAGTTGTGTTTTTGAATTTTGGCGAAGTTTCTCCACCTTCGTCAAAATTCTTTTCACTACGTTAATCCGTCAGCAAAGCTGTCGCCTTTAATAGCTCAATCGCTTTGCGCATACCGGTTTCCAAGTTTTTTTCAATGTCCTCCATGCTGATTTCGCCTTCGGCCAGTCCGGCTCCCCAATTGGCGACTACCGAAATATTGGCGTACTCCAGCGCGAGTTCTTTCGCCAGCGCCGCTTCCGGCATGCCGGTCATGCCGACAAGGTCGCAACCGTCTCTAGCCAGCCGTTGAATTTCAGCGGCCGTTTCCAGTCTCGGCCCCTGAGTACATCCGTAAGTGCCGTAATCGACAATTTTAACGCCGCTTTTTTTGGCGGCGCGTAAAATCCTTGCGCGCAAAGTTGCGGAATAGGGCAGGGTAAAATCAATATGGGTTACGGACTCCAGGCCGTCGGCAAAATAAGTGTGTTCCCTGCCGTAGCTGTAATCGATAATTTGGTCGGGCGCCGAAATAACGGCTGGGGCCATTACGGAACTGATGCCGCCGACGGCGGTAACGCCGATAATATCAGTCGCCCCCAGTTCCTTTAATCCCCAAATATTGGCCCGATAGTTGATTTTATGCGGCGGAATACGATGCGGATCACCATGGCGCGCCAGAAAAATCAGCTGTACGCCGTTCAATTCCGCGAGTAAGTACGGCGCCGAAGGGGCGCCGTACGGCGTGTCCAATAGCTGTCGATCTTTGATGCGCAGATCCTCGATCCGCGTTAATCCGGTACCGCCGATAATGGCCAATGTCATAATATTTCCTTGCAGGCGTAAATGCCGGCTGCGTTTCTAAGATAGCCCTTGTAATCCATGCCGTAACCGAACAGATAATGGTTATCGACTTCCAGACCGGTGAAGTCGGCTTTAATCGGTTTGTCGCCGGGTAGTTTTTTATCCAGCAATACGGCAGTGTATACTGCCGCGGCCCCTTGTTGCCGGCAATAATCGACTATGCCTCTCAATGTATGGCCTTCATCAAGTATGTCGTCCACGATCAAAAGCGTCCTGTTTTGCAGCGGCGTCACCGGGGTAAACAGCCAGTGTAATTCTTTACCGGAAGTGCTGTTCCGGTAACGGCTGGCGTGAATACTGTCAAGCATCAGCGGAAATTTAAGTCTGGTCAATAACTTACCGGTAGCGATGATGCCGCCGTTGATGACGCATAATACCAAGAGATTGCTGTCCTGAAGTTTTGCGGTGATGGCCGCCGCCATATCGTCCAGAGCGGATTCGACCGCCTGCTCGTCATAAAGACATGACGCCCGCGCCTGAATATCGGAAATTTCTTTAAGCATAAGATGGATACGTATCGTTAAGTTGAGCGGAAACTTGCCGCCATTTAGCGGAATTAATCAGCCCCGGACGGCTAGGGGCGAATTGCCGGCGCATAGTCGATAAACGTTGTTGATGCATGGCGTCGGATCTGAAATCGAGCGTGTCCAGCACTTGTTCGGCGGCGGCCGGGTTATTACAGACCAGCAGCATATCGCAACCTGCTTGCGCCGCTAAACGGGCGCGCTCTGGATAATCCCCGGCGATGGCGGCGCCCGCCATGCTCAGGTCATCGCTGAATATGGCGCCTTTAAAACGCATTTCGCCGCGTAAAATTTGTTGCAGCCAGATAGCGGAAAATCCCGCCGGAAGTTCATCGACGCGCGGATAAACGACATGCGCCGGCATTACCGCCTCCAATCCCCGGGCAATCAGTTGCCGGAACGGCGCCAAATCTTTATTCCGGATTTCATCTAATTCCCGTTCGTCAACCGGTAGCGTCAGATGGGAGTCGGCCTGAACGGCGCCGTGTCCGGGAAAATGCTTGCCGGTCGCCGCCATGCCGGCGTCGCGCATCCCTTGCCGAAATTCCGCCGCCAGCTTGGCGGTTGCCGCAAAATCCGGCGAGAACGAACGGTCGCCGATAATTTTACTGACGCCGCAATCGACATCCAGTACCGGAGCAAAGCTGAAATCGACCCCAACCGCCAATAATTCCATCGCCATTAACCAACCGGCGTCTTGCGTCAATTCCGGGCGCCCCGCATACCAAGCGGCGGGCGGCAGGCGGGTAAAACCGGTTTGAAAACGTTGCACCCGGCCGCCTTCCTGATCGACGGCGATTAAAATTTCACCGTTTCTGACGCTACGTATATCTTTAATCAGCGCCTGTATCTGTTCGGGATTTTCATAATTCCGGGCAAACAATATCAAAGCGCCGGTATTCGGGTGGGCAATTTTTTCCCTATCGATGGAAGTGAGACTTAGTCCACCAATATCGATCATAACGGGGCCTATGGCAAGTGGTTTCATAAAAATCTATAAAATTTTGACTATACTTCTGAATAAAAAATGCATATCCGTAATTAAGGCTTAGCGTAGTTTACGATTTTGGTTCGATAGCTTTAATTTGGTATTAATTTAAAGCCATTATATGAGGATTCCAGGTGCTTAAGCTTATTTTATTAATCGGTTTTATGATATTGCCCTGGCCGGCGGCGGCAAATTCCGAAGAAAAACCGGCGGATGAAAGCGCCGGCCCTATCGTCGAATATGTGGAGATGAAGCCGAAATTTACCGTTAATTTGGCGGAGCCGAAAAAATATCTGATGATTAACATTCAGTTATTGGTGGAAGGCGCCGCTAATGTCGAAAAAATCAAAAAAAACATGCCGGTGCTGCGCCATGAAATGATTATGACGCTGAGCGGCCTGCACGCCGCCGATATACAGACCATGGAGCAGCGCGAAGCCTTGCGTCTGAATACCAAGCAGCAGATTACCGATATATTGACAAAATTACAAAATAGCGATGGCTTCAGAGACGTGTTTTTCTCTGAGTTTTTAATCAACTAAGGCGGCGCTTAACGCCGCACGCATTTTGGCGATTTCGGCGTCGGCGCGCTCTTCCGGGTACGGCTGGGCGGGGAATTTACCCCAAACCGGCGCCGGCCAAGCAAGATCGCGCCGAAAGCGCGCCACGTGATGCAGATGCAATTGCGAAACAATATTGCCGATTGAGGCGATATTCAATTTATCCGGTTGATAAATAAGTTGCAGTTTTTCCGCCAATAAACAGGATTCGGCCCACAGAGTTTGTCGATCGGCCTGGCTTAATTGATAAATTTCCGTTATGCCCGCACGCATTGGAACTAAAATGAACCAAGGGTAATTGCAGTCGTTCATCATGAATAGTCCGGATAATGTAAATTGGCCGACAACAAGGGTGTCCTGTTGTAATCGCGGATGAAGTTGGAAATTAGTCATCATTCATGTCTTAAGAATTTTTTATGTGCGCAACGGCCGAATTGTGTTTAAATATACATTAATTATAAGAATTGATAAACCTGAGTAAATTAGTAAAGAATCTATTGTTTCGTAAAATCTGTTACCGATTATAAATTATTTATAAACTTATGGCTGTTGTTATAAATCCGAGTATTTAATCTCATAATTACTAGCTGATTTTGCAATATTTTTTTAAATTCAAATAACCAGGATATGCTATGGAATTAATAAACCCTTTTGATCATCAAGCTTTTAAACAAAAAATCAAAACGGCGCAACCTTTTCCTCATTTTTGTATCGACAATTTCTTAAATGAAGATTTCGCCAACGAAGTATATCAAGCGTTTCCGTCTTTTAACGAGGCTCAAAAATTAGGGCGCGAATTTAGCGCCGTTAACGAGCAAAAAAAAATACAAATTACCGATTCCAGCAAATTCCCGCCGGCGATAGCTAAACTGAATGAACTGCTCGCATCGGATGAATTTGTGTCGATGATGTCCGATTTAATGGACATACCCAATCTCCGCGCCGATCCAGACCTGGACGGAGGCGGCATCCATGAAACCAATTCGGGCGGACGGCTGGATGTGCATGTCGATTTTAATTATTTAAAACACAAAAACTTTCACCGCCGTTTGAATATATTAATTTATTTTAATAAAGACTGGAAGGAAGAATACGGCGGTTATCTGGATATCTGGGATAAGGACATTAAAAAATGTTACGGCGAATTTGCGCCGGTGTTTAACCGGGCCTGCGGATTTGCGACGAGTGAAATCAGTTTTCATGGCGTAACGCCGTTAACATGCCCGCCGGATATGATGCGTAAATCGTTCGCTACGTATTACTATACCACGGAAGCGCCGGCAAACTGGGACGGCTCGACCCATTCGACCGTTTTCAAAGCCCGTCCCGACGAATGGGTGCGCGGCAAGGTGTTGATGCCCGCCGAAAATACCGTGAACTTGCTGCAACAGGGCTGGGGCGGTATAAAAGGCATGGTTAAAAAAGTCATCGGCCGCTAATGCCGGTCAGCGTTCATAGGCGCGTTGCAAATAGTCCAATAATGCTTGCAAGGCGCAAGCCGTAACATATTGCTGCATGGCGATGCGGTCTAAATCCGCTCCGATAATCCGTTCGCCGTAAATGCGGGCTGTTTTACCGGAGCGCCGCCGGCATATGGCGATATAAGCCAAAGGCGCGTCTATGCGATGCTCGGGATTCGGTTCGGCGTAGCCGGTGGCGGCTAACGCCAGATCGGCTCCGAACAACATACACGCCTGTTCGGCCATCTCATAAGCCACTTGTTGCGATACGCAGTTTACGCTCCGTGCGTGCAGCGGGTCTACGTGCAGCAAAGCGGTTTTCTGCGTAAAGTTATAAGCGGTGACCCCCCCCTCGAAATAAGCCGAACTGCCGCTCACCGAGCCGAGAGCGGCTTGCAAATGCCCGCAAGTCAGACTTTCGGCGGCCGCAATGGTTAGCCTGTTCTCAATCAATAATGTTTTAATTTTTTCCATCATGGTTAGTTCCATAAAAAATCACATTTCAACGCAGTCTACAGCCGTATTATTTATCGTTAACTTTACCTTCATCTTCTTCAGATAAGTCAGCCGGATCGAGTCTGCAACCCGTTAACGCATGGGCATTTCATGCCCAGCCCAGGCAAGCTGTTTGGCCTAGGTCGAAATAGGTTGCCAATCAGGTCAAATTTTTATGTAAAAATCTTGTATAAGCAAGCGGCTTTCTTTTAAACTGTATGGATTTAAGTATCAGGCTAACCGTTAAACGGAGCAAGCTTATCATTTAAGTTTCAACAGTATTGAACTACCACTCTATCAATTAAGTCGAGCCACTATGAGTCTAAAAATTACTAAAGCTGTTTTTCCGGTCGCTGGACTCGGAACCCGTTCGCTGCCCGCCACTAAAGCCGTGGCCAAGGAAATGCTGCCTGTTGTCGATAAGCCGTTAATTCAATATGCGGTTGAAGAAGCAATAGCCGCCGGCGTGGAGACGATGATATTCGTGACCGGGCGTAACAAGAATTCGATACCCGATCATTTTGACAAATCCTACGAGTTGGAGAAGGAGCTGGAAAAAAGCGGGAAAACCGAGTTGCTGAAAATGCTCCGCGACTTATTGCCCGCGCATGTCTCCTGCGCCTTTGTCAGGCAGGCGGAGGCTTTAGGTTTAGGCCATGCCGTGCATTGCGCCAAGCATTTGGTCGGCGATGAACCGTTCGCGGTGCTGTTGCCGGACGATTTGATCGAAGACGGCAATCGCGGCGGTTTAAAACAAATGGTCGACCTGTTCGCCGCCGAACAATGCAGCATACTCGGCGTGGAGCCGGTAAACCCGCTGGAAACGCATAAATACGGCATTGTGGAGCATACCGTCACCGCTCCGCGCGTCGGCCGCTTGAGCTCCATCGTCGAAAAACCTAAACCCGAAGTCGCGCCTTCGAATATCGCCGTGGTCGGCCGCTATATCTTGACGCCGGCCATTTTTAGCAAAATCGAAACGACCGGCCGCGGCGCCGGCGGAGAAATTCAGTTGACCGACGCTATCGCGGCGTTGATGCAAGACGAAAAAATCTTGTCATACGAGTTTGAAGGCAGACGTTACGACTGCGGCTCCAAATTCGGTTTTTTACAGGCGAACGTGGAGTACGGATTATTGCATCCGGAAATTAAAGCCGAGTTTGCCCAATATCTAAAACTGCGCGTTGCTAAAATTTAATTATAATTAAATTTTATTCACGCCTGAAAGCCCGTTGCAATCATTATGGATTGGGTTAAACTTCTTGGTATGTATCCATTTGGGGAACGATAAGTGTTTGAATTTTTAAAAAACGGCGGCTGGATGATGGCGCCTATCATCCTTTGTTCGATAGCCGCTACGGCGATTATCGTGGAGCGGTTTTGGTCCTTACAGCAAAAACGTATTATTCCTACCGATCTGGTTCCGTATATTTGGCAATTGCATCGTGAAAACAAACTCGATAATAACGCGATCCGCCGGATTAAAACCAGTTCGCCGCTCGGTAGAATTTTAGCCTCCGGCTTATTGAATCATAAATACGGCCGGGAAATGATGAAAATCAGCATCGAAGAGGCCGGCCGGCAAGTCGCTCACGAACTGGAATATTATTTGAATGCGTTAGGCAGTATAGCCACGATTACGCCCTTGATGGGCTTGTTGGGCACTGTCGACGGCATTATCCGCGTATTTTCCGACATTTCAGCCGGCGGCATGGGCGATCCGTCGATATTGAGCAGCGGCATTTCCGAGGCGTTGATTTGTACGGCGTCAGGCTTGACTGTCGCAATACCCAGCCTGTTTTTTCACCGTTATTTCGAACGCTTGGTCGATGACCGCGTATTGCGGATGGAAGAGGAATCCATACGGCTGATCGATATCATGCAGGGCGATAGAGAGGAAGGCTGATGGATTTCCGCCGCAAAAAAAGAGTGCCGGTCGACATCGGCTTGATTCCGATGATCGATGTGTTATTGGTGTTGCTGTTTTTCTTTATGTTGGCGACCACTTTCCGGCAACATACCGATCTAAAGATTAATTTACCGCAAGCCGAAGGCGCCGAGAGCGATCAAACCAGCAAATCCATTAATTTGTATATCGACGCTAAAGGCGTTTACGGCATCGGCGACGAAAAGGACAACGTGAAAAACGTTGACTTGGCGGGTTTGAAAGCCGCTTTAAAGGCTTTGGCGGAAACCTCGCGCCAGTTGCCGTTTATCATATACGCCGACGGTCAGGCGCAGCATCAATTCGTGATCAGCGCGATGGACGTCGCCAATGATGCGGGATTTCACCATATAACCTTCGCGATTAGTCCGCCGGATAAAAAATGAATAAAACGGTAAGCAGATGGCTTACGGATGCATGGTATAAGGAAATGTATCTGTCGCCGCTATTTACGCCGCTCTCCTTGTTTTATGCCGACGCGGTCAGGTTCAGACGCTTTTTGTACCGCGTCGGCGTATTTAAGCAAACCCGTTTGCCCGTACCCGTCATTATTGTCGGCAATATTACCGTCGGCGGAACCGGCAAAACGCCGTTGGTGATCAAGCTGGCGGAATTGCTGATTCTGCACGGTTACAAACCCGGCATCGTCAGCCGCGGTTATGCGGGCGCCGACTATCATCAGCCGCGGGCGGTTTTTGCCGACAGCGATGCGCGGCAAGTTGGGGACGAAGCGGTATTGCTTGCCGGGCGGTGCGCTTGTCCGGTATTTATTGGCAAACGGCGCGTGGACGCCGCCCGTTTATTGCTGGAGCAACATGATTGCGACGTCATTATTGCCGATGACGGTTTACAACATTACGCTTTGCAACGCGATATCGAAATCGTCGTCATTGACGGCGAACGCCGGTTTGGGAACGGATATTGTTTGCCTGCCGGCCCGTTGCGGGAGCCTCCCGCGCGGTTAACGGAAGCGGATTTTGTGGTGGTCAACGGCGGCGACCCGCAGCCGGGCGAACTGCCCATGGATTGCCGGGGCGAAGAATTAGTTAATTTATCGACCGGCGTACGCCAACCCTTGTCCGCGTGGGACGGCGCCGCATGTCACGCCGTCGCCGCCATCGGCAATCCGGAGCGCTTTTTCAAGCAACTCGCCGCCGCCGGCTTACGCTGCGAAGCGCATGCGTTTCCAGACCATTACCCCTATACGCTAAAAGATATACAATTCAACGATGAGCGTCCGGTCATCATGACCGAAAAAGACGCGGTCAAATGCCGGCGGCTTGCAGACCCAAGGCACTGGTATTTACCGGTTACGGCGGAAATTGCCGAGGCTTTTTCCCAACAATTATTAACCTTACTCGCGGAAAAAATTCATGGATACAAAATTGCTTGAAATCCTGGCTTGTCCATTATGCAAAAGTTCGTTAATTTACAATAAAGACCGTCAGGAACTTATCTGTAAAGCCGATAATGTCGCCTTTCCGATCCGCGACGGCATTCCGGTCATGCTGGAAGACGAAGCGCGCGCCTTGAGTTTTGAAGAGTCGGAAGCTTTGCGTAAATGAGGGATCCTCGAAAAAACACGCTTCGACAAGCTCAGTGCGAACGGTTGTCTATGATAATCAACAGCTTATCCGTTCATGCTGAGCTTGTCGAAGCATCAATGACTGGTTTTTCGAGGTTCCCATGAGTACGGCTTTTAAAGTGGTCATCCCGGCCCGTTACGCTTCGACGCGCCTGCCGGGCAAACCGTTGCTGGAAATCGCCGGCAAACCAATGATCGCCCACGTCTGCGAGCGCGCTTTGGCGGCGAATGCCGAACAAGTGGTGGTGGCGACGGATGACATCCGGATTTACGATACCGTCATGGGCTTGGGCATACAAGCGGTCATGACCGCCGCCAGTCATCAGTCCGGGACTGAACGCATCGCCGAAGTGGCTCGGCTGCTGGGTTGGAAAGGGCAGGATATCATCGTCAACCTGCAAGGCGACGAGCCTTTGATCCCGCCCGAGTATATCCACGAGGCGGCGCAAGCCCTGGCCGCGCAATCGCAGGCTGGAATCGCCACTTTAGCCGCCAGGATGGACGGCCGGACGGATATTTTTAACCCCAACGCGGTAAAAGTGGTGCTGGATAAATACGGTTACGCCTTGTACTTCAGTCGCGCCCCTATTCCTTGGCAAAGAGCCGGTTTCCCGGACGATTACGACCCGACCGCGCCGCTCGCGCATTTGCGCCATATAGGTATTTACGCTTATACGGTGGATTTTTTGCGCCGTTATTGCGATTGGCTGCCGACTGCTCTGGAAAATGTCGAAGCTTTGGAGCAACTGCGCATACTTTGGCAAGGCGAAAAAATCCGGGTGCAAATCGTCTCGCAGCCTCCCGAGGCTGGCGTGGATACCGAGGCGGATTTGTTGCGGGTAACGCAACGGCTGTCGGCGGGTTAGTGCGGCGCATGGTTCGTTTAATCCGGCTAATAACAGCCATAGCCTTAGGCATGACGGCTTATGATGCTTGCCTGGCGCAGAATGTGGAAAATTTTGTCGTCGGCCACGGCGAGCGCTTACTGGTGCTAGCCCCGCATCCCGATGACGAAACCCTGAGCGCCGCCGGCCTGATCCAGCAAGTGCTGGCGCAAGGCGGTTCGGTGCGTAGCGTGGTGGTTACGTCGGGCGACGCCTATGTCGAGGCCATCGAGGAAGCTACCGGCAAAGATCATCTCGGCCGCGCCGATTTTATCCGCTATGGCGAAAAGCGCCTGGATGAATCCAGGCATGCCGCGCATTTATTGGGTAAAGGCTTTATCCATCTGGACTTGTTAGGTTATTCCGACGGCTCCATCTACGCCATGCTGGTTTCGCACTGGCTGCGCAGCCATCCCGACCGCTCGGAATTTACCGGTTTTAACCATGTTCCTTACCGGGAGGCGGAAGACCGCGGCATTGCCCAGGACGGCGAAGACTTACGCAACGAGCTGGTCGCCATACTGAGCGAAAACAAACCCACAATCGTGGTTTTTCCCGATGTGATGGAAAACGATTCCGACCATGCCGGATTAGGCATGTTTGCGTTACTGGCCATCAACGACTGGCTGGAAAACGCGCAACCCCACCCTTACCCATCCAGACTACGCCTGCTGGCCTATCTAATCCATTGGCAAAACGATTGGCCACCCGGCGCCAATGCCGACAAGCCTATCGACTCCAGCGATGTCCCGTTATTTCTACCGGCCGATTTACCCTTGCGCGGCCACAGCCGTAGTTGTATTAATTTAAGCAAGCCGGAAATCAAACTCAAACAGCAGGCTTTGGAGCTCTATCAAACCCAGCAGCGCGCCATGGCCCCTTTTCTGGAAGCCTTTGTGCATACCAATGAATGCTTTACGCAATTAAATCTCGCCGATACCCTGGGCATCCCGAATGTGGTCAAGCAATGGCAGCACGCCCGCAAAGCCTTCAATTCGCATCCCATTACCCGTTGGCGGATATTGGCGCGGGGCGGACGTGACAGGGCAGGGCAAGGGTAGAAAAAATGCATGATACGCCAGCACGCCGCTTGTTTATTTTACGGAGCTGCTCGGCGCTGTTCGCTTTACTGGCCGGTAAATTCGGTCTGGCCGCCGCCAATAGGGATTCATTCGCCGCCGCCGGCTATGATGATGCGATTAAACTTTTATTCGGCGCTCAACCCGTCGCCGATAGCGGGGATATTATGCTGACCATACCGGAAGTCGCCGAAAACGGCGCGGTGGTTCCGGTCGGCGTCTCCAGCAGCCTGAATGACATACGGCGTATTTTTTTGTTGGTGGAAAAAAATCCGACACCGCTAGCGGCGATGTTTACGTTATCGGCGCAGGCGAACGCCCAACTCAGCCTGCGCATCAAAATGGCGGAAAGCAGCCATGTCACGGCTATCGTTCAATCCGGCGCCGAGTATTTCCAAACCCGGCGCTGGGTAAAAGTCGTCGCCGGCGGCTGCGGAACCGGTTGATATGTCCAGCATAAAAATAAGAACAGAAAAACTGGATGTTTACACGGAGCTGCGCATCCTGATTACCCATCCGATGGAAAACGGCCGCAATCGCGATCCGCTCAGCGGCGATTTGATCCCGGCGCATTTTATTACCGAATTGAATATTCTGGTGAACGGTCAGCTGGTGATAAGTGCGGATATGGGGGGGAGTATTTCTAAAAATCCGTATTTCACTTTGCAGCTGAAAGATTTGAAAAGCGGGGATAGAATCAGCGTGGATTGGGTGGATAATTTGCGGTTAAGCGATAGAGAGGATTATTTGATTAAGTGAATATTGCAAGTGTTTATCGATTTACATCGTTATTTTTGAAATGTTGCAGTTATAATTACAAATCCTATTTATATTAGGAAATTACATATCAGCTGTAGTCTACATTAATACGTCCTTCAGGTATATGAACAACATCCGAATCTTAGAAACCGAAAACAATTCGCGTGGTGATCTTTTTGGGTGCCTTATGGCCGATCTCTTTATAGCTTTGGGTTACGATCAGCCTCGTCTGAACATTCATAAATCCGGTCGTGAGGTTGACCTTACTGCCGACCATCGACTTGAACGCCGGAGAGCTATCGCGGAATGCAAAGCGACCTCAGGAAAAATTGGCGGTGCTGATCTAAATAAATTTGTTGGCGTTCTTAATATCGAAGGACAAGACGGCTTACCAATTACAGGCTACTTCATCTCATTATCAGGATTCACGGAAACAGCCATGGAGCAGGAAAAAAACCGGAAGAATAGTCCAATCACCCTTCTGGATGGCTCACAAGTAATTGACGAATTAGTTTATGGCCGTATTCTTATAGCTAAAGAGCGTGCGACTGAACTTGCTGGTAGGCTTTGCGGTGTAAAAAATTCCTTGGTTCTTGATAAAGATACTGAACTACTGGCTCATCAGCGTGGTTGGATTTGGGTGATTTACTGGACAAAAGGAAAAAAACGCTCACATTTTGTATTGATTCATGCTGATGGTACACCCCTTGCTCTTGCTCTTGCTAATGAAGTTATCGCAGATGATAGAGACTGTTCTGGCAAACTACACGAACTCGTTTGCTTAAATCCAAGTCCATCAGATCATATTTACACTGAAGAAGAAATCTCTCAATCAATGTTAGCGTATGCTCGCTACATCACAGAAGAATGTGGTTTTATATTGTTAGATGGTCTGCCAGCTGATAGTGATGTCGGTTCGCGGAGAATGCAGCTTGAAAATTTGTTCGTGCCGCTTTATATTGATCTCCCTAGACTGGAAAAGCTCCGGCAACCTGTTGTTTCAATACTGGAAAAACATCCGCACTTGGCTTTGCTAGCGGCTCCGGGGGGTGGAAAATCAACGCTAATTAAACGTTTAGCTATAGCTTACGCTGATCCTAGCCGGCGTGAGAAAGCAACAGATAATCTTCCTGAAAGAGACTGGCTACCACTATTTTTTCGCTGCCGGGAATTACGCAGCTTGGCGCGCGGTTCTTTTTCAGAATTGATCGCAGCCCTTTCACAGCGTGAAACCGTCCGTTGGCATAGTGCCGTTTTCCTTGCCGCAATAGATAAAGCTCTAGTCGAAGGACGCGTTCTGTTACTCGTTGATGGGCTCGATGAAATCGCCGATCCCGGAGATCGGGCCGCTTTTGTCTGTACAATACGATCAGCCATACAGGCATATCCTAATACCGCTTTAGTCGTTACTTCACGTGAAGCTGGTTTTCGTCACGTAGCTGCACATCTGGCATATTTATGTACCCAAGCCACTCTTTCGAATTTCGATCAGGATGATATTCGCCGACTATGCGTCGCTTGGCATAGGGAAGTTGTTGGTGATACGGAAAAAG
>JBEKBU010000069.1:0-16281 GCA_050015235.1 Methylomonas sp. | reverse complement strand
TGATTTTTTTTTAAACCGAGATGGAAATTAAGCTCTTCCCGGAACTCCAGAAACAGCGGCAGCAGATCGCTGCCGGAACAGGTCTCGTCGTGCAGCCTGTGCAATCTGTGCAGCAAATGGTAGACCGCGAACCGGTACAGTTCCGACTCCCGGACAAACAAGCGCGCGGCCGTGGTGCGCATCGAAATGCGGTCGGCGTTGTTCAGCCGCATGGATACTATGTGTTTTTTATCGTCCAGCAAATAATCGTTTTCGTTCAATGCTAAATCCCATGTGCACAATAAATCCGGCGTAAATCGCAAACCGGTTTTCAGCTGCGAATCATAAATCATTAATATTACAGATTTATAACAATCAGGAATTTTAAGGCTACATGGGAAGGGGGCCGCTTATGTAATACGTTTGTACGTTGTTTAGGGGAATTGTAACTGACGTGTCACTGAAATGGCATAACGATTCTGGAATAATGCGCCTCAACGGTCATTGTAGTAACAATACCGGAAAACGAACGGGAGCTAATCCTGGCGGCCAGAAGCGAATAAGTTAGTAGTACGTTTGTATTACATTTACGCAAACTGTAATGCATGTGTAACGGAACTATCGGATTTGGTATGAAATAATTCGCGGTGTTAAGTGCATGCTGCGCGAAGGTCGCGGCGAAAGAATTAAGGGAATCGGACAAGGATTAGGACAGCACATATAGGGAGTAGGCGAGGGAGGATGTAGGGAGTAAATTGTACGTTAAAAAATGGTAGCGGGGATTAAGCGGCGCCGCTCGGTGTTTATAGATGTTAACTAAGCGCGTAAAAGCCTAACCCGTCGCGAGGCGGGCTCGGAAAGCCCAGGGGTCTTAGGAGTTTAAGACGGCCGGGTTGTCGGCTTGTGTGTTTAATTTTTCAACATAAATTAGGAAAAAATTATGAAATTTACTAAAACTTTAATTGCAGCGTCTCTGCTGGCAAGCGCTGGTTTCGCGCAAGCGGCCCAATTCAGCACTTCCGACGAGATTTTAAACGTTATCGATACTACTAACCAAAGCTCTTACAGCTTGGATTTAGGCGTTACCCCTGGCTCTCTGGAAAGCCTGACGCCATCTTCTTCGCCATTGACCTACACAACGGACTCTAACTTCAGCGCATTCTGGAATGCAATCGGCGCCGGCGATAGCGTGGTTTTCTCCGTGGAAGGCCAATATAACGCCGCTACTTCAGGAAAAGCGCTTCCGCATTTGGACGCCACTTTTACTACCGCGAACGCTAGCGATATTTCATCCGTGTACGCTAACAGCACAGCTGGCGTTACTGCGCTTTCAAATGCTACAGGTGGCGTAAACATTGAATTAACTCAGGCTAATGCTGGCGTTGCGACTGGTTCTATGAGCGTTGTGTATACTAGCGCGGCAACCGGCTATATCGGCGCATACGGTACTAACAACTCCAACACCGAAGGCTCGTTGACCAACGCCGTAGCGGTTGGTAGCAGCCTGAATTTGTGGGAAGTCAATAAATCGGGTTCAGGCGTAGCCGAAACCTTGTTGTCGCCAGTATCTTTCGCCGTCAACAACGGCGTCGGCACCTTGACTATCGGCACCACTACTTCTTCTGCCGTGCCCGTGCCTGCGTCAGTATGGATGTTCTTAAGCGGTATCGCCGGCCTGGTTTCCCTGAAACGCCGTAAAGCGGCTTAATCAGCGCTTAAAACTTCCTGTGTAACACGCCATGGTATCCGGTCATTGTTCACGACTGGATGCCGGCCGCCTGTCCAGCCTTACTCAGGCTTGGGCGGGTAATTTTCCTTACTCATAAACAATTAGGTATTAACATGAAATTAAAATTATTATCGGCCGCGGTTTCGGCCATCAGCTTGGCGGGTTTTGCTCAAACTTCTTCCGCGACCGCTTACGATTTGTACCTGGCCGGTTCATCCGCGCAAGACAATCTGGTTCTGCAAGAAGTCGCCAATCTGTGCCTATCCGGCTTCACTTTATACGAAGACAACGCCAATCAGCCAAACGGCACCAACAACACCGGCAACTGGGGTTCTAACTATAAAGTTTATACCTGTACCGTAAACCCAGCCAAAGTAACCACCGGCACGCTGGCCGCCGGCGACGTCGTGACTTTCCATAAAGTCAACTTCGGCGGTTCCGCGCAAGGCGTCGCGCCTTTGTTCCAAGGCGTTGCGGTTCCTACCCTGAACATCAACAACAGCAACTGCTACCAAATCGCCGGTTTCAGCGCGAAACTGCCTAACGGCACAGCGGTAACCACTTATGGCTGCACCACCACCAACAGCGGCGACATGATCACCACCGCGCTGCTGGACGCCGGCCTGTCCGACCTTAACCCGACCGCGTTCCAAGGCGTTAACACAGCCGAATACATCAGCGGCGGCGTTATCAAATCTTTCAATCCGGTTACTAAAGTGCCTGCCGGATTTACCGTTGAATCCGGCGTATCGCTGGTTTGGGGTTTCCCAGTCAATACTAGCCTGTACACCGCTTTACAAGCGGCCGAAGGTTTGTTGAGCTACAGCGGCACCTACGGCACCGGTACTTGCACCGCCGGCCAATACAGCTCCGCGACCGCAGTCGACGGTTGTATGCCTAGCCTGGTCAAATCGCAAATCACTAGCTTGGTTTCCGGCGGCGTTACCGACTGGAGCACCTTCAACGTGGTCAATCCATCCACCGGCGTTATCGTTTCCCTGACGGCCGCCGCCGCGGATTATGACGCGCATTTGCCATCCGGCGCCACTTCAATCGCGCCTGCCGACACCTTGGTTAACTTCTGCCAACGTTTGCCTGGTTCAGGCACCGCCGCCGGCCAATACGGTTATTTCCTGAATCAGCCTGCTAATGATGTTACTAGCTTGGTTAATCCAGCTACGAACGCCGTGGAAAACGTTTACCAAGTGCCGGATTCCGGCAACATGGAAAAATGTTTGGATGACTTGGCCAAAGGAACCTCCAATGGCCAAGACATCTTCGGTAAACCTTTGACCGGTCCTACCAGTCAAAACGGCGAACCGGTCGGCTATGTAGGCTGGGCGTTCGGCCAGCAATCGACCGATAAAAACGTAACTTTAGGCAAAGCTTACCGCTTTATCAAAATCAACGGCCAAGCGCCAACATTGGCTAACGCGTTCTCCGGCACTTACGATTACACCAGCGAATCAACCTGGCAATTTCCTACAAGCAGCAGCAGAACCGTCGAGTCTCTGATCGTAAAACAATTGATCTTGAATGCGCAAAGCCCGTACGCAATTTATGGCGACTTAGGCCAATACTCAAACCAACCATTCGGCAACGCCGGCTTCTGGGGTACTGTCGCCAACGCTCTGAATCCTTCGATATTGGGCGGCTCCGCTTCTTACACCAACCCAATCAACATGCCGTCCGCCGCGACTTCAGCCGCTGCATACACAGCTAACACCACTGCCGCAAGCAGCTATCCCGTTAATCCATGGACGCACGCTGTAACCGGCGGCATTCTGGACGACGGCGCTTTCCAGACGCTGAACACCAACCCAACCACCACTGTTGCTCCTTAATATTTAAGGCTGGAATAGAACGGACGGGTTTATTTCCCGCAACGGGAAAACGCGGCAAGGAAGCCGTAAACGTTATCGGAACAGCCCCCGCTTCGGCGGGGGCTGTTTTTTTTAAGAATCCGCCGCCAATCCAAGCCGCTTGACTTTGCCGGTCCCAGGTTGGACCCGGATTCGCTTTGTCCGCGCCAGGCGCTTGTTCAGGGACTGAATAAATAAGTTAGGCCGGAATACGGAATTTAGCATAAGGAATGACGCCCTGTCACAAAACGTTAACATTAGTTTTTTAAAATGACCGATTAGCGGCTTTTAAACGGAAAGCTCAATAATTGATTAACAAATATGCGCTTGACTATCACTAAACGGAGCCGGACGTCTCCAATTCTGCTGTCCCGTGTTTTGGCTTGCGCCATGCTGATAGCGGACGCGGCCTGCCGCGCCGAGGAAGCCGCGCAAGCCGAGCAGCCGGCGGCGACGTTCGATTTAATGGAGCTGCGCGTGAAAGGCAACACCACGCTGGATAAGCAGACGATAGAAAAAGTGGTTTATCCGTTTCTGGGCAATCAAAAAACCATCAATACCATAGAACAGGCGCGCGCCGCCCTGGAAAACCTATACCACAGCAAAGGCTACCAGACCATAGCCGTCGATATCCCCGAGCAGAACGTGGAGCGCGGCCTGGTCTATTTACAGGTGGCGGAAGGCAAGGTCTCCCGGTTGCGGGTGACGAATTCGCGTTATTTTTCGTTGGGCGCCATCAAGGAAAAAGTCCCGGAACTGGCGGAAGGCGGCGTGCCCAACATGCCGGTCATGCAGCAGCAACTGGCGGCGCTGGCCAAGGAAAGTCCGGACCGCACCATCACGCCGGTGTTAAGAGCCGGCGACACGCCGGGCACCCTGGAAGTGGATTTGCAGGTCAAGGATCAACTGCCCTTGCACGGCAAGTTCGAACTGAACGGCCGAAACACCAGCACCACGGATCGTTTACGGGCCATCGCCAGTTTGCATTACGATAATTTATGGCAAAAACTGCATTCCGCCTCCATTATGTACCAAACCAGCCCGGAAAATTTCAGCCAGGTCGACGTCGTGGTGGGCAGCTACGTCATGCCGGTGATAGACGCCAACAAGCGGCTGGCCATGTTTGTGGTGAATTCGTCGTCCAATACCGTAACCAACGCCGGCGCGCTGGCCGTGGTCGGGGCCGGCACCATCTACGGCTTGCGCTTTGTAGACCCGATTATCACTTCCGTTAAAAACTATTACCAAACGTTCACCGCCGGCGTATCGTTCAAGGATTTTCAACAAAACCTGAACGGCCAGAGCGTCGGCGCCCTGTTTCAAAAAACGCCTATCAGTTATCTGCCGTTCTTGCTGGGTTATAGCGGCAATTATCAAGGCGCCGACGCGCAATTTTCGTTTAACGTCAACGCTAATTTTTCCTTGCGCAATATCGGCAATACCGAGTCGCAATTCGTTAACTCCCGGTACAACGCTCGTTCCGATTACGCTTATTTAAACGGCGGAACTAATATTAAATATAACTTGCCTTATGGGATGAGTCTCGAAAATCGGATCAACGGCCAGGTGGCGGATATGCCGTTAATTCCGAACGAACAGTTTTCCATGGGCGGCATGCTCAGCGTGCGCGGTTATTACGAAACCCAGGTGCTGGCGGATAACGGCGCGCAAACTTCGTTAGAGCTTTATTCGCCTAAAATTGGGGTCGTCGACGATGCCGAATACAACAAACTCCGCGGACTGATATTCGTGGATGGCGGCAAGGGCTGGCTGTTGAATCCGGTTAACGGCGCGCAGTCTGAATTTAATCTGCTCAGCGCCGGCAGCGGTTTTCGCATGCAGTTATGGAAAACCTTGACCGCCAATTTCGACGTGGCGGTGCCGTTTACGAATCAAACCAGGGTGGAAAAAGGCAATCCGCGTATCCACTTTCAGGTATTCACCGAGTTTTAAACGTAATAAACGCCTTGGCGCGGCCGGCTTTTAATTTCGGCGCCAGGCCAGGAACGCCATTTTGCTAGTATTGTTAGAGCCCGCGGGGCGGGCAAGGCGGCGCCCTTCGGTACGATAGCCGCCGGCCGGCTTAAATGACAGAATGCTTATATTTTGGTTAGGGTTTGTCGATGAGTAATTGTCCTTGGCCGCCGGCGTTAATTCGCGCCAGATCAGGCGCCGGCAAGCGGCCGGCTCGATAATGTTTAGGGTTTTAATTTAAAGGTTCAGGCCGGCAAGTCAACAGGGGGCGCAATGCCGCTCCAACAGGCTGTTTACGGAAGCGCGCCGCTTGATTGATAAGAATTCCATATTAGGTATTAACCATGGTAAAAAGAATTTCCACGAGTATCCAAATTGAAAGCCGGCTGTTTAAATTAAACCCCATGGCTTATTGGGTAAAGGCGCTGTTGACCGGCGGATTTTTCATGGGCGCTGCCGCGCCGGCGCAGGCCACCAACCATGCCGAGCTGATCGCTGCCCAGCAGCATATTCTGCCGGTGCCGGTCGGCGCGGCCGGCGACGTGGTCAGCAGCACGCCCACGCCTATCGGCGGCTCGGGCGGCGCAACCTTCACCATTACTCAATCTCAGGGCAAAAACGGCCAAACCGATTATACGATGAATATCGTCGAGGGCAGTTCGACGGTCATCCAATGGCAGAATTTCGACGTCGGCGCCGGCGACGCCGTCAATTTTATTCAGCTTAAACCCAATGAGACCGCCACTCTGATCAATCAAGTCACGCCTTCGGACAGCCAGCCTAGCCAGATTGACGGCCCGGTGACCGCGCCGAACGATATCGCTATCGTCAATCCGAACGGAATCAACGTCGAAGCCGGCGCCAATATCGATACGCATGGCCTGGTGCTGTCCACGCTACAGCCTACCCAGGAGGCCATCAACGGCATTACTTATCCCGGTCAGACGCAAACGGCCGGCGGCCAAGCGAACCCCTTGAGCGGTTTCGCCAATTCGAATCAGCAGTCGGCGAATACGTCTAGCTATGCCGCGTTCACCGCTAACGGCGGCTCCGCCAGCGCCGGCGTATCCGGGACCGGCTACGCCTCGTCGGGCGGCAGCGGATATACGGGCCAGCCGCAGTCCGCCAGCGCTAGCATCAATATTCAAAAAGGGGCGGCCGTCACTTCGGAAAACGGCAGAGCCATCATGGTGTTTGCGCCCAATATTTATAATGACGGCAAAGTGACCGCCACGGGCGGCCAGGTGCTGATGACGGCGGCCACCGACGCCGTTTACCTGTTCGAAGCGCCCAGCCCTCCCGCCAGCGGCGCTACGCCGGCCCCCGAGAGCGATGTCAGAGGCTTGCTGGTGCAGATGGGCACGGGCGGCAGCGTCATCAATGACGTAAACGGCGCGATTAGCGCCAACCACGGCAACGTTACGCTGATGGGTTTCGCCGTTAATCAGGACGGCAGGGTGTCCGCGTCCAGCACCCTTACCGAAAACGGCACCATACGTTTGGTCGCGGAGCAGGGGCTGAGCGGCGCCGCCAACCCGAATTTTCCGGGCAACAGCACGCCTACCGTTAATCTCGGCCCGCAAAGCGTCACTGAAATTCTGCCGGAAGTTCAATATAACGCTAACGGTAAGGAGACAACGGCGCCGGCCAACCAGGCCGTCCCGCAGTCGCGCCTGGAAATCGTCGCTTCCACGGTCAATATCTGTAACGCCGCCGACGCGGCCTGTAAAATCGCCGAACCCGCCGGCTCGACCGGTTTGAACGGTATTTACGCGCCGCCTCCGGCCGCGGCTTCCGCGGCGGCGCAAATCAACGCGCCGTCCGGCAAAATCGACATCATCACATCCGAAACGCTGAGCAATATTGCGGCGAACGATACCTTTCAAAATTCATACGCCCCCGACGCCAGCGCAATCAATGTCGACGGCGGGGCCGGCATCAGCGTCGCCGGTCTCGAAACCAGCGCCTCCATGGCCAGCAACGTGATTCCCGTGAAGCTGCAATCGACCGAACTGGCTAATTCGCCGTTTCAGAAAAACGGGATTTTGTATGGGCAAACCGTGCTAATCGACATGCGCGCCGATGGCGGGTTAGGTTCGCCGTTGGCTAATATTTCGCCGGAAACGGCTGTCGTACCGTTAACCCTGGAAGAAAAACTGGCTAACGGCGGCATGATCAATTTCACCTCCGAGGGCGGCGTCAGCGTCCTGAACAACGCCCAATTGAATTATGCCGGCGGCCAGATCGATTATCAATCCGGTTATGTCGACACCACAAAATTAATAACCAGTACCGGCCAAGTCGTCGATATCGGCAACGCCAATCCCTTGCAAACCTATGTGGCTATTTATGGGCAATATTCGACCACCGACGCCAAATGGGGCGTGACGCAAAACTTTGCGTCCAACGGCGGCATGGGTAGCGGTACTTACGAGCAGGGTTACGTGCAAGGCGGCAGCGCCGGCGCTTTTAACATCAGCGCTAACAATGTCGTCATGGACGGCACGCTGGATGCGCACGCCACTAGCGGCCAGCTCCAGCGCGCGCTGAACAGCGCGTCGCTCGGCGGCAGCTTGAACATTAACGACATGCTGCAGAACGCCGTGCAGAACGTGGTGTTTTCGAATCAGACCCCGCCCGGCGGCGATGCGGATTTGACGTTGAATACCGGCATGCTGGCGAAAAGCGGTTTGCAAAATATCAAAGTGCAGACCAACGGCGACATCACCATTACCGCCGGTTCTACATTGCAGTTAGCGCCGCTGGCGGCTTTAAGCCTGCAAGGCGGGGATATCCACGTCGATGGAAATATTCAGGGCAGCGGCGCAAGCGTTACGCTGAAATCGGTTTTTAACGAAAACGTATCGTCCGCGTTCGGCAATATTACCGTGGGCGGCGATAGCGCGGCGTCCAACATCGATTTGCGCGGCGGCTGGATAAACGATGTGACCGATCCGGGTAATTTGACCGCCAATAATTCCTCGCTCAGCATCGACGGCGGCAGTTTCAATGCCGATGCGCAAGGTAATTTGACCGTGGCGCCGCATAGCGTGATCGACGTCAGCGGCGGCGCCTGGCTGCAATCGAACCGGACGGTGACCGCCGGCGTGGGCGGCGATATTACGCTGATCGCCGCTAACCCGAACGCCGCCGGGAATAATTTATCCATCAAAGGCGCCGTGCTGAACGGCTATGGCTTAAAACAAGGCGGTTCGCTGACCCTGGAAGCCAATCAGGTCGAAATAGGCGGCGCGGCGCAAACCTCGAGCGGCGCATTGCAGCCCTTGCAACTGGCGGATAGTTTTTTCTCCAACGGCGGATTTGCTAGCTACAGCGTGACTTCCGACGTAAACGGGCTGACGGTCGCCCAAAATGCGGCGATTAAATTGCAGCAGGCCAATACCCAGTTGAGCGGCGATTATCTGGGGGCCGGCAACGCGGCGAATATCGGCGCCGTTTCGACCGTAACCACCCTGCCGCCGGAACTGCGCGCCGCGAGCAGTTTGACGTTGGACGCCCTACATTATCTGGGCCTGAATAACTCCGAGCTGACTGTCGGCGCCGGCGCCTCCATAACCGCAGATCCGCTGAGCACGGTAACGTTAAAGTCGGACTCCTCCATCAATATGCAAGGCACGATTACCGATCCGGGCGGAAACGTCGCTCTGAATATCAGCGTTCCGAAACCACTGCCTAATTCCGCCAATAACGTGTTAGATCCGTTTTATCAAAATACGCAGGGTATCTGGCTGGGCGCCAAAGCCGTCATCGATACGTCGGGCGCGGTTATGATGGAGCCGAACAGCCGTGGCTTTTTGATGGGTAGCGTTTATGACGGCGGCAATGTATCCTTGATCGCCGAGCGGGGCTTTATCGCCACCCAGAACGGTTCGCTAATTAACGTTTCCGGCACGCAAGCCAGTTTGTTCATGCCGACGGTGACCGCGCTGGGAACCATGGGTTATGCGCAGCAAACCGTCGGCTCCAACGGCGGCTCGGTAACTTTCCAGGCGGCGGAAGGCGTATATTTAGAGGGTAATATGTCGGCTAGCGCCGGTAATGCGCCGGGCGTCAGCGGCGGCAGCCTGTCGATAACCTTGGATAATACCCAGACCGGCGCGAATTCCGTCAACAGCGATGGATTTCCGGATACGCCCAGAAGCATCGTAGTCTCCGAGAATCCGACAACGGTTTTCGATAATTTCGTGGCCGAGGGTCCGGGCGCGGCGTTAGCCAGCAATTTAAGTTTTTACGCCAACGCTTATATATCGGCCAAGCAAATCAACAACGCCGGTTTCGATACGCTTAATTTAGCCGCCAGCTCTTTTACGCCGGCTACCGGTACGAATGTCGGCGAAATCCTGTTTCAGGATAATGTTACCTTGAAATTGGCCGACGCTATTTCTTTGGATGCGTCGCAATTGGGCTGGCAAGCGTTAAGCGGCAATATCGGGACGGTAAATCTGGATGCGCCGATGGTGGCGCTGGGCGAGACGAACATAAACCTTAATCTGCTGAACGGCGCGCCGGCCCCGGTTAGCGGCGGCGGGACGTTGAATGTTAACGCCGACGGCCAATCCGCCGGCATGATCATTTTACAAGGGGTGGCCTCCACCAGCGGTTACGGCGCGGTTAATCTGCACGCCGGGCAGGATATCAGCCTGCGGGGCGAATTGAACAAAGCTTATAACCAAGGCGGCCTGGACGGTTATCAAGGGTTGTTCGAAACGGCTACGCAGCTTAATTTAAGCGCCGACCGCGTTTATCCGACCACGTTAAGCCAGTTTAGTTTAATCGCCGGCGCTAACGCGGTTAATCAGCCGGCCGTGGAGGCGCTGGCGTCTTCGGCCGCCGCCGGCGCCAAAACGCTCGACATGCAAAGCGTCACCGGCCTGGCGGTCGGCGATAACGTGACCGGTTCCGGCGTCGCCGCGAATACGACCATTACCGCCATCTCTGGTAATAGCGTGACCTTGAGTTCGCCGCTATCCGGCGCTATCGGGTCCGGCGCCCAGATAAGCGCGGACTATCCGTCCGAAACCGTCGCCACGGCGGCGAGCGCCGGCTCCACTTCGCTCGCCGTGCAAAGCGTGGCCGGTTTGGCGGTCGGCGACGTGATTAACGGTGCGGGCTTGGCGGCCAATACCGTAATTACCAACATTACGCCTAACGCTGGCGGCGGCTACACAGTCGCATTAAACGCGGCCACCGTCGCCGGCATCAACGCCGGCGCCGGTTTCGCCGTTTCCGACCGTAATGCGGCGTTGGCGGCGCCGGTTATCGCCGGCGCCGACACGTTGGCCATGCAAAATGTAACCGGCTGGGCGGTGGGCGATGTTGTCGGCGGCGTCGGTATCGCGCTCGACACTATCATAACCGCGATTACCGCCAATGCCGCCGGCGGTTATACGGTGGCCTTAAGCGCGCCGGTCACCGCCGCGATCAATAAGGGCGGCGAGTTGTACGCCTCCGATTACAGCAGCGTCAGTTTTAACGCCAATAATAGTAGGGCGCCGGAACCGGTTCTGGAGGCCGATGCGAAACTTACCGTTCAGGCTTCGGTAATTAACCAAAACGGTAATATTCTAGCGCCGTTCGGGCAGATCGATCTGCAGGCCGCTAACCAGATTAATTTTGGCGCTAACAGCCTGACTTCGGTGTCCGGCCAAAATCAGATTATTCCGTTCGGCGTTACCTCGGCGGGCCTGGATTGGCTTTACCCTGTCTATGGGCAAGTAGACATATCGCAAAATAATAATCCGTTAAATCTTATAGTCGGCGGCTCGCAAGCCACGCTCGCCATGCCGGAAAAACAAATTACCCTGAACGCGCCGGGCGTGTCGACGGCTGGTAAGGCCGCCATCGACCTAGCCGGCGGCGGCGATCTCATGGCCTATGAGTTCGTGCCGGTGACCGGCGACCCGGCCAGCAAGGATGTGCTGGCGCCTGGCAACGCCGTGGGCGGCGGGGTATCCTTCGCAGTCCTGCCCGGCTATACGGGCTATGCGCCGTACGACCCTTTTCAATCCCTTTCTTCCGGATTAACGGTGGGCGAGCAAGTTACGTTAGGCGCCGGCAGCGGCTTGGCGGCTGGTACTTATACTTTGTTGCCGTCGCATTACGCATTGTTGCCGGGCGCTTATTTAGTCACCATGGAGCCGGGCGCCGCTGCGACGCCGGGCCTTGGCTCGGTCATCGCCCCCGGATCGGCCTCGGCCAGCGAACCGGCCGGATTGACTTCGCAGCAATTGAGCGGCGAACCGTTGGTCAGCGGTTATTTCAGCACTTTGGGCGTCAACGGCAATTACAGCGTAGCCGGCGTTAACCAAGCCAGCGGCGCGCTAATGAAAACCCAGGGCAGCTCGGAATTCCTGGTCGAGCCCGGCAGCGTCCCGCAGACTTACTCGCAGTACACCATCAGTTACGGCGATAGTTTCTTCGCCAAACAGGCGGCCACCGACGGTATCGCCACGCCTCAGTTGGCGCAGGACGCCGGCCAGTTGGCGGCTACCGTCAATAGCATGCTGGAGCTGCCTACCCTGCAAACCCAGGGCGTCAATTCCGCCGAAGTCGATATTAGCGCCAATAATATTAAGGTCGTCAATGCGACTGACGGCGCCAATGGCGTCGTGGAGTTGCTGGCTAGCGACCTTAACGCCGATAATATCGGCACTCTGTTTTTGGGCGGCTCACGCTCCACAGACAGCAGTACCGGCAACACCTTGCTTAACGTGAATGCGACTTCGGTGGCGATAGCCCCGGGTGTAACGCTGAATAACGCCGAGGCGTACATTCTGGCCGGCTCCGGCCAAAGCAATGGCGTGGTTACCGGGCCTGGCGTCGAAGTCGGCGCCGGCGCGGCGTTAACCACTAACGGCAGTTTGGCGGCCGGCGGCGGCCAGATGCTGGAAACCACCGGCGATAGCGGCATTCTGCGCGTGGCGGCCGGACCGCAAGTTACTCTGGAAAGAAGCAACAGTCCGGGATTTAGCGGCGACATTCAACTGGATCAAAATGTCGGCCTGACAGCCGCGAACGGCTCGATTCTGGTCGCCTCCACCGGTAGTAACAGCAGTTTAGGCAATACGGCGTTTAATGTCGGCGCCAACGGCGCGTTAGCTTTATATGGCGCCAATATCAATTTGGGCGCGACCGACAAGGCCAACCCGGCCGGGCTGTCCCTGGACACCAATATGCTGGCCGGGCTGCATATTGCCCAATTGCTGTTAAACAGCGGCGACGGCGTCAACTTGTACGGCGCGAT
Source organism: Methylomonas sp. (assembly GCA_050015235.1). Lineage (GTDB taxonomy): Bacteria > Pseudomonadota > Gammaproteobacteria > Methylococcales > Methylomonadaceae > Methylomonas. The sequence continues at coordinate 3,473 of JBEKBU010000069.1, read as the reverse complement.
CGATACGCCCGCGTTTAATAGTCTGGTGCTGAATTCGGACGGCTTGAAGGCGTTTGACAGCGCCGGGATAACGGCGACCATTAACGCCACGAATCTTACGTTGAGCAACCCGTCTGGCGCGGCCGCAAGCAATGCCTCGAGCAGCGCCGGCGTCTTGGATATTAAAACCGATAATTTGACGCTGGCGACAACCGGCGGCGGGCAATATTCGATTTCCGGTTATAACGCTGTCAATATTACCGCCGCCAAGACCATTACCGGCGAAAATCAGGGTATATACAACATACTGGCCGATACGGTAGTGACGGCTCCGGTAATCAGCGGCGCGTCGAACGCCAACACCACGCTGAACGCCGCCGGCCATGCCTTGACCGTCAATAACGAGGCGGGCGCGAACGCCGCCGCTGGCGTAAATGCCAGCTTGAATTTGACGGCCGATAGTCTGACGGTCAATACCAGCCTGATTTATCAGGGCGGTAACGTCAATCTGACCGCGCTTAACGGCGATTTGAATTTAGGCGCCGATGCCGATATCGACGTCTCGGCGACGCATGTGACTGCCGGATTAAATCCGCAAGTTCAAATTCCGGCCGGGCGCATAAACCTGACTTCGGCGCAAAGCGTCTACACCGACACGGCCAGTCAAATGAAACTGAACTCCAGCGTCGCGGGCGTGGCTGCCGGGGCGTTAACGGTTAACGCGCAACATGCGGCCTTGATTAAGCCGATTGTCGACACGAGCGCATTGTCCACGCCGTTCGTCGATTTAAACGGGGTCATAACCGCTTCCGGCCCTGGCGGCAAAGCGGCGCCCGACCCTGACGGCGGCCGCTTGCAAGTATACGTTAACAATCTGGATGCCTCTAATTCAGCCGATAATGTGTTTACCGACCTGAAAACCTTGGCGGCAGAAGCCGGATTTACCGGCCAGTTCGGTTTACGCGCGGCGAACGGCGATATCACTGTGGACACCGGTCAAACCGTGGCCGCTCAAACGATTAATTTAGAGGCCGATAACGGCGCGATTACCGTTAACGGCGAATTGAACGCCAGTAGCGCCAACGGCGGCGCCATTACCCTTTCTTCAGCCGATTTGGCTAACGGCGCAAAAGTCACGGTGTCCGGGACATTAGACGCCCACGCCACCGAAAATCCGAGCAATACGAATGATATCGGCGTCGGCGGTAACGGCGGTACGGTCATCATCAGCGCGGTCAATCAGGCGGCCGCCATTAACGCCGGGCAGACCTTGCAGCCCGCGCAATACGGCGCGATTACCCTGTATAAAGGCTCCAGCATAGACGTGCACGGCCAGGGCGATTATTCGCAAGCCAACTGCGTAACATTGGGTATGTGCGGCAGTCTGGGCCAGGTGCTGCTGGAAGTCGACCGGCAAGCGGTCAACAACGGCGCCGCCAGCGTCGGCAATGTGGCGCTGAACGGCTCGATAGACATCGCGCCGGTTAATACCGGTAGCGGTTCGGCGGGCATAGACGCCAACAATCCGCGCTTATATCCAGAAATCGTGGCCGTGCGGGTTTACGATCAAACCAGTTCGGGCGCCATAGCCGCCGCCGATATTAGCAACTTCCAGAACGATGCTTCCGCCTTTATGGCGGCATTGCCGACCGCGCCAACCAATTACGTGGTCGAACCGGGCATAGAGGTCGTCACCACCGGCGGCGCGGCTTTAAATTTGAATGCGCCTTGGGATTTATCCGCACAACGTTATACTTACAATGTTGTAGGCGGCTCCGGCGGCTCCATCGCTTTAAATGCGCCAGGCCAGCTTCTCTTGCGCAGTTCCGGCGAATTGAATATCAATGGCAATTTAACCGACGGTTTCCAATCGCATCAATTCGGAAAAAAACCCGTCGTCACGGTTAATGAGTTGTTGACCGACACTTATTCCTGGAGTTATACGTTGGTGGCGGGCGCCGATTTATCGGCGGCCTCGCCTACCGTCATTGATCCCGCCAATAACGCCGGCGGCGCGGGCGATTTGAGTATAAGCGCCAACACCAGCCTATATACCGGCAGCGGCGATATTACCCTCAACGCGGCGGGAAACATCGATTTGACCGATAGCTCCGAGATTTACACCGCTGGCCTGTTGCCGGCGGGCATGCTCACGGCCTTGCAGTCCGCTTATAATAAATCGGTCGGATTTGTCCAATACCCGGTGGCCGGCGGCGATATTTCGCTGACGGCCGGCGCCAATATCAATGTTGCGGTTAATCAGGGCGATAAGATGGGATTTCCCACCGATTGGCTGACCAGGTCGCAAGCCGGCAATAGCGTGGCCTGGGGCGTCAATTTCGCCAAATTCGACGAAAATCTGGGCGCTTTGGCGGGCGGTAATATTACGGTTAGCGCCGGCGGCAATATCAGCGATTTGACCGCGGCGATACCGACGACCGGTTACGCCGCTAGCGGCGCCGCCAGTCCAACCGTCAACGGCGGCGGCGATTTGAACGTAACGGCGGGCGGCGACATTGCCGGCGGCGCGTTTTACGTTGAGTATGGCCAGGCTAACATTACCGCCGGCGGCTCCTTGACGGCGGGCGCATATAATAACAGCAGCAGCCTATTTCCCATTCTGGCCGTGGGCAATGCTCAAATGTCGGTAATGGCGGGACAAAACCTTAATCTGGAAACGATTCTGAATCCGATGATACTTTCCTCCACCATACCAGGCTCAACGCAATTCTTTACTTATGATTATAATCCCGCCAATTCGGCGGGCGCGGCGAAAAATAGTACGGCAGGCGTGGTTCTGACCGCATTATCCGGCGATGTCAATATTTTATATAACAGCAATAGTAACGATTTGCTGAATAACACGACAATCGCCGATAATAATCCAGCCGACCTTGGCACTTTTCCCGGCGCGTTGACCGTGAACGCCTTACAGGGTAGTCTGAATCTTAACACTATTAACTTGTTTCCGTCGCCGACCGGCAATCTGAGTTTATACGCCTACGATAATATAGTTTCCCAGCAGGCGAATACCAGTATCGTCGTCTCCTCCGCGAACCCGGCGTCTCTGCCTTCAGTGGCTACGGGCAGTACCCTGATAAGCAATATTGCAAATATTTTAGGCCCCAGCAACTATGCCCAGCCGGATGCTTATTCCCAGTCGCCGCTGCATGCCGGCGACAGCAACCCGGTATTGATCAGCACCGGCGTCGGCGCGATCGGTAATTCCAATTTACTGGCGTTCTATCTGCCAAAACAGGCGATCGTAAACGCCGCGACCGATATTACGAATACCAGTTTCTGGATACAGCAGAACGCGGCGACGGATAATTCATTGATTAGCGCCGGCCAGAATATCACTTTTCCAATTACCCTCGATCCGTATACCGCGGTAAGTTACGGCATCGGTTCGATACAGGTGAGCGGGCCAGGGCAGTTGACCGTGGTCAGCGGCGCTAATATCAATCTCGGCGCATCGGACGGCATAATTTCCG
>JBEKBU010000068.1:0-16314 GCA_050015235.1 Methylomonas sp. | reverse complement strand
CTTTGGGACTCCGCCTACCGCAATTATGATCAAACGGGCCGTTTGCGGGAAACCCTGGATTCCGGCGGCAACGCCATGCAGTACCAATACGACGCCGCTGGCAATCTCATCCAGATTACCGACCCCGACAGCTACACGCTGGGCTATAGCTATGACGCCGCCAATCGCTGGATAAAAGCTTACGATAAGGCCAACCACGCCATTAGCCGCACCCTGGATGCGTCGGGCCGGGTAAAAACCACTACCGACGCCAACGGCAACACCACGGCTTACAGCTATTACGGCGCTAGCCAAAACGGCCGTTTACTGCAAGTTACCCAGCCTGCCGCCGGCGGCTATACCAGCGGCGTCGCCCGCCAATACAGCTATGACGCGCTGGGGCATGCGACCCAAACCACGGACGTGCCGGCCACGGGCTCCACGCAAACCAGCCGCAATACGCTGAATACCTATAATGCCCTAGGCCAGTTAGTCCGAGTCGCGGGCCCCATCATTACCGACAGTGACCCAAGCTCCGGCACTTACAATAACACTATCCGCACTGTCACTCTGTACAGCTATGACAATTTAGGACAATTGCTCAACATCCAGGCCGGCAAAACCGCCAGCGACGGCGGGGTTGCCGCCGGCATCAACCCGGACACCGGCGTCAGCGGCGGCGACACGGTCGCCACCCAAGCCGGCTATGTGCATGACGATTTTGGCCGCAAACTGACGGAAACCGACGCCAACGGCAACAGCGCCAACTATACGTATGACCTTAACAACAATGTCCTGACCGCCAATACCGCCAACGGCCACACCCTGAACTATACCTGGGGCTACGGCCATCAAATGCAAAGCATGAGCGCCGAGGACGGCCGCAACGTGCAATACACCCGCAACCCGCTGGGGCAAATCGCCAACGTCGAAACCTGGAGCGCCAACCCGAACAGCCAACTGGATGTCGCCTATTATTACAGCTATGACGCCAGCCACCGGCTAGCCAATGTTACCGACTCCAGAGCCGATAAAACCCTTAGCTACAGTTGGAGCCCCGGCGGCTTGCTCAACAGCATGACCGACTCGGACTCGAACGGCACAAACTATTTATACGATCCGGTCGGCAGGCTTACCAGCCTGTGGGCGACTAATTACGATGGCTACAGCTTTGCTTACGATAGCGGCGGCAGGCTGACCCAGGTGGTTTACCCCAACGGCGTCAGCCAAACCCAAAGCTGGAACGCCGATAATACCCTGGCGCAAATCAGCCATCAAGGCGCCGGCGCCATCATTGAGCAAAGCGTCTACGGCTATGACGGCCTGGGCCGGCGGCAAAGTAACCAGGAGACCCTCTCTCCGCAGGCCCTGCCGGCTAATACCGAAGGCCCGGTACAGTGGATCGTCCAGGCCACGTTGAGTTACAGCTACAGTTACGATGCGCTGGACAGGCTGACCGGCGTCAGCAACGGCACGGCCACGCTAAACGAAACCTACGGTTACGACCGCTTCGGCAATCGGGTTTTAAAACAGATCGGCAGTCCGGTCACCGGCACATACGCCTATTTATATGACGCCGCCAACCAGCTCACCGAAACTCACCAAACCAATACCACCGGTACGCTGCTGGAAGCTTATCTGTACGACAATAGCGGCAATGAAATTAAAAAATGTTCAGGCGGCGCGGTAACCCACGCCAGCGCTACAGCCTGCACCGGCAGCTCAGTGTCGGTTTATATTTACAACAGCTTCAACCGCTTTAGCCAATTCAACTTCGACGGTGCGGTGTTCAGCAGCTACCTTTACGATCACCAGGGCCGCCGCATCCAAAAAATTGATAACTTATTCGGCATAAACGTCTCAAACTACCTGTACGATGGCGACAACGTCTACGAAACCTTTATGGCCGGCAGCTGGAGCCTGCCCAGCGCGCTTTACGTACAGGCCGGAACCGACCACCCGCTGGCGGTGCTCACCGGTAATGTCGGCGACCCCGGCGCCACTGCCAATTACTACCATCAGGATGGCCTAGGCAGCGTGATGGCCGCCACCGGCGCCAACAAATCCGTCACCGCCCTGCAAAGGTTCGACGCCTTCGGCAACATGCTGGCTAGCATCAACGGCTTCCAGTACGGTTACACCGGGAGAGAACCCGACGCCAGCGGCCTGATATACTATCGGGCAAGGTATTACGACCCGAATCAGATCAGGTTTACGCAAAGAGATCCGGCGGGTTTTAGGGATGGCGTCAATCCGTATCTTTACGTGCATAACAATCCGGTTAATTTTACCGATCCGGACGGGTTGCTGGCGCAACAGATCAATAATGCGGTGACGCCGAGCACCAGCTATTATTCTTCGTATACAGGCGGAATAGGTTATGGCGGTACTGCCTGGAGCAGCGGCTTGCTTGGTAGTTTGTCTTTAGGTAGCGGACAAAGCGCTAATCCGTTTTCCAGCTCCATCTTTACCGGTCAAAGCTATCAGGTGGCGGATGCTTCATCTGTTCTTGGCGTAATTTGGAATAGTCCGAATACAGTCCTAGGCTTGGCGCTTGGAGCGGCAGGTTTGCCTTTTGGAGGGCAGGTTAGCTGTTGTGCTAACAATGCCATACAATTTACCAATAATCCGTTAATGTCATCTTCAGGAGCAATAACTCTTGGTAATGTTATTAATTATGGTGCAAACAATGGGCCTCAAACTATTTTAAGCAATGGGTACTCTACGGGAGATCATGAAGACCAGCATACTTTGCAAGGTCAGCAGCTCGGACCATTATATCTTCCATCAAATCTTTTAGGGGGGATTTCAGGATTAATTTTAAATGATAGTTGGCATGGTTCAGCAAATTGGAATGAAACAGGCCCACAATCTGCGCCGCCTTCGCCTTGGTAAAGTTATGTATGTACTTTCGTTTCTATAATATTTTTGGTTTTGAGTTATGATTTTCAAAAGATCATTATTTATACTGCGCACAGTATATATGACTGTGGTATTTTTTTTGACTGGTTGCGATACTCTTTTTGTCAAACGATTTGATCTTCAAAGACCTATCAATTCGTCACTGATAACTAATTACGAGGTAAACAAAGATAAAATTATATCGGCTATAGATCACGTTGCTTCTGATTACAATTTGTCTTGTAGAAAAAGACAGGGCGTATTTAGGGATTGTAAACTGCAACCAAAATCAATTGTGGCATTCGAAGATAATCAAGGTTTTACTACATGTTTGTTTATGCTTGGAATGCCTTTCGAAGAAAGTAAATTTGTTCAGCTAGCGGATGCGCTAGAGAAAGCTCTTAAGGATAGTGTAACGGAAGGCGCAAAACTTAGTATTTCTCCCACAGAAAAATTGCCAGAGTGTAAAGTACCAAAAGAAATACAGTAGCTTAGCAAGCGACTTGAAGACGGTTTTAACCGCTTTACGTGCATGACAATCCTGATAATTTTAATGATCCGAACGGGTTGCTGGTGTAACTATGATTTTTAGAAAACCATTTTTTCTAGTGAACCTACGCGCTCCGCATCCCCTAATCCACAAGGAGTAGATCCATACACCGGGAAAACATTACCCAATTCTCAATCACATTTCCCAATTGATATAGAGTAAATGTAAATATGGATACAAAATTATCAGATATTCGTAGATTAAAGGTTGTAGATATTAGTATTGTTCCTGGGGATGCTGGAATACGTTTTGAAAAAGGTATTAGTTTAGCAATTTATAATAATTTTGAAATTAATGGCTTAAAAAAATCGGATGCAAATAATTTAATTGGAATAATGCTTACTGATGTATACGAAGATAAAAATACCATTATTTTAAATTTTGAAAATGATGTATCTCTACAAATAGATTTACGTGATGAGGCTTATACAGGACCTGAAGCTTTGGAGCTATGGGTACCAGGTAAGCCTATAGTAGTTTGGAATTAACATTGCCAACGGGATAATGTTTTTTGTGGTTGACGTGAAAAATAAGGGACGCACCTACGCGCTATTCGTTTGATGAATCCAACTATGCCAAATGGTTCTAGTCCGGGTTACCCAGATGGATATATTAAATATGAAAATAGTGCGCAACCACGGCCCCAGGGCGTCGATCCTTATACTGGTAACACACTCCCAAATGCTCAATCACACTTTCCTATTTATATTGAATAAGTTATGACTAATTTTTTGTCGGAAATATGCGGTTTAAAAATTGTTAAAATTGATTTAGCACCTGATGATTTTGGGATATTATTTGAAAATAATATAAGCTTAGCCATTTATAATAAGATTGAACTTAAAGGTATTGGATTAAATGAATCAGATAAGTTAATTGGTAAAAAAGTTATTTGTGTAAATCCAGATGGTAATTACCTGATAATATTTTTAGATAAAGATATATCTATTAACGTAGATATGAGTTCTGATGCCTATAGTGGGCCGGAAGCGCATGTTCTATGGGTTCCTGATAAACCCATTCAGGTATGGAGATATGGCGATTAAAGAACAATCAAACAGCAAACTACCTATAGTGTTTATACTGCAACCAGTACAGGAGAATCAAGTGCTCAAGTATTTAATTCAACTGGTCAATCCATGTTGAAATATCGTCTTGGTGGGCCATAATTAATTACAATAGTAAATATGTATAAAAATTACGATCAAGTTTATAAGGTATCTGAAAAATTAAATAACGCCATCCATATCAAATATCGGTTTCCTGTAAATGTTTTTACTTCTAGCTGGAACGAATTTCTTTTTTTTGATTCAGACTGGATTTTTGAAAAGGAATTTATAGCTCTTACAAAAAATCTCATTGAAATAGAAGGCAGTGTATGTGCTTATATTTTTAATTTAGATGAAATGCTTGCTCACATCGATATGGAAAGATCTTCGTTTCTAATTAATAAAGAAACAACAGAGCAGTGGTATCAGACATTTTTACAAGGTGCAAATATTGGAGAGGGCTGGATTTATGGTATGGATCGCTTTGGAATTATATCTGATGCCGCCGAATGGTGCATATATTCTGAAAAAGGAAATGAAATAGCTGTAATTGCTTTCCATAATCACAATTTTATAAACAAAATTACATCAATAATAGATATGTTAGGAGCTCTACCAATTAAAAAAGCTATCGATAAGCCCCTTAGTTATGGTTTCACTCAACGGGCTTTGTCTTTAGAATGGCGTAACCAGCTTTTAAAGGCTTATTCAAATAATCGTTAATAACGCAATTGGTTAATGTTAATCCTGGATGCTCGGCGAAAAGCAATTAGTAATATCGTAAGTGCGCTTGACTTCGACGTGTTTTTGCCGAAGCGTCTTTTTAAAGGGGCGTGGAACAACTTCCTTTTTTTTCCTTCCGACCACATTTTTACTGAGGAATTCGCGGAAGTTGTAGCTGAGCTGCTAAATATCGAAAATGCGCATGTGTGTTGTTTTCTCAATATTAACGAAACAAATTCTTTGGTATTCGAGAACATTGCAGCAATCTTCTTGGACAAAACGATAACCGGACGGGAGTTCGACGCGGCGTTACGCGGAAATGGGCCTTCAGTCGGATGGATTTATAGAGTCGATTCATATGTTTGTGCGTCGGATATTGGTGAATGGTGTATTTATTGTGAGAGAGAAAACGATATTGCCGTAATTGGCTTTCGCAGCGATTGTGGAAATCGAAAGTTCAGGTTGCCTATGGAAAAATTGTTGGCTAGGCCAATTACGGAATTGGTTACATTAGAAGGTGCATCAATATTTCCATTTAATAAGCTGACACCGGATTGGCGTAGCGAGTTAACCAAAAACTTTGACAACTAACTGGTAAATGAAACGTGCTTCAGCACTTTTTAGAAAAGAAGATACTATGGTTAATAAAAAGATCATCCAATGAGACCAACCTTTTATATCTTAGGAATCCTATTTACCATTCTGGCAATACTAGGCCTTTTTCCGATTATTGCAACAATTAATATCGATTTTGTTGGGTATGGTTTAGAAACAACGTTTTTGTTTGGTGGAATAATGATATTAACTGCCGCCGTATACGACTATAAGGGCGGGCTCCAGTTTTTATCCGGCGCCTTTATACTCTCGATCTGCACATTATTAGCATGGTTTGATTATGATAATTTTCTTAAAGAAAAAACAGAGTTCTTAAAAACCGGCCTAATTGTAACGACTATTTTTTTGGTTTTAGGCTTTATATTGATTTGGCTCGGCCATAAGCGACACAAAAAACTAAGGGCTTTATTGGCAATTCAGGCAGCCGACATTGAGATGACGTCGGCAAATAAGCTAGCCGACGAAACGTCGAATATTCTGTACATCTCAGACGACAAATTGCCCGGAGCCGCCCCTTTCGCACTTTATCCGCCTATGCAAACCGGGAAAATATTTCTTCTCCTGATATTTAGCGGAATGCTTTATTCTATTTTTTTAACTTACCGCATAATTAAGGACTTACACGATTTAGGAGAAAATAAATATCGACCAAAGCATGATGCATTAAAAATGCTTATTCCGATCTACGGTTTCTTAGTATTTCTACGAATGGCCCAAAGCATTGGTAAGATTGCCAAAAGCAAAGGCGTTATTAATAAAGTCAGGCCCAGCACGCTTGTTTGGCTATTGGTAATTACTGGACTGAGCAGTTTCTTAATTCCCCGCTTTTTATATCCTCTGCAAGTTACTTATCCCCTGACCATTTTTATTGCCACAATACCTTGGCTGATTTTGCATAATCAAATGAATGGCCTCCGCTTAGCTTATGCGTCAAACTGGCGAGAACCGGCAAACCGTTTTACCTGGAAGCAACTTAGTTTATTGCTCATTGGAATCCCCTTTATGGGGTGGGTATTATTTGCAAACAAGATTTACATGCCTTATTTTACCGCGGATAGGCTTGCCGCTGGTCAACATATTTCCGGGCAGCCGTCGATATACCAGTTTCAAATACCGGATCGAAATTGGAAGCAGGCGCCCACCGGTACTTTTTATAAGGATACCGATTTGGAATTGATTAATAAAACCATGAATGAATGGGTTGTCGTCCGTGTCCAGCCTAAACAACAACAAACTTTAGATAATTACGTCGATCAACGCCGGACTATCTTTGCCGCCAATTTGAAAGAACTCAGAATCGATGAGACGCGAACACTAAACTCCGGCGCCAATCTAATTCCAGTGTCATTAGCTCATTTCTCTGGAAAAGAAGGCGTATTGCATATAAACCAGTCATTTTATGTGATCACAGTTGTTACACCGGAACTATTTGTGGAAGTGATTGGGCAAGAATCAAAAAACCCTGGAAGCACATTGCAAGAACTGATGAGAAGTTTTCGTTTAACCGCTAAGGATAGTAAATAATGAGCGTGCGGCTTTGTTTGTTTTTTTCGCTGTTGCTGTCGGCATTGTCTGTCCATGCAGCGGCCAAACCGAAGCAAGAATTTAAATTGGCCGACAATATGAAGGATTTGGTAAGCTGGTCTCCGCTAAAGCCGCGTCATAGTTATCGGGAAGAATTACCGCACCCCGATAAAATCACTAGCTTCGAAAAACTAGGCTATGGCGTAGTGACTTTAATGGAAAGGCACGAGATTAACTTAAGGCATGACCACGTCGTTGAGGAAACCGTCAGCAACCTCCAATTATACGTTAATTCCAATGGCATTGAGAATGCCGGCAATAGCGGCTTTTGGATAGACACAATTAATCAAAGAGTGGAAATTCAAGAAGCTTACGTTTTGCAAGCTGACGGAGCGCTGTTCGATGTTGATCCGGGAGCGCTGCAAATTAGCAAAGACAATTCCGCTAACATTTTCAACGATTTTAGTTTTGTTACCGTGCCCTTTGCCCAATTAAAGCCGGGGAGCATCGCCGTCCTGGTTTACAAAATTATCTCTTATCCCGATAAATTACCATTGCCTTGGGCGCGTATGTTATATCCGGCCAACTTAGGCCATATCGAGCGTTTTCAAACACAGGTAAACTGGAGTGATAATAAGCGGAAACCGGTTTGGAAAACCGATTACCCTAATCTGGAGTGTAAGGAAAGTCCGTTCAGTCTGTTTTGCGCTACAAAAGAAGCGAGCCTACCAATCCCTGTTGAAAGAGACATGCCTTCAGTTTATGATGTTCTTCCCGTATTAGTTTTGACGGAAGCAACAAACTGGGCGACGATCTCGAATAGCATGCAAGCGCTTACCGAAACGGCCTTGTCAAAGAACGCTAAAATTGAAGAATTGGCTGAGCATCTAATCAAAGACGCTATTCGGCCTGAAGAAAAATTGAGTCGTCTTTCAACTTTTGTATCTCGGGAAATCCGTTATGTCGCAATTGAACATGGTCATCACGGCGTTATACCTAAGCCTGCGCTTAGCACGTTAGAGCAGCGCTTCGGCGACTGTAAGGACAAAACCATGCTATTCGTCGATTTGGCTCGGCAAGTGGGTTTGGATGCTTATCCGGTGCTCACTTCGACGAAACGATACGCCTTGTCCAAGCTGCTGTTACCCGCTGCCGGTTATTTTAATCATATGATCGCCTGTGTGAAGTTAAGTGCGTACAAAGAATCATGCATTGATTTGACTGATGGCGAAACTTCATCCGAACATTTGCCGGCTGTTCTGCAAGGAGCGGTACGCTTGACCGTTGGCGGCGATACTGTTGCGCCAGACAATCTTGGTTCCGAACCATATATTTGGGTGGTAAAGATTAAAGCTGAGCATAGTCTATTAAGCGATGGAAATATCGTAGAAACTCTGGAGAGAAGTTATAATTCCCACTGGGCGGCAGGTTTGCGCCACGCCTTGGCGGCCAAATCTCAGGCCGACCGGGATCGCTGGCTACTGGAGGATTACCGTTCCGTTGTTATGAACGATAAGGTGACGCCTTCCCTACAATTGCAGGGAATGGATCAGGCCCATTCTTCAGTTGTGATGACTTCCACCACAGAATACCGCAACGTTTTTAATCCCGCTCAATTGACCAACTTTAACGACTTAGATCAGTGGCTAATTAATCTGGCGAAAAATTCAAAATCGACAAATACTCATTACCCTTATACATTTCAGGGAATCGATTACCAAAGTCAGATTACCTATAGATTGAATCCGGGTAAAACCGTTAATAATTTGGGGCCCAAACTCGATTACGTCGCACCTTGGGGCAGTTTACATCGCTATTATCGTAAAAACGATACTAGCGTCACTGCTTTTACGGAATTAAAAATACCCCGAACGATAATTCCTGTAGAGAAAATATCTGAATTCAACCGCTTTATAGATTTATCCAGCCAAGAAACGAGAATCTGGTTTAGTGCGCAATAAAATAGGAGACGCACCACGTTAAATTTGAGCCAGTTTTGTGCATTTGATTTGGCTCATCTGTCTCGATAAGCTCTTTCAAAACTTATCATCGACCCAAGCAGGACTCCCAGCCCGGTGGGCATGGTTTTTTGCCCACGCCGTTCGAAGACCATTGCACTTAAATACAAACGGCATGTTCTTTAGCGGCGGCGCCATCATTGAGCAAAGCGTCTACGGCTATGACGGCCTGGGCCGGCGGCAAAGTAACCAGGAGACCCTATCCGGGCAAACCACGCACAGCTATGCCTACAGCTACGACGCCATGGACAGGCTCGCCGGCGTCGCCAACGGTAACGCTAGCCTGACAGAAGCTTACGGTTCATGCTCGGATAGCACCCGTTTCTTGCCATGTTCTAAAAAATGGAGTATTGTTAATTTATGTATATTATCATAATATACAACCATGATTGATTTATCTAAAATTACCGGCTTTGACTGGGACGAAGGGAACAGTCACAAAAATGCAAAACATGGCGTAACCATTTCGGAAACCGAACAAGTGTTTTTCAACGCGCCCTTGCTTTTGTTGTCCGATGTTAAACATTGCCAGCGGGAAGCAAGGTTTCACGCACTGGGCGGAACGGATGACGCAAGGCTTTTGCACATTACTTTTACGTTACGAGACCAGGTTAAAAAGATACGGGTTATATCCGCCAGAGACATGCTTAGAAAAGAGCGCGCAATTTATGAACAAGCATTTTAAAACCATACCTAAATTTGAAAACGAGGAAGCAGAACGGGCTTTTTGGGAAACTCATGACTCCAGCGATTATCTGGATTGGAGCAAGGCTCAATCGGTTGTCCTGCCTAATTTAAAACCCACCACCAAAACCATTTCGCTACGTCTGCCCCAGCATTTGCTGGATTCAATAAAAGCGGCCGCTAATTCCCGCGACGTACCTTATCAATCGCTGATTAAAATTTGGTTGCAAGAAAAAGTAGCCAATCGTTAAGGTAGCCGGGTAAATGCACGCCATTGCAAAAATGGGCTGTGACGGAGCCGGCGGCGGCGCGGGAAATTACCGGATCCGGAGGCGCCTGCCGTTCGACGCTACGCATGAGGGACGCATTCGTAATGAGCAAAACGTGTAGTCACCGGATAATTGCGAGTAAAATGTTGATTTTGACGGTTGTTAAAACATGCTCCCCAACATATAGCGGAATACTCGTGGCCTCCTTATTTCAAATTCCCCAAAATCATACGCAACGGTTTAGATTGCATAATGAGGTCCATGCCAGGGCGTCATCTATTGTTAGCTTACCGGTAAGAGCCAGTTATCTTGCATTGACGCTATCAAACGATGAAAAATTGCAAGAACGCAGGCATCTGATCACTCTGTGCGAACGATTTGGCAGTACGCCGCCGGACAAAGACGCCGATCATTTTAGCGCCAGCTTCGATTCGTTTCAAATGAGCTGGGAACAACACGGAGAATTCAGCACTTATAGCTTCTACGCCTACGACGCGACCGCCGAACCTTTTACGGAACCCGCTTTAAAAAAAGTCCCGGTCGATTGGTTGTCGCGGTTAAGCGGACAAGTCATCGTCGCCGCTCACGCGAGCGTAGTTTCCGCACAGGACATTAATTACCCGGACGAAATGGACTTGTCGCCTTTATCCGCTTACTTTGCGGGCAATCCGATCGTGGGTTCTAAAGTTACCGGCGGCGCCGCCTCCGTTTTCACCGATTTTCGTATTCACGTGGATGGCTTCAGCCGTTTCATGATCGTGAATCATAATTTAAGAACCGCGCAGGCCGGCCGGCTGATGCATAGACTGTTCGACATTGAAGTCTATCGGGTAATGGCGCTGTTGGCGTTCCCTATCGCCCGCCAACTGTATCCGGAGCTGAAGAAGGCGGATCGGCAGCTATACACTATTACCAACGCCATGACGCAGCCGGATCGGGACGACGCCAAGTTACTGGATGAATTAACGGCGTTAGCGGCGGAAGTCGAAAACCATATTTCTACTCATCAGTTCCGTTTTGCCGCCGCCGGCGCTTACTATCTACTGGTCGGGCAACGCCTGGAGGACTTGCGTGAAGTTCGTATTCAGGGCATTCAAACCTTGGGCGAGTTCATAAAACGGCGCCTGGAGCCCGCGATGAATACCTGCGGCTCCACTTCGCAACGATTTACCCTGATTTCGGAAAGAGTCAGCAATGCCAGCCAGTTATTACGCACCAAAGTCGATATTATTATTGAACGGCAAAATCAAGGTTTGCTGTCGTCCATGGCGTTGCGGGCAAAAATGCAGTTGCGCATGCAACAAATGATTGAGGGTATCTCGATGATAGCGATTACCTATTACGCCGCGAGTCTTATCGGTATCATCGCCAAAGCCCTGCATACCCTGGGTTGGGGTGTTAACGCCGAACTTGTTGAAGGCGCTTCGATTCCGTTTATTTTTATCATCATCGCCTTCAGCATCAAACGGATTCATAAAATCATAGCGAATACCACCGATTCATGAAGCTCCGCCATTGAATGCGCCCGTTACGTCCTTAATTGATTCTGGAGCTCTCCGATCAGTTCCTGTAATTGGTTTAAATTTGGGGGTTTCATCAGGTAATGATCAAATCCGGCCGATTCCGCGTTGAAACTGTTTTTCTTTTGATCATAACCGCTCAGGGCAATAATCCACACATTGCGCATATCAGATAAATCGCGGAGCTTGCGGGCGACTTGGTAACCGTCCATGTCCGGCAGCCCGATGTCCAGCAAAATAATATCGGGCTTAAAGGTTTGCGCGCTGGATATACCCCGTGCGCCGTTAGAGGCGATCTCTACTTGATGCCCAATCGTCTTAAACCAGACGGAAAGGCTGTTTGCAACATCCTGATTATCGTCTATCAGCAATATCCGCAGGCCTTGAGCCGCCGGCCTGTTTAAATACGGCAAATACGACGGCTCCGCGGGCGCCGATTCCTCGACGATTCTGGGTAGCTGCACCACAAATTCCGAGCCTTGATTGGCGCCTTGGCTATACGCCGTGACCAGGCCGTCATGCAGCTCCACCAGCTTTTTCACCAACGTAAGCCCAAGACCCAATCCCCCTTCCGACCGGTCAAGCCCTCTTTCGCCCTGGATGAATAGATCGAAGATATGCGGCAGCTCCCGAGGATCAATGCCCATGCCGTTGTCCAGGACGCGGACAAATACCGACAAATCGTCGACGCTGACGCTGAGATCGATACGGCCGCCCTGACCGGAATATTTAGCGGCATTATTAAGCAGATTGGTAAACACTTGGGTGAGACGCACGGGATCGCCTTCCAGGTAGACGGGGTGCGTAGGCAATAGCAGGTTGAGCGTTTGCCCCTTCGTTTGAGTTAAGATCCGGACCGATTCCGTCGAATCCTTGAGCAACTGAACGAGTTCGACCCGTTCCCGATGGATCGCCACCAAGCCCCGGGTAATACGCGAGACATCCAGCAGGTCGTCGACAAGTTGGGAAATATGGTTCACATTACGGTTAAGCAACTCATACGCCCAGGTATTTGTCGGTTCATCGAGGGAGTGCGAGCACATAAGCTGCACGACATTACTGATTGGCGTGAGCGGATTACGCAGCTCGTGGCCCAACATCGCCAGGAATTCATTCTTGCGCTGGTCGGCATCCTTTAGCGCTTGCTCCGCTTGTCTACGCTCGCATAGTGCTTTATCCAGGTTAGCGTTGGCGGCGTTGAGGATGGCGTTTTGTTTTTCCAACTGCTCCGTGCGCTGGACCACTAAGTCTTCGAGGCGCTTGCGGTAATAGTACAGCTCCCGCTCGTTTTCCTTATCCTTGGTGATGTCGACCAGTACGCCCTGCAGAAACAAGGTTTCGCCGTCCTCGTCGCGCACCACGTTGGCCTCGTCCAGAAACCAGCGCGGCTGTCCATCGCTGTTGATCAGCCGATATTCGCAACGTAGCGGGGTATGGCGCGCGTAGATTTGCGAGTAGGCCTCGCTCACGGCTTGACGGTCGTCGCTATGCACCCGCTTGAGCAGGCCTTCCGGATCGGCCAGCCATTCCTCGGGCGGGAAACCCAATTGCTGAATTTGCGGGCTGAGATATAACAGTTTTCCCGGACTTTCCAACGAAGCGACGTAGGTAATGGCCGGGATTTGCTCCACCAGCGTGCGGTATTTGGCCTCGGCTTTGCATAGCTGCTCCAGGGCCAGCGCCTTTTCCCGGACGGACTGCTGCTCGCGCAGCACGCGGAACACCACGGCCGGCAGCCAATGCAGCGATTGGCTTTCCGTACTCTTGACCACATAGTCGCGAGCGCCCAACCTCAGCGCGTCGACCGCGACCACGGCGTTATCCGACACGGTCAGCATCACTACGGGTATCGGCAGCTCGCCGGTTTCATCGGCTAGCGCGACGAGAAACTCCACACCGTTCATATCGGGCAGATGATAATCGAGCAGGATGCAATCGGGCTGGTCGGCTTGGGCGAGTTTAAGGCCTTGAGCGCCGGTTTCGGCCTCGATGACAACAAAGTCGCAATCCGGATGCGCCGCGAGCGCGCGCTTGCAAGCCAGGCGGTCAAACCGGTCGTCGTCCACCAATAGCAGGCGGATAGTTGATTTATCGATCAGGGCGGGGCTCATACCGGCGACTCGCTGAGGGTCCAATAAGCGTCGATGGCGCGAATGATCTCGACAAATTGCCGATAGTCCACGGGTTTGCGCATATAACCCGCAACGCCTAAATCAAACGTATCCACCTTGTCTATCTGCTCATCGGAGGTGGTGAGTACGACGACCGGAATCCGCTTCAACTCGGGCGCCGCCTTGACCACCTGCAGAAACTCGACGCCGTTCATGATCGGCATATTAATATCCAGCAAGATCAGACACGGGCTATCCCTACCCGCTTCGCGCAAATAGGCCAACGCTTCCTCACCATTTTCCACATGGTCGAGACGATTGACGACATGCAGTTCCTTAAGCGCCCGCCGCACGGTCATGGCGTCCACCTGATCGTCCTCGACGAGTAGAATCGCTTTACAGTTTTCTTTCATGTTGGGCTTGTCCTTCCGGTGTTTGGGGAATTGTTTTGGGTAAGGTGAAAAAAAAGGTAGCGCCCTGACCGGGAACGGACTCGACCCAGACATGCCCGCCGCATTGCTCGGCGATTTTCTTGACGATGGCGAGGCCCACGCCGGTGCTTTCAACGCGATCGCGCGGATTCAGCGTCTGAAACAATTGAAAAATACGTTCGAAATGGCGTTTCTGGATGCCGGGCCCGTTATCGGCGACGCTGAAACACCAGCTTTCGCCCCGGTCGGCCCAGCCGATTTCGATGCGGCCCTCGGGCTTGTCCTGATAGCGGATGGCATTGGCGATGAGATTCTGAAATACTTGATGAATGGCGGTCTTCTCCATACGGATCACCGGTAACCCGGATTTGACCGCGACGGAAATGTGCGCGGGCGGCGCCAGTAAATCGATTACCTCATGCACCAGTACGTCGAGATCGACCGTGACGTCATCCTCGTTTATCCTGCCGATACGCGAATAGCGCAACACGCCGTCTATGAGGGCGTCCATGCGCTTCACGCGCTGGATGAGCAGGCGCAGGTGCTCCTGGCCATCGGTATCGAGCTTGTCCCGCTGATCGGCGGCGATCCAGTCAGCCAGCGAACCTATGGCGCGTAGCGGCGCCTTTAGATCGTGGGAAACCACGTAGGCGAAGTTTATCAGCTCCTCATTGGCGTTTTTCAGTTCATGGATCATGCGCACTTGCTCCGCTTCCAGGCGCTTACGTTCGGTGATATTTAGAAACGTGAGCAGGGTCAGAGCCGGCCGATCGGACTTCCATTCTATCAGGCGGGCGCCGATGAGCACGGTGCGGCTGCCGATGCCGGGGAATTCGCGCCGCAATTCGAAGGCTTCGACCCACTTTTTATTCGGCAGAACTTCAGCCAAGAGTTGGCGCAACTCCGGAATGTCCCATTGCCGCTCATTCAGTTCAAAGAAGACCCGGCCTAACGTATCTTGCTCATTGAGCCGAAACGCCCGATAAAAAACCTGGTTAGCGGAAACCACCCGCGCCTCGGCATCCAACACCACCAGCGCCTCCTGGAGGGTGGCGACGATGCTTTCGGCGAACTCCCGCGCTTCCACGAGCGCCAATTCGGACTGCTTGGCGCGGGTAATGTCGTATACCATGGCCAACACCAGCCCCTCTTCGAGAGGGGTAAGACTCACGTTCGCGGCGAATTCAGCGCCATCCCGGCGCAAGCCGACTATGTCGAGCCGGTCGCCCATGGTGCGGGCAATGGGGTGCGCGGTGTAATCGGCGCGCTTTTCGCCGTGTAAGGCGCGGAAGCGCGGCGGGATCAAGTCCTCGACGCCGAGCGCGGCGAATTCGTCCCGAGTATAGCCGAACAGACGTTCGGCGGCGGAATTGACCAGCAGAATATCCCCGCCGGCGCCGGCGACGAGCATGGCGTCCGCCGCGACGTCCATCAGCCACTGGGCATTATGTTTGAACAGGATGTCTTGCGCGCCTTTTGTCATAATGGATGGCTCACCTGCTTCTGCTTAAAAAAATTCAATCCTATTTCCAGGGAACTTCGGAAAACCACGCTTCGACAAGCTCAGTGCGAACGTGGAGCCATGATAATCAACAACTTCTCCGTTCGCGCCGAGCTTGTCGAAGCATCAATGACAGGTTTTTCGAGGTTCCCTCTAGTTTATCGAGACGCTCTCCAGGTAACGTTGCTTCGCCTCGTTTTCTTCCCGCGCGGCGTCTATCTCCCGCATGACGCTCGGCACGTCCGCCGGTCCGCTACTTTCCGCGAAGCAGCCGGTCAGTTGCGTTTCCGGATGCAGTTCGCCGCTTTGGTAAAGCTTCCAAATCTCCCTGCCGTAATCGGTAGCCAATAATTCGGGCGCGAAGCGGCCGAAGTAGGCGGTCATGTTGGCGACGTCGCGCTCCAGCATCATCCGGGCGCTGTTGTTCCCGGCCGCGTCT
>JBEKBU010000067.1:0-16328 GCA_050015235.1 Methylomonas sp. | reverse complement strand
TCAATTATGGATGCAACAACACCGGCGCCCACGGTACGGCCGCCTTCTCGAATAGCAAAACGCAATCCTTCCTCCATCGCGATCGGCGATATCAGTTTTACCGTCACGGCTATATTATCGCCCGGCATCACCATCTCCACTCCTTCCGGCAAATCCACCGCGCCGGTCACGTCCGTCGTCCGGAAGTAAAACTGCGGACGGTAACCGTTGAAAAACGGCGTATGACGCCCGCCTTCCTCTTTCGATAATACGTAGATTTCCGCTTTAAAATGCGCATGCGGCTTAATGCTGTTCACGTGCGCCAACACCTGGCCGCGCTCTACGTCGTCTCTTTTCGTTCCACGCAACAACACGCCGACGTTATCGCCCGCCTGACCCTGATCCAGTAATTTACGGAACATCTCCACGCCGGTACAGGTCGTTTTCACTGTCGGTTTGATACCCACAATTTCCACCTCTTCACCAACCTTGATGATGCCGCGCTCTATACGACCGGTAACCACCGTTCCACGGCCCGATATCGAGAATACGTCTTCTATCGGCATCAAAAATTTTCCGTCTATCGCCCGTTCCGGCTGCGGGATATAAGTGTCCAACGCCTCAACCAGCTTAACCACCGATTGCACGCCAATTTCACTGTTTTCTCCCTCCAGCGCTTTCAACGCCGAACCAATGATGATCGGCGTGTCGTCTCCAGGAAATTCATATTGATTCAATAACTCTCGAATTTCCATTTCCACCAGCTCGATCAATTCCGGGTCATCCACCATGTCGGCTTTGTTCAAAAACACCACAATATACGGCACGCCTACCTGTCTTGATAACAGAATGTGCTCACGGGTTTGCGGCATCGGGCCATCCGCCGCCGAACATACCAGAATCGCTCCGTCCATTTGCGCCGCGCCGGTAATCATGTTTTTTACATAGTCGGCGTGGCCCGGGCAATCCACATGCGCATAATGGCGATTCGCCGATTCGTATTCGACATGCGAGGTCGAGATCGTAATACCTCTTGCACGCTCTTCCGGCGCATTATCGATTTGATCGAAAGCTTTGGCCTCTCCCCCTTGCAACTCCGCCATGACTTTGGTCAGCGCCGCAGTTAAAGTGGTTTTTCCGTGATCAACGTGACCTATCGTGCCTACGTTAACGTGCGGTTTTTTTCTTTCAAATTTCTCTTTAGCCATGAGTCATTACCTAATTTTTATAAAAGAATCAAGATACTTTTCTAATAATAGCTTCCGCAATATTTGCAGGCGCTTCGTTATACTTTTCGAACTGCATACTATATGTCGCCCTTCCCTGAGTGGCCGATCTTAAATCGGTTGCGTAGCCGAACATTTCCGCCAGCGGCACTTCACACTCAATAGTTTTACCCGCCGGCGCTTCGTTCATGCCCTGAATAAGACCTCTACGTCGCGTAATATCGCCAACCACTTCTCCCATATAGTCTTCCGGCGTCACCACTTCAACCTTCATTATAGGCTCCAGCAACACCGGGTTTGCAGCTTCCGCTCCATCTCTAAAACACATGGAGCCTGCTATTTTGAAAGCCATTTCATTAGAATCGACATCATGATATGACCCATCAAATAAACTGACCTTAACATCAACAACGGGAAAACCCGCTATTATGCCATTTTCCATTTGTTCCTGTACACCTTTATTAATAGCCGGAATAAATTCCTTGGGAATAACCCCGCCAGGCAGCTCATTGATAAACTCGTAACCGCTACCCAATGCATTAGGCTCCAACCTTAGCCAGACATGTCCATACTGCCCGCGCCCACCGGTCTGCCTAATAAATTTCCCTTCACATTCCACCGACTTCCCTATCGTTTCGCGATAAGCGACTTGCGGCGTCCCGACATTGGCGGCGACGCCGAATTCACGTTTTAACCGGTCAACAATGATTTCCAGATGCAGCTCTCCCATCCCTGAAATAATCGTCTGCCCGGACTCCGCATCGGTAGAGACGCGAAAAGATGGATCTTCTTGGGCAAGCCGAGCTAACGCGCCCCCCATTTTATCTTGATCGGCTTTTGTTTTAGGCTCGACCGCTATTGCGATTACAGGCTCCGGAAACTCTATTTTTTCAAGCAAAATCGACGCATTGATTTCACAAAAAGTATCTCCGGTGCTAACTTCCTTCAGCCCTATTACCGCTGCAATATCGCCCGCTCTTATTTCCGATATTTCTTCCCGGCTATTAGCGTGCATCTGCACAATGCGACCTATCCGCTCTTTTTTTCCCTTTGCGGCGTTAAGCACTGTATCGCCGGAATTCATCACTCCGGAGTACACTCTTATAAATGTCAAAATTCCAACAAACGGATCTGTTGCGATTTTAAACGCCAGTGCGGCAAAACTTTCTTCATCGGACGGCATGCGTTGAACGCAATCGCCATCTGTAGCCCCCAGCCCTTTTACCGGCTCTTTATCAGCGGGTGAAGGTAAATAATCCAGCACGCCATCCAATAAACATTGGACGCCTTTATTCTTAAACGCGGAGCCGCAATATACCGGCGCCAACTGATTTGCAATAACCTGAGTTCTAATTCCCAGCTTGATTTACTGTTCCGTTAGGGTTCCTTCGTCCAAGTATTTTTCAGTTAGCTGCTCATTACCTTCCGCCGCCCTTTCAATCAAAACTTCGCGCCATTTTTCGGCGTCTTTCAGCATTTCAACAGGTATTTCCTTAACCTCATAGGATAAGCCCATACTCGCTTCATCCCAATAAACCGCTTTCATCCGCAGTAGATCGACAACTCCTTTAAACGAATCTTCCGCGCCAATCGGCAATTGCATTGGCACAACCTGGGCGCCTAGCCGGCTCTTAATTTGTTCAATAACCCGAAAAAAATCAGCCCCGGTTCTATCCATTTTATTAATGAATACAAGCCTGGGGACACGGTATTTATTAGCTTGCCGCCAAACGGTTTCCGACTGAGGCTCAACACCGCCAACCGCACAGAACAGCGCACAGGCGCCATCCAAAACCCGGAGAGAACGTTCAACTTCAATAGTAAAATCTACATGGCCAGGCGTATCAATAATATTGATACGATGTGCAGGGTATTGTTTTTGCATCCCTGACCAAAAACAAGTTGTGGCGGCGGATGTAATCGTAATCCCTCGTTCCTGTTCCTGTTCCATCCAATCCATGGTCGCCGTACCATCGTGCACCTCACCCAATTTATGAGATACTCCGGTATAAAACAAAATCCGCTCGGTCGTCGTTGTCTTGCCGGCGTCAATGTGAGCCATAATGCCTATATTACGATAATGATCTATAGGCGTTTTTCTTGACACAACAACAACCTTCAACTAACCGGCATTACCAGCGGTAATGCGCAAATGCTTTGTTTGCCTCAGCCATTCTATGAGTATCTTCACGTTTTTTTGCCGCGGCGCCCCGTCCTTCCGATGCATCCAACAGCTCGCCGGCCAGTTTAGCCGACATTGTTCTTTCATTTCTTTTCCGAGCGGCGTCAATCAACCAACGCATAGACAAAGCCAAGCGCCTCGCTGGCCTAACTTCCACCGGCACCTGATAAGTTGCGCCGCCTACCCGCCTGGATTTTACTTCAACTCGCGGCTGAACATTTTCCAGAGCCTTGGCCACCAACTCCAGAGATTCTTTATGACCTTTACTTTCAATCATATCCAAGGCGCCGTAGACAATTTTTTCGGCCACCGATTTCTTACCGTGCTCCATGATCATATTCATAAATTTTGACAGCATATCACTACCAAAACGCGGATCGGGATTGATAACTCTTTTTTCTGCTTCTCTTCTTCTTGACATTCTAACCAGCCTTATTTTTTAGGTCTCTTTGCGCCATATTTCGAACGTCCGCAACGTCTATCCTTAACCCCTGAGGTGTCAAGACTTCCCCGCACAACGTGATAACGCACTCCCGGCAGATCTTTTACCCTCCCGCCTCTAATCAGGACCACGGAATGCTCCTGCAGATTATGCCCTTCGCCGCCAATGTAACTACTAACCTCGGAGCCGTTTGTCAACCTGACCCGAGCAACTTTACGCAAAGCGGAATTAGGCTTCTTAGGCGTGGTTGTATAGACTCGAGTACAAACTCCCCTTCTTTGCGGGCAGGCTTCCAACGCCGGAACATTGGTTTTTTCAATTTTTTTAGCACGAGGCTTTCGGACCAACTGATTGATCGTGGCCATTCTTAACTACTCCAATAGCTTCCAATATATTACAAACAATATTCAGCTTAAATAACGGGTGCTGATATCGCCATCTCTGAGTACTCGACTCATGTGAATAGAGCATAATACAGCTCTACCCTAATATGGTCAAGATATTTTTAAACATTTTATTACTAATCGGTATTCAAAGCTTGTTTTAAAGCTTCTTCTACATCAACCGCTTCAGCTATCTGGGGCGATATTTCAGTAATATGCAATGTATCCGACGCATGCTTCCTGCGTCTCTGCTCATGATACGCCAACCCGGTTCCAGCAGGTATTAAGCGACCCACTATCACATTTTCCTTCAAACCGTACAGACCATCACTGATGCCTCTTACGGCCGCATCCGTTAACACGCGCGTGGTTTCTTGGAACGAGGCCGCCGAAATAAACGATTCAGTCGCCAATGAAGCTTTTGTTATCCCCAATAACATTGAATCGTAACTAGCCGGAATTTTATTTTCCCGTTCTATCTTAGCATTTACTGCATTAAGCAGGCAGCGCTCCACTTGCTCGCCTTTAACAAAATCGGTGTCGCCGGAAGCAGTAATCTCAACTTTTCTCAACATTTGCCGAATAATCGCCTCAATGTGCTTATCATTGATTTTCACGCCTTGGAGACGGTAAACATCCTGAATTTCTTTAACCAGATAATCTGCAAGCTCTTCAATACCGCGTAAACGCAGAATATCATGCGGAGTTAATTCGCCTTCGGCAATCGTTTCACCCTTCTCGACAAACTCGCCTTCGAAAACGGTGATATGGCGCCATTTCGGTATCAGCGTTTCATATTGCTCGCCTTCCCCATCTGTTATAATAACTCTTTGCTTGCCTTTAGTCTCTTTGCCGAAGGCAACCATACCGGTTGCTTCAGCCAATATTGCCGGGTCTTTGGTTTTACGCGCCTCGAATAAATCCGCCACACGCGGCAAACCGCCGGTAATATCGCGAGTTTTACTTGATTCCTGTGGGATTCTTGCCAGTACGTCGCCAACCTTTACTTCACCACCGTCTTTTACGCCAACGATAGCGCCAGCCGGTAGGAAATACTGGGCGGGAATTTCTGTGCCCGGCAGGTTGATTTGGCCGCCGTCATGATTAATCAGACGCACCATCGGTCTTAATTCCTTACCGGCGGAGCTTCTTTGCTTCGGATCGGTAACTACTCTGGAAATCAGGCCGGTGACTTCATCGGAATGCTCCTGAACGGTAATGCCATCCATAAAATCAATAAGCTGAATAACACCATCCACCTCTGTAATAACCGGATGCGTGTGTGGATCCCAGTTAACGATAATATCGCCGGCGTTAACCGGACCGCCGTCATCAATAGATAACACAGCTCCATAAGGAATTTTGTATCTTTCTCTCTCGCGGCCATAATCATCCATGACCCCAACTTCACCTGACCTGGATACCGCCACCAAATTATTTTCTCTATTTCTAACTGTTTTCAGATTATTCAATTTCACGGCGCCGACAGATTTTACTTGCACGTTGCTGATTGCCGCGGACCGCGAAGCCGCGCCGCCGATATGGAACGTCCGCATAGTTAACTGCGTACCCGGTTCGCCGATTGATTGCGCGGCGACTACGCCAACCGCTTCGCCAATATTCACCAAATGGCCGCGCCCCAAATCCCGTCCATAGCATTTACTACATACGCCTTTTTGAGATTCGCACGTAATGACCGAGCGCACCAGCATTTTATCAATACCGTTGTCCTCTAATATCGAGACAAGATTTTCATCGATCATTGTTCCGGAGGGAATTAACAGCTTTTCGCCAGCTAAATCCATAACATCGACTGCCGTCACGCGGCCCAATACACGCTCGACCAAAGGCTCGACCACATCGCCGCCTTCAATGATAGGCATCATTGTCAAACCGTTTTTGGTGCCGCAATCAATATCCGAAATCACTAAATCCTGAGCAACATCCACAAGCCGGCGGGTCAAATAACCCGAATTAGCTGTTTTTAGCGCGGTATCGGCCAAACCTTTCCGCGCGCCATGAGTGGAAATAAAGTATTGAAGCACATCCAGGCCTTCGCGGAAATTCGCGGTAATGGGCGTTTCGATAATCGAACCGTCCGGTT
The DNA here is from genome assembly GCA_050015235.1 of Methylomonas sp. Taxonomy (GTDB): domain Bacteria; phylum Pseudomonadota; class Gammaproteobacteria; order Methylococcales; family Methylomonadaceae; genus Methylomonas. Next base: position 10,012 of record JBEKBU010000067.1, on the reverse strand, counting down.
TCGCCATTAATCCCCTCATCCCCGCTAATTGGCGAATCTGCGCCGCGGAGCCTCTAGCGCCGGATTCAGCCATCATAAAGATGGAATTGAATGATTTTTGCTTAACCTTTTCACCTTGAGCGTTGATCACCTCATCTTCGCCGAGACCCTCCATCATGACCTTGGCGACCTGATCATTGGCGCGCGACCAAATATCCACAACTTTATTGTATCGTTCTCCGTCCGTAACTAATCCGGAAGCATATTGATTTTGTATTTCACCGACTTCCGCGTCGGCGGCGCGAATAATATCCGCTTTTTTCGCCGGAATTTCCATATCCTCAATCCCGAAGGATACGCCGGAGCGGGTTGCGTATTTAAAACCCATATACATGATTTGATCGGCCAGTATAACGGTCTCTTTAATACCTAAATATCGATAGCTATAGTTGATTAATCTGGAAATATTCTTTTTAGTCATATCCACATTCACCAGATCGTAAGGCATCCCGTCAGGAACGATATCCCAAATCAATGCCCGGCCCACGGTGGTTTTTTTTCTACTGACGAATGTTTCGAATTTACCTTCCGCGTTTTTAAGCTTTTCGATAATTCTGACCTCAACCTTTGATTGCAATTCCACGCACTTGCTTTCTAAAGCCTTCTGGATTTCCGAGGTATCGACAAACACGCTGCCTTCTCCTCTGGCGTTAATCTTTTCGCGGCTCATGTAATACAAGCCTAACACCACGTCTTGAGACGGATTGATTACCGGCTCGCCGTTAGCGGGCGACAAGATATTATTGGTGGCCATCATTAACGTGCGGGCTTCTAGCTGTGCTTCCACGGATAACGGGATGTGCACCGCCATCTGGTCGCCGTCAAAGTCCGCATTAAATGCGCTACAAACAAGAGGGTGTAATTGAATCGCCTTACCTTCAATCAAAATCGGTTCAAACGCTTGAATTCCCAATCTATGTAAGGTGGGCGCACGATTCAACAGTACAGGATGTTCACGTATGACTTCTTCGAGAATATCCCACACTTCGGCGCCTTCACGCTCCACCATCTTCTTCGCCGCCTTAATGGTGGTGGCTAAACCCCGCAACTGTAGCTTACTAAAAATAAACGGCTTAAATAATTCAAGCGCCATTTTTTTAGGTAACCCGCATTGATGCAAGCGTAACGTCGGCCCCACCACAATAACGGAACGGCCGGAATAATCCACGCGCTTTCCAAGCAGGTTTTGCCGAAAACGGCCCTGCTTGCCTTTGATCATATCCGCCAGGGATTTTAACGGCCTTCTGTTGCTGCCGGTAATAGCCCGGCCACGCCTGCCATTATCTAGCAACGCATCCACGGCCTCTTGTAACATACGTTTTTCGTTACGGACAATAATATCCGGCGCATTCAAATCCAGCAATCGGGTTAATCGATTGTTTCTATTGATGACGCGGCGATACAAGTCGTTTAAATCAGACGTTGCGAAACGTCCGCCGTCCAGAGGCACGAGCGGCCGCAATTCCGGCGGCAGCACCGGCAGGACGGTCATAATCATCCATTCTGGACGATTATTGGAAGCCAGCAACGAATCGATTACTTTCAGACGCTTAGATAATTTTTTAATTTTCGTGTCGGAATTCGTCGAATTGATATCCTCACGTAAAACATTGATTTCGTCTTTTAAATCGATTGATTTTAACAAATCATAGATCGCCTCGGCGCCCATTTTCGCCACAAAATCGTCACCGTGTTCGTCAACAGCCGCCAAATATTCTTCATCCGTCAACAGTTGACCCTTTTCCAAAGGCGACATGCCGGGATCGGTAACTACAAAGGTTTCGAAATACAGCACCCGTTCAATCGAACGCAATGTCATATCCAGTAATAATGCGATACGAGAAGGCAGGGATTTTAAAAACCAAATATGCGCAACCGGACTCGCCAGATCGATATGCCCCATCCTGTCGCGGCGAACTTTCGATAACGTAACTTCTACCCCGCACTTTTCGCAGATGACGCCTCGGTGCTTTAAACGCTTATATTTACCGCACAAACATTCATAATCGCTGATCGGCCCAAAAATTTTGGCGCAAAACAAACCATCACGTTCAGGCTTAAATGTCCGGTAATTGATAGTTTCGGGTTTTTTTACTTCTCCGTAAGACCATGAACGTATCATGTCCGGAGATGCCAATCCAATACGGATAGTATCAAAATCGTCCGTACGACCTTGACGCTTAAGAAAATTCATTAAGTCTTTCAATAGCTTACCCTCTATAAATGGTATCCAGACCAAATCCGGATATTTTTGCGACTTTTATTATTAATCCTGTTGCATTTCGATATTGACCGCCAATGAACGTATTTCCTTGACCAATACGTTAAAGGATTCAGGCATACCCGCTTCCATGGAATGATTACCGTCGACAATATTCTTATACATACGCGTTCTTCCGGTTACATCATCCGACTTCACGGTCAACATCTCTTGCAGTGTATACGCGGCGCCATAGGCTTCTAGCGCCCAAACCTCCATTTCACCGAAACGCTGGCCGCCAAATTGCGCTTTGCCGCCCAAAGGTTGCTGCGTCACTAAACTATAAGGACCAGTCGAACGGGCATGCATTTTATCGTCCACCAGATGGTTCAACTTCAGCATATACATATAACCAACCGTTATTTCGCGTTCGAAGGGCTCACCGGTTAATCCGTCGTATAACACAGTCTGGCCATGTACCGGTAGATCCGCCAATTTCAGCATAGTACGAATATCATCCTCCGAGGCGCCATCGAAAACAGGCGTCGCCATCGGCACCCCCGAAATTAAATTAACCGCCATTTCCAGAATTTCTTTATCGGTAAACGAATTCAGATCTTCTTTTCTACCGCTACAATTATAAATTTGCTCCAAAAATCCTCGAATCTCAATGGCTTTTGCCTGAGCTTCCAGCATTTTGCCTATCTTAATCCCCAAGCCTTTGGCGGCCCAGCCCAAATGAGTCTCCAACACCTGTCCGACATTCATCCGGGAAGGTACGCCGAGTGGATTTAATAAAATATCGACAGGATTACCGTCTGCTGTATAAGGCATATCTTCAATCGGAACGATTTGCGATATTACACCCTTATTTCCGTGCCGTCCCGCCATCTTATCGCCAGGCTGGATACGCTTTTTCACCGCCAGATAAACCTTGACCATCTTCAACACGCCAGGCGCCAAATCGTCGCCCATGGTAATTTTTTTCTTTTTCTGCTCAAAGCGTTCGTCAAACTCTTTGCGTTGTTGCTCTACCTGCTCGCTGACAGTCTCCAGATGCAAGTTAACATCCTCATCCTGAGTTTTAATTTTCAACAACTCTGCATGGGCTAAACCGTCCAGATAGACGGCAGTAATGTCTTCACCTTTTTTAAGTTGCGGACATTTTTCAGCTTTTTTTCCAACCAGCATATCTTTAACACGAGCAAAAATATCGTGTTCGACAATTTTCAACTGGTCATCCAGATCCTTACGATAACGTTTGATTTCCGCTTCTTCAATTTCCAACGCCCGCTTATCCTTTTTAACGCCGTCGCGAGTAAATACTTGAACATCAATGACAGTACCACGCACATTACCTGGGACACGCAGAGAAGTATCCTTAACATCGGCCGCTTTTTCGCCAAAAATCGCTCGCAATAATTTTTCTTCGGGCGTTAATTGCGTTTCACCTTTAGGCGTGACTTTGCCAACTAAAATGTCGCCGCCTTTAACCTCGGCGCCAACATAAACAATCCCGGATTCATCCAGCTTGGAAAGCGCTTCTTCACTGACATTCGGAATATCCGCCGTAATTTCTTCCGGACTATGTTTAGTTTCCCGGGCGACGCAGGTTTTTTCTTCAATATGAATAGTCGTAAACCGATCTTCTTTAACTACCCGCTCGGACACCAGAATAGAATCCTCAAAGTTGTATCCGTTCCAAGGCATAAAGGCGATTAACATATTTTGGCCTAAAGCCAGCTCACCCAAATCGGTTGAAGGGCCATCCGCCAGAATATCGCCTTTTGAGACTATGTCGCCTAATTGGACCAAGGGTTTTTGATTAATACAGGTGTTCTGGTTAGACCGGGTGTATTTAATCAGATTATAAATATCAACACCCGGAATGCCGGCAATAGTCTCATCGTCATTGACGCGCACCACAATCCGCGCGGCGTCGACAGCTTCAATACGCCCTCCGCGCGTTGCGACGACAGTCACGCCGGAATCTTTAGCAACTACCCGTTCCATACCCGTACCGACTAAAGGTTTTTCGGCGCGCAAAGTCGGAACGGCTTGTCTCTGCATGTTGGAGCCCATCAAGGCCCGATTGGCGTCATCGTGCTCAAGGAAAGGGATGATGGAAGCCGCCACCGATACAATTTGCTTCGACGATACGTCCATGTATTGCACTGTATCGGATGAAGCCAGGGTAAACTCATCCTTATATCGGCAAGACACCAAACCCTCCACCAATTTACCATGCTCATCAACCGCCACACTGGACTGAGCGATGACATAATCACCTTCTTCAATAGCGGATATATAGTCCACCTGATCGGTTACCTTGCCCTCGACCACTTTCCGGTAAGGAGTCTCCAAAAAGCCGTACTCATTAGTTCTGGCATATACCGACAGGGAGTTGATTAAACCTATGTTAGGCCCCTCGGGAGTTTCTATCGGACAAACCCGTCCATAATGGGTCGTGTGAACGTCGCGAACTTCAAATCCCGCCCGTTCCCTGGCCAAACCCCCTGGACCCAGGGCCGATACCCGGCGTTTATGAGTAACCTGAGACAAAGGATTATTCTGATCCATAAATTGAGACAGCTGGCTGGAGCCGAAAAACTCCTTCACAGATGCCGATACAGGCTTGGCGTTAATAATTTCCTGGGGCATATAACCTTCGGAATCCGCCAAAGTCAGCCGCTCCCTGACAGCGCGCTCTACCCTGACCAAACCGATTCGGAACTGGTTTTCAATCATTTCACCGACTGAGCGGACGCGCCTATTACCCAAATGATCGATGTCATCAACCGTCCCGTTGCCGTTTCTAATTTTAATGAGTTCTTTTAGTACATCAATTATGTCGTCTTTGCTCAACGTCCCGGAGCCCTCGACTTCCTCCCGGCCTAAACGCCGGTTGAATTTCATCCTGCCTACAGCGGATAAATCATAGCGTTCTTCGGTAAAGAAAAGATTTTCAAACAAATTTTCCGCCGATTCAGCAGTAGGCGGCTCACCCGGACGCATCATCCGATAAATTTCGACCAAGGCTTCCATACGGTTTCCAGTGGTATCAAGACGCATGGAATTGGACATATAGGGGCCGCGATCCAAATCATTTACATAAAGCGTATTGATTTCCTTAATATCGGCGGTGATCAATTTTTGTAATAAGGTTTCCGTGATCTCATCATTAACATTTGCGAGCAGCTCGCCTGTCGCTTTATCCACGACATTGTGACCTAAAATCTTGCCGTATAAATAATCTCTCGGCACCTCAATCTCTGTTACTCCAGTTTTCTCCAATTGCCGGACATGTTTGGCGGTAATACGGCGCCCCTCTTCAATTAATACTTTACCGGCATGTTTAATATCGAATACCGCCATCTCGCCCCGCAAGCGTTCAGGCACAACATGAAACATGAATTTATCGGCGCCCAAGGAAAATTTATTCGTATCGAAGAAAATATTAATCATTTCTTCGTTGTCAAACCCTAAAGCTCTTAACAAAATCGTGGCTGGAATTTTTCTGCGTCTGTCAATCCGCACATAAACGGCATCCTTATGATCGAATTCAAAATCCAACCATGAACCCCGATAAGGAATCACCCGAGCATTGAACAATAATTTCCCTGAAGAATGGGTTTTACCTTTGTCATGATCAAAAAATACGCCCGGCGATCTATGCAACTGAGAAACAATAACCCGTTCAGTACCATTAATGACAAAAGTGCCGTTATCCGTCATCAACGGCAGTTCGCCCATATAAACTTCCTGTTCTCGTATATCCTTGACAACCTTAGTGCTTGCGGGCGCATCTTTGTCGTAAATGACTAACCGGACTAATACACGCAAGGGAGCGGAAAAAGTCGCTCCTCGTTGTTGGCACTCTCTCACATCGAAAGCCGGTTCGCCTAAACGGTATTTGACATATTCGAGAACAGCATAACCAGAGTGGCTTACCACCGGAAATACGCTTAAAAATGCGGCATGTAAACCTTGGTTCCGCCGTTTGCTCGGTTCTATGCCGGACTGCAAGAAACTTGCGTACGAATCGATTTGTGTTGCTAAAAGATATGGAACTTCAAGTACTTCGGTACCTTTTCCAAAATTATTTCGGATACGCTTTTTTTCGGTAAAAGAATAGGTCATATTACTTCTATACCTTCGTCGTCAGAGATTATTTACTACTGTCTGCTGCACAAACAGTAAAAGGCCGACGGCAAAAAGCCGCCAGCCCGGTTTAATTAGGCTTATGCCTGATTTTTTATCAAAAAAATTATTTGATTTCAGCCGTAGCGCCTGCAGCTTCCAGTTCCTTTTTAGCCGCTTCAGCTTCGGCTTTATTTACACCTTCTTTCAGAGTTGTCGGCGCACCTTCAACTGCGTCTTTTGCTTCTTTCAATCCTAAGCCGGTTAGAGTACGAACCGCTTTAATAACGGCTACTTTATTCTCGCCGTATCCTGTTAAGATAACATCAAATTCAGTTTGTTCCTCAACAACCGCGGCTGCGGCGACAGGCGCGGCGACTGCAACAGCCGCGGCGGCGGAAACGCCGAATTTTTCTTCCATCGCCGAAATTAAATCAACGATTTCCATCACAGTCATATTTGCAACTGCTTCTAAAATTTCTTCTTTCGAAATTGCCATTCTTAAATTCCTCTATTTTTTGCGTTTAAACTGGATGAGCGCAATATTACGCCGCTTGTTTCTGGTCTCTGATTTCAGCCAAAGTTCGGGCAAGTTTTTCTATCGGGGCTTTCATTACCGACATCAGCATACTGATGCCTTGATCGCGAGTCGGTAACCTGGCCAGACGCTCAATTTCAGAACCGTCATAAGCCTGGCCGCCAATAGCCACGATTTTAGCGATCAATTTGTTGTTCGTTTTTGAAAACTCATTGATTAGCCTTGCCGCACTACCTGGATCTTCCAATGAAAACGCCAGAATCAAAGGTCCTACCAGACCTTGCTGCATACATTCAAACTCAGTCCCAGCTATCGCACGTCTAGCCAATGTATTTTTGACTACACGTAGATAAACTCCAGTTTCTCTAGCATTCTTCCGCAATTGCGTTAACTGGGTTACGGTTAAACCACGATATTCAGCCGCAACAGCTGAAAGGGCTTTAGCGGCGAATCCAGCAACTTCCTCTACGACAACTTTTTTGCTATCTAAATTGAGCGCCACATATATCTCCGGTTTTTTCCGACTATGCATCGGAATCTATAAAACGCATCATCACTGATGCCCCTTACGGTCCCTATCACCGGCTTCGCGGCTCCAGCTCCCGTCTGCGTAGGCTATTAAGCATAAAGCCCCTACGGTCTTTGACGGTTGCCGTAACTACGGCAACCCAAAGTCTTACTTATATATTAAATATCAATGCTATTTTGATCAATCCACAAGCCCGGCCCCATGGTCGAGGAAATAGCAATCTTTTTTAAATAGACTCCCTTAGCCGCCGTCGGTTTAGCTTTTTTAAGATCAGCTATTAAAAACTCTAAATTTTGTTTTAAAGCGGTTTCGTCAAACGATACTTTTCCGATCGAGCAATGAATGATACCTGATTTATCAGTCCGGTATCTGACTTGCCCGGATTTAGCGTTCTTAACCGCCGTAACCACATCGGGCGTCACAGTGCCTACTTTAGGATTAGGCATTAAACCTCTTGGCCCTAAAATCTGTCCTAACTGACCTACGACCCGCATTGCGTCAGGAGAAGCAATAACCACGTCAAAGTTTATTTCCCCTCTTTTGACTTGTTCGGCCAAATCTTCCATACCAACCACATCGGCGCCCGCTTCACGCACGGCGTCCGCGTTCGGCCCTTGAGTAAAAACGGCAACCCGTACGGTTTTACCTGTACCATGGGGTAAAACGGAAGCGCCACGCACGTTTTGATCCGATTTTCTCGGATCCACGCCCAGATTAACGCTTACATCGATGGATTCATCGAACTTGGTATTTGCAAATTCTTTTAACAAACTAACGGCGTCAGCTACCGAATATTGTTTGCTTCGTATCACTTTTGCTTTGATCGCTTTAGCTTTTTTACTTAATTGCGACATTACATGCCCTCCACGTTCAAACCCATACTGCGCGCACTTCCGGCAATGATTTTTATCGCCGCCTCCATATCCGCCGCATTTAAATCTTCCATTTTCGTTTTCGCAATTTCTTCCAATTGCGCGCGTGTGACGGTGCCGACCTTATTGGAATTAGGCTTGCTGCTACCGCTTTTAATGCCCACCGCTTTTTTCAGCAATACTGTGGCGGGCGGTGTTTTAGTAATAAAAGTAAAGCTTTTATCACTGTAAACCGTAATCACGACAGGTAAGGGCAAACCTTTCTCAACTTCTTGCGTGCGCGCGTTAAATGCTTTACAGAACTCCATAATATTAACCCCGCGCTGACCTAAAGCCGGGCCTATGGGCGGGCTGGGATTCGCTTCACCGGCCTTGACCTGTAACTTAATATAGGAATCAATTTTTTTTGCCATACTATACTCCTAATGGGTGCAAACGCTTTTCAGCTCCCCTAACAAACAAAAATCCCCGTCATAAAAATGACAGGGATCCATAAAAAGCCTATCAAAAATTAAATTTTTTCAACTTGGCCGAATTCCAGCTCTACCGGTGTAGAACGGCCAAAGATAAGTACAGAAACTCGCAGACGGCTTTTCTCATAATTAACTTCTTCAATATTGCCGTTAAAATCTTTAAACGGACCATCGATTATTCTAACCACCTCACCGACTTCAAACAATACTTTTGGCCTAGGTTTGTTGACCCCTTCTTCAACGCGGCTTAAGATCGCCATTGCTTCCTTATCGGAAATAGGCGACGGCCTATCGGAAGCCCCACCAATAAAACCGAGCACTCTAGGTATATTTTTTACTAAATGCCAAGTATCGTCGTTTAACTCCATTTGCACCAGCACATAACCGGGAAAAAATTTTCTTTCGCTTTTACGCTGCTGTCCCATCCGCATTTCCACCACTTCCTCGGTGGGAACTAGAATTTTGCCGAAAAAATCCTGCAAACCATCACGGACTATTCTTTCCTCTAAAGCTTGTTTAACCTTATTTTCAAAATTTGAATAAGCATGAACCACATACCAACGAAGCGTCATTATTTTACCCCTTGATTCATCAGCTGCTGTACGCCCCAAAACAAGAACATATCAAGCAACCAAAGCACAAAACCCACTATAAAAACCATTAAAATCACCAAAAAAGTCGTGCGAACCGCCTCATCACGGGTTGGCCATACTACCCGGTTAAATTCAAGCTTGGATTCAAGCATAAATCCCCAAACAGAACGACCTTTTGCCGTAGTGAAACACAGTCCGATCGCCAGACCCACTATAGCCAACAGCATCAGCACCCGATAGAGCGCCGGCAAATCGGCGAAATAGTAGAACGCAACAATCCCCACAACAACTAATATAGGCGAAATAACGAGTTTTACAATGTCAAGAACTGACGTAATTTCTTCTGCCTGTGCGCTCATCTTATTATCAATTTGTTAAAACTATTTTATTCCGAATGGCAGGCCAGGAGGGACTCGAACCCCCAACTTGCGGTTTTGGAGACCGCTGCTCTACCAATTGAACTACTGACCTATTCAGAAAACCTTACAACTTAAACTTGAGACTATTCAATTATGGATGCAACAACACCGGCGCCCACGGTACGGCCGCCTTCTCGAATAGCAAAACGCAATCCTTCCTCCATCGCGATCGGCGATATCAGTTTTACCGTCACGGCTATATTATCGCC
>JBEKBU010000066.1:0-17437 GCA_050015235.1 Methylomonas sp. | reverse complement strand
TTAAAAAAGGGTTGTTGTCTTCATAATCCCTGAAGGACATCGGGATTAAAATTGGTGTTGGGGATTAAATAAAGGTGGACGTAACAATTTTCTGTTAATACGGGCAAAAAAAGTTGCTGCATCACCTACATTTCTCGCCCAATTTAAAACTTCCAGATATGAATGATCTATCTGTCTTGATGTTTGGGCTGTAGCTATTGCTAACTCGTATCGCTGAATCCAAAACTCAGGTTTAATCGATACTTTTGCGATTTGTTCAACAATTTTCTTGAAGACTCTATCATGAGGGGCAAAACTTATACTTCGTTTAACCTGTATTTCTAGAGTAGCTGGCTCTCCAAATTCATCATGAGCACAAATAATGACATCATCTAGAGGATATCCATCCTCAGCCCTTTGAAGTTTTACTTGATCTATGATAGTTCCTGGTAAACCGCGCGGTTCTGACCCAATCAACATCGACAACAAATAAGTTGCAGCAACTTGGCCTTCAAAAATTGAACCAGCAGGACCGGAGGATGCTGGACTAACCATATAATTGATCGGCTAGTTACCGTCGAATAGCTTACATGACCTCTTGCAAAGGCAGTGCTTCACCTGCATCTATCAGGGTAATTAATACGTCAATATCCTGTTTGATTTTACGTTGCCATACAAAATCGGCAAAGGTGTAAGTAATCGTTTGCTTATTGTTACCGTATGGATCTATAAAATTTTCATCGAGTTCTTGGTTATCGATTTCGATATTTAACATGAAAGGCTCCGAAATATGTTCCTTAATATCATGCTTTCAAGGCATTAAATGGTTGGAATTGTACAACTAGTTAACTGATTGCTGGTATAAAACTTTCTAATCACAACCGATGCGTAGCATTAGATTGGCGCATCTCCCCGAACAATATCAATAGTCTGTGCAGCCGGATGAAATTAAATGGAATACAGGATTCGAAGGCAATTCAGGTTCGGTTTCCGAATATTTTTACGATTGCTGGGTTTTATGTTGTCAACGTATCCACTCAACATCGACTAATCCCGCTGAAACTAATACGTCAAGCTCATGATGGTCCGCGCTGACTAACTTCAGCTTTCTGGTTTCAGATACGGCCAAAGCAATCGCGTCAGCCAGCGAGAGCCGGCCTCGTGCTTTCCAACGTGCCGCAGCCAGCCAATCAGGCTCACTGAGAGCCCATAGAACTTCAATGCCCTCGTTTTGCGCCAATTGCAGGCATAAACTGGCCGCATCAGTATTACCGCCGCTTCTACGCACGGCATCGTAGGCGACTTCCAACATATTAATAGCGCTCATCAAAACCGGTTCAGAACCATTCAATAGCGATTCAACCTTATCAGCGCCATTTTCATCATTCAGCAAAGCTATCAGCGCGCACGCATCCAGCAAGTAACCATTCATCACCTTTCTTCCAACGCCAATTCCTGAGATTTTGCGGCAATGAATTCATTAACGCTTGACAACTGGCCCTTCATTGCTCCTCGAGCCCGTTGCAGTGAATTTGAAGACAAATTTTTCGGCAGCCGAAGGATTACTAGATGTTCGTTTTCATCGAACTGTACGGGTTCAAGAGGTAGAATTACTCCTCCTTTTGAAATTGCTTCTATCGCTTGATACATGGTTTAATCCTCTATTCGTTTGATAGCAATTGCACAATGCCCACATTGCTCTTAACAAAAATCATGTCGCTTAAGCTAATAAAATAAGGGACAGATGCCGTGGTATATATTTGCATCCATTGTTATTCTTTCGAATAGTAAATTTGCCATATTCAATCAACCTAAAAATTTAACAGCATATTATCATCAAACCCGTTTCATTTGCAGGGACGGAGAAAACGGAACTGTAATATTGTACTAAGAGCGTTCTCAAGATGTTGGCCGGAGCCATGGCGCATAACGCGGTTAGGCGCCGATGAATAAGGCGAAATTGTTTGTTACAACCCAGCCATAGACAGTATCCGCCCAAGCCAGCGCCGCCGTGCCAAAACAGCCTTTTATGGTATGCCGTTCAAAAAATATAACGGTAATGAAAATAAGAATGGTGAGCTTGAGCAAGATAATGGCGATCCCCAGCCCTAACAGTCCAGCAAAAAAATTGAGAACTGGATTGACTTCAATCACGCTGGAAAAACACAACCCCAGGTAAGTGACCGCTCCGTCCGCGACATGTAACAAGCCAAACAAAACGATCATTATCGAATTGAGATTATGTCTCGCCACTATTCGGCAACAACGAGGCGTTAACAATAATCCTTTATTGTAAATTGCTCGCGCAGATTCAATCGGAAACTTCATGTCGAACTCCTTAAGCCGGTAATCTGCTTTAAGTTGGCCGTGAAATGCCTAGAACATATCCAGTGAACTTCGATAACAGAGTATTAGATACTGCAAGATTAACAACGCGGGTCTCGCCCGTATAACAATTATGACAGCGCGGCGTGATCTAAATTCAAATTACTGAAAATCGAGGCCGCGCCGAACAGTAGGGTGGAAACAACGAACTCACCCGACATAAAACCAAACACGCCAATAGTTAAGAATAGACCAGTCGCGATATCTTTATATAAGTTCTTTGAAGCGTTCATATTGACATCCCAGACTAGATTCAGTCGATTAATTTGTTAAGACGACTTAACTATAATCTATTTGAAATTATTTACAATAGCCAAATTTATGCATTAACTATTTCTTATAATTAAACAATTTGCTTTTAAGATATTTATATAACTATAATCGGCTATGTATTAATACATTCACTTAAGGCGACCAAACTTAATAACCGATGTTCCCCAATGCCGTTAAGTTAAGCGACAAGCCGTCCCCTCTCCCTCCGGGAGAGGTATCTACACAAGTTTAACAGCTTACCGATAGCTGACCACCTTGGCTTTTGGCGCCGGAGCGCCTAGCAGAGGTTTGACCGGCATGGAGGCCGGGCGAAAGCTACACGGACGTATTCACAGCGTCCTCTGCTAGGCGCTCCGGCGTCAAAAGCCGAATAGCTGACGCTAACTTAAAATTCGCGGAATAGTGACTATTTTCCTAATCCTTCATACTTGTGTAGATACCTCTCCCGGAGGTAGAGGGAGCTGTTCCTTGCTTAACCTAACGGCATTGCGATGTTCCTCTACCTGAATTCGATAGCTGGAAGCGGTTTTTTCACTATTGGCGTTGGTGTATATTGTAATTGTTGGCCTTCATTGCTTGCGGAGCTGATAGAGCGTAATCCGTCAACATATTGCACCCTATGAATTGCGGCTTATGGAGTAATTAATCGGCGTAGGTATGGACTGGCGGGGCTAAGGAATCAAAGCCGCCGCCAAATTCAAATTCTATTACACAATTGCAGCAAGCCTTGCAGCAAAGCCAGCGGCGTGGGCGGACAGCCGGGAATGTTCAGATCGACCGGTATCACGTTGCTCACTGCCCCGCAACTGGCGTAAGAGACGCCGAACTCGCCGCCGCACACGCCGCAGTCGCCGACCGCAACCACCCATTTCGGGCTCGGCGTTGCTTCGTAGGTACGGAGTAACGCCGCTTCCAGATGCCGGGACACCGGGCCGGTCACCATTAATATATCGGCATGGCGCGGCGAAGCGACAAAATTGATGCCGAAACGCTCGATATTGTAATAAACATTGTTCAACGCATGTATTTCCAGCTCGCAACCGTTACATGAACCGGCGTCGACCTGGCGGATGGCCAAACTGCCGCGAAAGCGTTTATCGACCACCGTTTTCAACAAACGCCCGGTTTCTTCCAGCGCTTGATCGGCGGGGAGCGGGACGGAAAGCGGTTTAGGCGCTTTTTCAGAACGGAGACCGGTTTTTAGAATTTTATAAAAAAGTTTCAGCATAAGGCGCCTTGTTACAAATCGTGGCCGGAATAAGAACCGTTAACCGATTTATTGCACACCGGAAAGTCAGGAACTATATTGCCGAGCGTCAGCTTCTCCAGGGCTGGCCAGTTGATAACGCTGGGATCGCGCGGCCAATAACGGCTGATTTTGTTATCGGCGCCAAAGCGGACGAAACACAAAATCTCCCCCCGCCAGCCTTCCACGACGGCAAAACCGGCGGCTTCCGCGGCCGGGACGCGCCAAGGGGCGCACAATTCGCCGGCCGGAATTTTGTCCATCATTTCCTCCAGCAAACTTAAACCGATGCGCAATTCTTTATAGCGCACCCAAAACCGGGAGGCGACATCGCCCTGCTCTTCCAGCGCCACGCGCATATTTAATTCCGTATAAGGCGCATAGGGCGCATCTTTACGCACATCGAAACTTTGGCCGCTGGCCCGTCCTACATAACCCAGCGCTCCCAAGGCGTCGGCCAATTCCGGAGAAAAAAATCCGGCCGCCAAAAAACGGTCTTCCAGCGAAGAATTATCGTCGACTATGCTTAGCAGTTCATCCAATTCGCGGCGCAAGGCATTAATTGTGGCGCGGAACTGGGCGATCGCCTGCGGACTGACATCGGTATGGACGCCGCCCAATATGATGCGGTCCATCAGCAACCGGTGGCCGAAATAGGTTTGATTTTCCCGCAGCCAAACTTCCCGCAAACGCCCGAACTGAAAAAAAGCGAACGAAAAAGCGACATCGTTACACAAAGCCGCCATATCCCATAAATGGTTAATCACGCGTTCGCGTTCCGCCAATATGCCCCGGATGAAAGCGGCCCGGCCGGGGATTTCGAGACCCGCCGCCCGCTCCATCGCCATACAGGCCGCCCATGTATGGCCGACCGTGGTGTCTCCTGACACCCGGCCGGCTAAACGCGCCAAACTTTCAGGCTCGCGGCCCTCGGCGATTTTCTCGATGCCTTTATGCACATAGCCTAAGCGTTCTTCCAAATGCAACACCGTTTCGCCTACCGCCAGAAACCGGAAATGCCCCGGTTCTATAATACCGGCGTGGATGGGGCCGACCGGAATTTCGTATACGCTGGCGCCGTGCGCCTTCAAAAACGGATAGTCTTTATCGGGCGGCGTCGATTTTGTCCTATTTCCCGCGACTGGAAAATCGCGGCGCAGCGGATAAAATTGTTCGTCCCAGGCTTGATGGCGTATCCAGCGCCTTTTGTCCGGGTGATTGTCGAAGCGGATGCCGAACATATCTCGTATGGCGCGCTCCGGCCGGTCAGCGGCCCAGTAAAAATGCGCTTGCGACGGCAGGTGGGGTTGAGCGGCCGGCAACAGGCAATGCAATATAAGATATTGTCCTTGTTGCTCCAGACAACAATACACGCGAAATTCATCGCCAAGCTCTTCAGCCCATACCCCCGCCCAGCGCCAATGATCGCGCCGGGCGATGCCGGCGGCCTTGCTCCAGCCGGCGGCGTCGATAGCGTAAATATGCGCCGGGACGGACAAACCGGTATCAAGCTCCAAACTTTTGACGCCCAGGCTTTCCAGGTCGCCTAACAATCGCGTCAGGCTATCGGATTCAAGGTTATTCATTGCGGCAAGCCTCCGGAAATCAATAATGTCGCTTGGCTAAACCAGCTACCCAAAAAATCGGGAATGGCCAGACCCAGCCATAGCACGATCGCCAAATGGATAGCCACCGGCCAGAGATTGGCGTGTATGGGTTTTTGCCCTTCCGGGACGTCGCCGTACACCATGGATTGCAAATGGCGGAATATACCGGCGAACGCCAGGCCTATACCCAGCAGCAACCAAGGGGTCAACCAGGGATAATCATGCATGGTGGCGACTAACACCAGGAATTCGCTGGCGAACACGCCGAAAGGCGGAAAGCCGGCGATGGCGACGGCGCCCATTAACAAGCCCCAGCCTATGCTCGGTTGCGTCAGCAACAGTCCGCGGATTTTCTCGATGCGTTGGCTGCCGGCTAATTGAGAAGCATGGCCTACCGTGACGAAAATAGCGGATTTAGTCAGCGAATGCGTCGTCATATGAAACAGCGCCGCGAATGTAGCCCAAGGGCTGCCGACGCCAAATGCGAACGTCATCAAGCCCATATGTTCGATGGATGAATAGCTGAACAGCCGCTTGATGTCGGTCTGGCGATGCAACAGCAAGGCCGCCGTCAAAAAGGACAACAAGCCGAAACCCATCATTAAATCACCGGCCAAATGCGTGCCCAATGAGCCGTCCACCAGCATTTTGAAACGGATAACAGCGTACAACGCGTCGTTCAACAGCAGACCCGACAGAATCGCCGACATCGGCGTCGGGCCTTCGGAATGGGCGTCCGGCAACCAGCTGTGCAGGGGCACTAGACCGATTTTAGTGCCGAAGCCGACCAGCAGAAATACGAACGCCAGACTCAGGATGGCCGGATCCAGCTGCGAGGCGTTATCGTGCAACACCGTCCACAACAAGGCATGGCCGCCTACGCCGAGTTTCTGCTCGGCGGCGAAATACAGCAACACCGTACCGAACAGGGCCTGAGCGATGCCGACGCCGCACAGTATAAAATACTTCCAGGCCGCCTCCACCGATTCCGGAGTGCGGTACAGGCTGACCTGCAAAACGGTCGCCAAGGTCGCTCCCTCCATGGCCACCCACATCACGCCCAGGTTATTGGCGGTCAGCACCAGATACATGGCCAGCATGAAACCTTGATACATGGAGTAATACAGTTTCAAGCGCTTGCCGGTGAGCCGGCCTATGTCTCTCTCGTGCTGCATGTAAGGGCCGGAGAAAATCGAAGTGGTAAATCCCACAAAAGCCGTCAGCGCCACCAGATAAACATTAAAGGTATCGATAAACAGCAACTGGCGCCAAAAAATCTGCGGCCCGTTCCACAGTGCGTCGACCGCCAGCCAGACAGCGGCGATCAGCGTCAATCCGTTGCAGCGCATATTGATGACGCCGGCTTTAGGCGAATCGCCGTAAAGCCACAGCACCAGCATGCCGGCTAATGGAATCAGCAGCACCAGACTAACGGCTATCATTATCTGCCTCGCTAAGCTTGCTCAATTGATCGACGTTCAACGAATCGATGCTGCTGTTGATTTGAAAGAAAAATACCCCGAATACCACGGCGGCGACCAAAACGTCGAATGCTATTCCTAACTCCACCACCATGGGCATGCCATAGGTGGACACCACGGCCGCGAAAAATAAACCGTTTTCTATCGACATAAAGCCGACCACATGCGCTACCGCCTGACGGCGGGTAATCATCAACAGCATGCCTATTAACACCACCGCCAAACTGACGGCGATAGCGTTCAGCGTCACTAACGTTGAATGGGCCATCACCGGCAAGCTGACGTAATAACTGAACACCACCAGCGCCGCCCCGGACATCATGACCCTGGCCGGATGATCTATGGTGTCCATCACCCGGTGCAAGCCGAGTCTATGTATCAAGCCGCGCAACATAAGCGGGATAATAACGACTTTCACCAACAAGCTCAGCATCGCCGATATATACAGATGCGGATAGTTCAAAACCTCGGCGGCGACCGCGGTCGCCACGGACAGCAAAAACCCCTGGATGGCGAACACCCGCACCAGCCTGGTCAGCCGCGATTGGCCGAGCATTAGAAACGACGTCAGGGTAATCAACCCGGAAAGCAGCAATATGGTTTGCTGATAAAGATCAAGTTCAAGGATGGACACGCGGGGCCTCCAGAATTATATGGCTCAGCATGCCCAACACGCTGAGAAGATAGGCGAAACTCAAATATTCCTGGATACGGAAAATACGCATTTTTGCGAATACCGTTTCCGATAATACCAGCAAAATCCCCAGCGCCGCCAATTTCAATGCTATCGCCAGCAAGCCCCAGGCAAGAGAATTCGCGGAAAAGTCGACGGCGATACCCCACGGCAAGAAAATATTGGCGATTAGAACGCCGTACAGCATCAGCTTGATCTGGCTGGCCCATTCGATCAACGCCAGCCAGCGGCCGCTGTATTCCAGTATCATGGCTTCATGGATCATGGTCAGTTCTAAATGAGTCGCCGGATTATCCACCGGCACGCGGCCGGTTTCGGCGACCGTGACCAGCAACAACGCGCCGAGCGCAAACACGAAGGACGGCCGCAATACCAAGCCGGTATCCAATATATATTGAATGGCTTGGGCTAAATTAGTGGTATGCGCGCTCATCGCCAACGTAAATACGGCCATTAACATGGCCGGTTCCGCCAATGAGGAAATCGTCATTTCCCGCGAAGAGCCCATACCGCCGAACGCGGTGCCGATATCCATGCCGGCCAGCACCAGAAAAGTCCGGGCCAACGCGAAAAATCCCACTAAAACAATAACATCCGCAATACGCGCCGTCGGCAAATTAACGGCTATCAGCGGTACGAAAGCAGCCGACAATACCGTGGCGGCGAACACGATATAGGGCGCGGCGCCGAAAATCCAGGAAGCCGAATGCGGCAAAATGGGCTGTTTAAGGTAAAGCTTGCGTAAATCCCGGTAAGGCTGGTAAATCGGCGGCGGCGTGCGATTTTGCAGCAAACATTTGACCATCTTGACCCAGCCCGTTAACAACGGAGCGGCGGCGATAAATATCAATGCTTCCAGAATAGCCAGTATCCAGTCCATTAACTAATCACCCATAATAGAAAAATCAATGTAAAAAACGAATAACTCAAATAAATGCGGATATTGCCGGTCTGAATTCTACCCGCGAAACGCGCTAAACGCAGCACGCCGCGCCCGGCCGGCTCATAAAGCCGCAGCCAGGCGCGATCCGGAACATGGAATTGATAACGTAGCGAGGTGACGCGGGTTTGCGACGGGCCCTCGCGTTGTTCCTCATGCACTTCGTGAACTTCGTAGATCGGCTTGAAAATCCGGCGAATCGGCATGCTGAAAGATCCGGAAGTATATTGCATATGCGCGTTCAGCCCGCCGAAACCGCAATCCCACGGTGTGGCCCGGCGCGGCTCCAGACCGGTGCGGCGGTATAAAAAGTAATAGCAGGCCCAGACGACAATAATGCTGCCGAACAAAACCAGAGCCGGCGCGTAAGCGGCGGTTTCCGCCGATATCGGCGTCAGCCACAGCCAACCCAGCGAGGAAATATTGGTGAATGTAAAACCGGTCAATTGCTGGGTAAGCGCCCCCATATCATTAATCAACACGGTCGGAAAAATGCCTAATAATATGCAGCATAGCGCCAGCAGCGCCGGACCTAATAACATGCCGCGTTGCGGGATTTCACGGGCATGCGCGGCATGCGGCGTGCGCGGCAAACCTAAAAACGCAATGCCGTAAACCTTGACAAAGCCGGTTACCGCCAGCGCGGATGTCAGCGCCAGCATGGCGCTGGCGGTCGGTATCAAACTGCGCAGCACGCCGCTTTCCAGATTGACGGCCTGCAAGGCGGTCTGAAAAATCAGCCACTCCGATACAAATCCGTTTAACGGCGGCAACGCGGAAATACTTAAAATGCCGACCAGAAAAATCGCCGCCAGTTTCGGCATGCGATGTATCAAGCCGCCCATGTTTTCCAGGCTTTGTTCATGGGTTTGATGAATAATGATCCCGGCGCATAAGAACAACAGCGTTTTAAATAAGGCATGGTTCAGGCAATGAAACAAGGCCGCCACTAAACCCAGCGTACCCAGCTCCTTTTGGCCGGTGCTGAGAAAAATCTGCGACAAGCCGATGGCCATAAAGATGATGCCGATATTTTCGACGGAAGAATACGCCAGCAAGCGTTTTAAATTTTGTTGCTGCAACGCATAGAGTATGCCGAGCAAAGCCGTGGCGGCGCCGATGATCAGCACGACCACGCCCCATTGCCAATAGAGTTGCCCGAGCAAATCGAAATTGAAACGGATGAAGCCGTAAACCGCGATTTTCAGCATGACGCCGCTTAACAATGCCGAAATATGCGAAGGCGCCACCGGATGCGCTTCCGGCAGCCAGGCATGCAAGGGCGCCAGGCCGGCTTTCATGCCGAAGCCTATCAGCGACAGCACGAAGGCGACGCTCGCCCAAGCGGGGCTTAACACGGCGCCGCGCAACTGGTCGAAACTCAGGCCGCCGCCAAACGCGGCGGAGACGCCGAACGCCAGCACTATCGATATGGCGCCGATGACGGCCATCAGTAAATATAAAAAGCCGGCATGCCGATTGGCCGAATGCTCATGCTGGTAAACCACTAAAAAATAACTGGCGACCGACATCATTTCCCAGGCGATCATAAAGAAAAACGCGTCATCCGCCAGCAGCACCATTTCCATGCCCGCCACAAACAGACCGGTGAACAAGCCTAGCGCGGCAAAAGAGTGCTTGCCGTGCGCAAACCCGTGCACATAGGCGGGACCGTATAGGCTGACGGCGAATAGCGGCAAACCCAGGACGCACAGGAAAAAACCGGACAGAGGATCGATACGGACATGCCAATGCAGCCAGGGCAGCCCAAGCGGTAAAACGTCGGCGCTCACGGCGCCGCTTTCCAGAACGCCTATACCGGCCAGCACGGCGCTGACGCCGGAACAACCCAGCAGCACGAACAGGCCGTTACGGTGGCGGTCGGCATAATGTTCCGCGCATAGATAATCGGCGGTTTTTTGTTTGGCGCGCGGCCAGGGGTTCAGTAATCCGCACAACACATCGACTACCGCGCCGCGATGGTAGGCGGCCAAGGCCGCCAATGCGGACAGTAGCGAGAAAGTCACCGATAAGTAAGCAAAAAACAGTGACATGTTAACTCCTTAAAAATGACTAACCGACAGATTGTCAGGAAATTATCCCTGAATTCCGATCCTGTGCATAGTATAGTTTTCATTGCCCTGTTGTAGAGCAAAGATATCCGCCGGTAGTTGACCTATCTTCGATTACCCACGCCAACCGCTAACTGGCGTGTTTAATCCGTATTAACGCATTCTCCAGATTACTCATGCTGGTCGCGATGGATATGCGGATATGGCCGGCGCAGCCGAACGCGGAGCCGGGCACCAGCGCGACGCCGGCTTTTTCGATCAGGTATTCGGAGAATTCCAGATCGTTGCTCACGCTTGGAATTTTAGCGATCAGCTGTTCGACGTTCGGAAAAACGTAAAACGTGCCGTCGGTCGGCAGACAGGAAATGCCGGCGATATTGTTAAGCTCCGCCACCACGAAATCATGGCGTTTTTTAAATTCGTCCAGCATCACGTCTATGCAACCTTGATCGCCGTTCAAGGCCTCTTCGGCCGCTACTTGCGAAATAGACGTCGGGTTGGACGTGCTTTGCGACTGGATAATACACATGGCCTCTATCAGATCGGCCGGCCCGGCGGCGTAGCCGATACGCCAGCCTGTCATGGAATAAGCCTTGGATACGCCGTTCAACACCATGGTGCGGGCGTAAAAATCCGGATTGGCGTTCAGAAAATTGACGAACCGGCCTTTGTTCCACAACACATGTTCATACATATCGTCCGTAGCGACCAAAATTCGCGGAAAATCGCGCAGCACCGCGCCGAGCGCTTTTAACTCCTCAAGGGAGTAGGCGGCTCCGGTTGGATTGGATGGGCTGTTGATGACCAGCAGACGGGTTCTGTCCGTTATCGCGTTACGCAATTGCGCCGGAGTAATTTTAAAATGCTGATCCTGTCCGGCCGCGACGATAACCGGCGCGCCGTCGGCCAACAGCACCATATCCGGATAAGACACCCAGTATGGGGCCGGGATAATCACCTCATCGCCGGGATTGAGCAAAGCCTGCGCCAGATTGTAAAAACTTTGTTTGCCGCCGCAGGAAACCAGAATCTGATTGGCCTGGTAATCCAAAGCGTTGTCGCGTTTAAATTTCTGAATAATCGCCTTTTTCAAGGAGGCGGTGCCGTCCACCGCCGTATATTTGGTGAAACCGCTATTTATGGCTTTGATAGCGGCGGCTTTAATATGATCGGGGGTATCGAAATCCGGCTCTCCGGCGCCGAGACCGATAATATCTTTTCCGGCGGCGCGCATCGCAGCGGCTCGGGCGGTTATCGCTAGGGTCGGCGAAGGTTTAACCGCTTTCACCCTGTTGGACAGTGTAATGCTCATGATTCCTCAATATAATGAACTCAAAATGCCGTTTATTATACGGTAATAAAGGTTGAAGAATAAAAATTTAGTAAGAATCTCCGTAAGGTTATTACGGAGGCGGGGTATGTTTACCACATCCCTGACGTTCCAAACAACTTGCGGATTTGCTGGTGGCGCTACCCGGCGGGACGGGGTATGTTTACCCCGTCCTTAACGTTTCAGACAACTTGCGGGATTACGTTAATTCCAGCTTAAATGATACTCTTCCGGAAACGGCCCCGATTTGTAATCTATGCCGCCGCCGGCGCTGATATTATTACGCAGCAAGACCTGTCTGACCATTTCCGGTATCATCACCATGCCGATATAAATGCCTAGGCATTGATGGCTGGCGAATCCAAAATGGAAATAATGGTACCAGTCGCGGTTCGGGATAAATTCTTCCGGGTTATCAAAGGCGCGCGGATCGAACATAGCCGATTGCGTGGCTGGCAGAATAATGGCGCCAGCCGGAATGAGAGTGGCGTAATCACCGCCCATGCCGACGGTATAATCGCTGGCCGCTTTACGGAACAGATAAGGCGCAATCGGCACAAACCGCAACGCCTCCCAGACGATGGCGTCGAATTCGGCCGGATCGTCCTGCCGGGCCGCGGCTTGCGCCTTCGGCAGCCATTCCTTGTTATTCAGCAAAAATTGCAGCACTTGCGCCACCGCTTGGGAAGTGGTTTCGATTGCGCCTATCAACAAGCCGCCGGCGTTTACGCCCAGACGTTTCAAATCCAGCTCCATGGCTTCGGGAAAATGGTTGCGCAACATGCGCGTGACGATGTCGTCGCTTAACGGCTCATGTTTTTTGCCTTGTAATGTGCGCAATAATTTGCACAGTTCATACCAAAGCGAGCGGATAAAATCGGCGTTTTCCAACTTAATCGCCAGCGTGCGGCGCGCCATTAATTCGGCTATATAAATGCCCAACAGTTTGCTGACCCGGGTTTGCTGGTCTTGTATGTACTGTTTTTTTTCCGCCGGTATCGGATCATAGGGTTGGTTATGGAAAGTATTGTACTGATTCCAATAAGACCATTCGATCAAATCCTTTTTGCTCACGCCGGTCAAGCCGAAATAATCCTGCACCAGCCCGGCCGGTACCATCCGGCAGTAGGCGTTCACAATTTCTATGCTTCCCCCGGCGGCGTCCAGAATACCGGCGGAAAGGCCGGCGATCATTTTACGCACATCCGGTAAATCGTCGCGATTCAGCAGGCTTTGCATCATGGATTTTTCGCGGGTGTGCAAGGCGTCGTCGTCGTGCGCCATCAAATAAATGCCGTTGCCCATTTTCGGCAAATACAGTTGCACGGTAAAAACCGACGGCATGTTCAGCACATTGACGACATCGTCAAAGCGCGAAATGATGGTAGCCTCCGGCGTCACGAGTATCGGCCTGTTTTCCCGTAATTCCTTAAAAAATGACACGGGTTCATGCCACATCCATTGGTAAACGAGCCGGAATTTATCCGCGTCGGCGGCGGCGTCGTATTGTTCTAGATAATTAGTGACCATGTTCCGAACTCCAAATGAAAGATTGAAATATCCGAACCTGTACCTGTAAAGGTCAGGCTCTTGATCGACTGTCCCTGTCAAGTATCGCGCCAAACCGCCCGCCGTTTGGTATGAAACGGCGGGCGCACGTTTACAGCTTCTTCAAATATTCCAATAAAGCTTTCTTCTCATCGGCGCTTAGTTTTGCGCCAAACTCGTGACCGCAACGGCTATTGCCGGAATCACGTATAGCGCAATCGGTGGTGCGATAGGTATAATCGAACTGGCTTTGCTGTTTAGCCAATCCAACGTTGGTCGGATCGTAAGCCTGACCGACTTTAAACGTTGCCGCGCGTTCCGAAACCGGTTTCAGCAAATCGGATAATGTCGGTATCGAACCGTTATGCAGATACGGCGCGGTCGCCCAAATACCTTGCAATACCCTGGATTCGAAGACTTGAACAGGTTGGGCGGCTTTAAAATCCTCCTTGCAGATAGGCGAATTATCCGCCGGCTTCCGCATGTCTCCGGAGAACTTATGGAAAGCGCCTTGCAGAACGGCCGTATCCTTCGTCACCAGTTTACCCTGCATTTGCCGCAGTTCAGCCACTTTCGCCTGAATTTTTTGGGTTTTCTCGGCCCCGATCAGCGCTTCGAATTTAGCCGCCTCTTTTTTGGCGGCGTTTTCCAAGTCCACCACGATGCTGGTATCGTGCTGCAAGATAGAGCCGGTAACGGCTAAGCCCAGCACATTGATAGCCGGTTCGTTTTTGGCGAGTAAGGGCGTATCCAGAAACGGAACTTGCGCTCCGGCCAACACGCCGGTGTCGACAGTCCATTTCAACAGATTAAACTGGCGGTTATCGGTTTTGACATCGCATAACGGCGTCGCCCAGGTTTTATGTTCGGAGCGCATCGCGCCGTCGCGTATGCCGTGACAGCCGACGCAACCGCCCGCTTCCGTTTTAGACGTGCTGTTGAAAATGTTTTCGCCTTGCGCGGCCAACTTTTGGTCGATGGCGTAAGCGCCCTGCAGCCAAGGCCATTGCGGCGGGCCGATTTTTTTAACATGATTTTCCTGCAATTTCAAACCTTGGAAGTTGGCTGAATTGACATTAAAATAATCCACGCCCAATACCCGAAAATCGTCTTTTTGCGGATGAAAGTGCGCGAATACGCCGATCACTTCGCCAAGATTACGCGCCAAGCCCAGTAAATCGTTACCGTTATCGGCAAAACCCGGCCACTGGGTCTTATCTTGTATGGGCGCGTTCCAGATAAACGGATAACGAACCGGCGCATCGGCGGTTTGTATATTTTTAGCGATGATATGATCGGCGGACGCGCCTATATCCAACCCGGTTAATCGGTTAAAAATCATGCCGACCGCATCCATCCGCACCGGCCCCCACGGCTTATCTTTAGGCGGACCGAGATCCATAATGGTATGATATGGCAGATACCAGACCGCGACATCCTTGCGCAACGCCGCTACTTTATCGGCCGGCGCATTAGGGCTCAGCACGCTTTTGGCAAAATCGGCAAACTGGCCGCTATCGTCCAATACCGATTTTACGGCGTTATCCAGATCGAGCGCGAAAGTCTGAAAATCGACGATCGCCGGTCCGCCGTCTATGCGGTAAAAATCGTTATCCACTTTAATTTCCCGGACATGGCAGGCGCTGCAAGTCATGCCGACATGCTGGTCGTTCACGGTAAAACCCACCGGCAGACCGGGCGTGGGGCTGGCGGGATTAGGCAGGTAACCGTAGCGCTTTAAGCCGTCGGCAAGAAACAATTGGCCGTTTGCTTGCTTTAAAGCCTGAAACCATTTCAACGGCATAATTTGCGAACCTTGATCCTGGCTGTAAAACGAATTGCGCTCGTTATCCGTCCATTTATCGCCTTGCTTGACATAAATAACGGCCTGATTCGCCGCCATGGCGGCGGTTTGTAAATACATGGAACAATTTAACAGCAGTACAGCGAAAATAATTTTTATTCGTAGCTTATGGATAGTTAACATAAAGAGTACTCCGGTTGATTATTTCGGTTTCTCCCTAACCATTAAAAAGACTTTTACCTTTGCAGGTAGAAGCGGTTAAAAAAATTTCCGGCTATGCCGAAAAAACCGGCATATGATCAAATTTCCAGCATCTAAACGAATACGCGCCCGATAATTACCTTGGGATAGTCCAGGTTAACGGGCATTGGCATGAACACACTCCTAGCTGATTAATTAGTTATTGTTTTATTATTGCTTTTAACCTTTTTACTCCAATAAAACTTCGGAGTCAAGACGGGTTTCCCGCTTGTTAAAAAGGTCACAATATCCATATATTTAAAACTAGAACCACTGCCCGGCCATGCTAATTTTTTAGCCTGATTTTGCGGAATTATAAAATGCTTGAAATTGCTTCCATTCAATACATATTTTGAAAAAACACTGAAATATACCGCTATTTTCCGGCTCGGTAGCGTAGGCTAACCGTCGGCAGGTTCGCGAAGCGCTTGAAGCGTGACAAAGTTTGAAGCCTACCGATAAACGGCGCCGACGCGGACTAATATATATCCGGTTCGATTAAATTCTATGGAATTCAGTGCAAGGGTAATATAATGCCGTCTATGTTTAAGGCATTGAATACTCGAATGATGCGCCGCCCGTTGATTGACGCCTACGCCTCTGGTTACAGACTATGACGCTGTTTGTTCTGCAACTTCTGATCATGCTGTTTATCATCTTGGCGGCATCCGAGCTGTTCACGTACTAGGCGCGCCTTTAATGCTGTCTACCCTTTCAACCAGCCTCATGGCGTTCGCAGTCATGCGTCGCCGCGGCTTGTTTGGTTACGTAAAGCCCGAGCGAAGCGGTTTAGTTCGTGATTTGCGATTTTTTCTTATTGCCTTTGCAGTCGCCGCCGCCGCAATGTTTGTTCCTCAAGAAGCGCGGTACGTGCGCGGCGCCTTGAGTATGGCGTTAGTGATGACGTATGTTATTTATATCTTGCTGACGTTACGCGCATCGGAAAAACTCGTGGAAGATGGGCACGGCGCCAAGGCGGACGACACGATGTTTTTAACCAGGCTTGGTATTCCAACCAATTTATTCACGATTCTCCTGCAGTTCGGCACAGGTTTGGCTCTGCTGGTGTTAGGCGCCAAAGGCTTTATTAATGGCGTGGAAACCTTGTCGCATTTGCTCGGCGTCTCCGCGCTGTTGCTGTCGTTGTTAATTATTCCAATCGCGACAGAATTACCCGAAAAAATCAATAGCATACTCTGGATTCGCCGCGGGAAAGAC
The DNA here is from genome assembly GCA_050015235.1 of Methylomonas sp. Taxonomy (GTDB): domain Bacteria; phylum Pseudomonadota; class Gammaproteobacteria; order Methylococcales; family Methylomonadaceae; genus Methylomonas. The sequence goes on along the minus strand of JBEKBU010000066.1, from coordinate 620 downwards.
ACCCTGGCTGTTGGCAATATCACCGGCGCAATGGTGTTTCAGGGCACGTTATTGCCTGCTATCGGCATCTTGCTTACCCCATGGGAGCCGCGCATAGAAGTCTTGAGCGGCGTGGCGCTGACTTTTGCAGCCGCCGCCTGGATGCGGATAAATATAAAACCCAGGGGGTTGCCGGTATGGTCGTTGTTGGTCAACGCCGGCTTATACGCCTGTTTTCTTTTGATTACATTGAATTAGCTACGATCGATATCGATGAAATTCTATTCTATTACCAGCGTCTTTCTCATCTACGTAATTAGCGCGGCGGCCGACACCGTTTATTCCGCCGAGAGTTGGGCGTCGATTACCACCCCCACGCATACCGCCAGTCAAAGCATCGGCGCCTATACGAACGGCTGTATCGGCGGCGCCGCGCAGTTGCCCTTGAACGGCGCGGGTTATCAAGTGATGCGCGTCTCGCGCCAACGATATTTCGGCCACCCCAGCTTGGTAGCCTTCATCGAAAAACTCGGGCGTCTGACGGCCGCGGCTAAACTGGGCTCATTGTTGATAGGCGATCTTGGCCAACCGCGCGGCGGACCGATGTTAAGCGGCCATCGGAGTCATCAAACCGGTCTGGA
>JBEKBU010000065.1:0-16502 GCA_050015235.1 Methylomonas sp. | reverse complement strand
AACCTCCCCCATACGGATTTTGCGATGAAAGCCAATCTGGCTCAGCGCGAGCCGGAACTGTTGAAGAAATGGGATGAGATTCAACTCTATCAAAAAATACGCGTCCATTGCGCCGGACGGCCAAAGTTTATCCTGCATGACGGCCCACCGTATGCAAACGGCGCCATCCATATCGGCCATGCTGTAAACAAGGTGTTGAAAGACATCATAATCAAATCCAAAACGCTGAGCGGTTTTGATGCGCCCTATGTGCCGGGCTGGGATTGCCACGGCCTGCCGATTGAACTGATGGTTGAAAAATCCGTCGGCAAATCCGGCCTTAAAGTCAGTCCGGCTGAATTTCGGAAAGAATGCCGTTCATACGCGCAAAAACAGGTTAATATCCAAAAATCGGAATTTATCCGCCTGGGCGTACTGGGCGATTGGGAAAATCCTTATCTGACCATGGATTTCGCTTTCGAAGCGGATATTGTCAGAGCATTGGGGAAAATAGCCGCTCGCGGCCATTTAACTCAAGGCGCCAAGCCCGTGCACTGGTGTACGGACTGCGGCTCGGCGCTGGCTGAAGCGGAAGTAGAGTACGAAGATAAACATTCGCCGGCAATCGATGTACGTTTTAGCGTTGTTGACGAACATGCTTTCATGGCTTGCTGCCATCACGTTCCCGAACATGAAGGCAAAGGGCCCTTATCGGTGGCCATCTGGACAACCACGCCATGGACACTGCCGGCCAACCAAGCCGTAGCCTTAAATCCGGATTTGGAATATGTGGTGTTACAGTGCGAAATCGAGGGTCAAGCAGAACGGTTGCTCGTTGCCGAAAAACTATTAAAAGATGTGGTATTGCGTTACGGCATTGCCGATCATCACGTGATAGCCTATTGTCAGGGTAAGGATCTGGAGCATCAGTTGTTGCAACACCCTTTTTATGATCGGCGGGCGCCTATCATATTGGGCGATCATGTAACGACCGATGCCGGCACGGGAGCCGTACATACAGCGCCCGGTCATGGTCAGGAAGATTATGTCGTCGGCATGAAATATTCTTTAGCCGTGGATAATCCGGTCGGCGCTAATGGCGTCTTTTTGCCTGGTACGGAGTTATTTGCCGGTTTACACGTTTTTACCGCAAACGATAAAGTAGTGGACGTGTTGCGTGAGCGCGGCAAATTGTTGCATTACCACGCCGTATTGCATAGTTATCCGCATTGCTGGCGGCATAAAACGCCGATTATTTTCCGGGCGACAGCGCAATGGTTTATCTCCATGGAGAAAAAACAACTGCGTGAAACCGCATTGGCTGAAGTTAAAAGGGTTTCCTGGGTACCGGACTGGGGGCAAGCGCGTATCGAAAGCATGATAAACAACCGTCCCGATTGGTGTATTTCCAGACAGCGGACATGGGGCGCGCCGATTCCCTTTTTTGTCCATAAAGAATCCGGTGAATTGCATCCGCGTACTCCCGAACTGATCGAAACCATTGCCGAACGCATCGAATCGCGGGGTATCGAAGCTTGGTTTGCCCTGGATGCGGCCGAACTCATAGGCGCGGATGCCGAACATTATCAAAAAATGACGGATACTTTAGATGTCTGGTTTGATTCCGGCGTCACCCACGCCGCTGTTTTAGCCCGCCGCGAACAGTTACATTTTCCTGCGGATTTATATCTGGAAGGCTCGGATCAGCATCGCGGCTGGTTTCAGTCTTCGTTACTGACATCCGTGGCGATGCACGATACGGCGCCCTATAAAGAAGTGCTTACGCATGGATTTACCGTGGATGCGGAAGGCAAAAAAATGTCAAAATCCAAAGGCAATGTGGTTTTGCCGCAAACGGTTATGAAGTCTTTAGGCGCCGATGTCTTGCGTTTATGGGTTGCGGGAACCGATTACCGGGGCGAAATGTCGGTTTCGGATGAAATTCTTAAGCGCACTTCCGACGCGTATCGGCGCTTGCGAAATACGGCGCGGTTTTTATTGTCCAATCTTAACGGTTTCGACCCGGCTTTGCATATGGTCGCGTCTACGGAGTTACTGGCTTTGGATCGCTGGGTTATCGATAAAGCCTGGCAATTACAGGAAGACATTAAAGAAGCTTATAGGCTGTATCAATTTCAGAGCATTTACCAAAAAGCCCTCAATTTCTGTAGTATCGATTTGGGCGGCTTTTATCTCGACATTATCAAAGACCGGCAATATACCGCAAAAGAAGACTGCCTGGCTCGGCGTTCCGCTCAGACCGCCATGTTTCATGTCATTGAAGCGTTGGTGCGTTGGCTGGCCCCGATTCTCAGCTTCACAGCGGATGAAATTTGGGATTCGCTGCCCGGTCAACGTAGCGAATCCGTGTTCTTGGAGACTTGGTATAACGGACTGCTCCCTCTGGACTCGCAGCACCCCATCAATCGCGGCGCCTGGGAAAAAATCATGGTTGTTCGCACCATAGTCAGTAGGGAATTGGAGCAATTGCGCGGCAAAGGGGCGATAGGCGCATCATTAAATGCCGAAGTTGAATTATATTGCGATGAAAATTTTCTACAGGAATTGCAAAAACTTGCCGGAGAATTACATTTTGTATTTATTACCTCAAACGCAACGGTTTTTCCATTCGATCAGGCCGGCGACGATGCGGTTGCAACTGAATTGGACGGCATAAAATTGAAAGTTAAAGTTTCCGATCATCCTAAATGCGTGCGTTGCTGGCATCAATGTCAAGACGTAGGCATGCATACGGATCACCCTGAATTATGCGGCCGTTGTGTTGAGAATGTTACCGGAAACGGGGAGTTACGCCTTTATGCTTAAATGGTTGTGGATATCCGCATTGACTTTGGTGCTCGATCAAGCCAGTAAACTGGCGGTTGATGGCTCCATGCAATTATTTCAGTCGATTAGTTTGTTGCCGTTTTTTAATCTGACCTATGTACACAATACCGGAGCTTCGTTTAGCTTTCTTAGTGAAGCCGGAGGGTGGCAACGCTGGTTGTTCGCCGGCTTGGCGGTATGTATGAGCGGCGTTATTACCGTTTGGCTGCTGCGTCTGCAGAAGCACGAAACCTTGATGGCCGTGGCTCTATCCATGGTGCTGGGAGGCGCTGTCGGCAACCTGATAGACCGAATAACCTATGGCTATGTAATTGATTTTCTCGATATCTATTATCAATCATGGCACTGGCCGGTATTTAATATCGCGGATTCGGCCATTTGTATCGGCGTTGGTTTGATGTTGCTGGAAAGCTTTGGCGTTGGCCGCAATAAAGCGGGCGCCTAATAGAACCGGCAATTTTTTGTTTTAGTCGAAACGGCGCTCAATTCATATGCGCTTTTTCCTCTACCATATCATCTACGTATTTCATCACTTCGGTACTGGCGTTTTCCGCAAGTTGCATTTGCTTGATAATTTCCTCCAATTTCTGAGAGTTGTTCAGCCAATCCTGGCGGGAATATTCATAAGCCTGTTGGGTACAATGATGAACGTCATGATGCGGATGCTCAAGTTTGCTGTACGCCTCGGTTTTTCTGAATTTCTGGTATCCAAGCCCTTCAAAGTACCATTTACCTAGCCGGCAATTACGATTGTCCACGTTTATCGCTTGGTGTTGCGGGCAGTCCTGGGGGTTTTCAAGGGCAATATAACCATTCAGTTTGAAGACGATGTGATCCAGTTTGGTCAGTACCGCAAACGATTTATCTTTCGCATAGGTGGTATAGCCAATCGAGGCTTTGGCGGATTGGGATAACGCCGAAAATTGGTGATGAAACGAGGCGACCTGCTCCATCACTTGTTGAGAAAGATTCGCGGAAGTCTCTGCTTCCCTATGCATTTGTTCAACACGTTTATTAAATATTTTTAGCGTTCTAGAAACTTCCAGCGCCGCGGCTTTAGTGTTTTCCGACAAATTTTTAACTTCATCGGCGACCACCGCGAAACCGCGGCCATGCTCGCCGGCTCTGGCGGCTTCTATCGATGCGTTTAGCGCCAATAAATTGGTTTGATCGGCGATACCGGTTATCATCAACAGCGAATCGGTAATTTTTTGACTATCGGAAATTAAATCGGTAATCACGTTTGAAACCGAATGCACGTTATCGTTAATATTTACCAAGGCGCTACTAATGTTTCCCACGTTGGACAGGCTAACTTCCGCATTGCGGCCGGTTTCCGTGGTGATATCTTCAACTTTTTGCATTTGCTCGGTGATATTCAGCAAATCATTTTGATTATTTTTCAGATTAATCAGCAAATTGCCGGTATTCAGACTGTGTAAACCGGCCGATAAACGATTTTTTATCACCAGCTTTTGATTTTCATGCATTGCTTTGATGGCGGAATTCATTTCCACGGCCGAACGTTTTAATGCTCCCGGCAAACCGTCCGCCAACGCATAGCGGGTAAAATTGCCATGGGAAGTATGGCGAAAACAGGCGTTGATTTCTTTAAAATAAGACTCCATTATGTCCAGAGTTTCGTTAAGCTCCCAAGCAACTTTTCCCAACTCCCCATAACCCCTGGTGCCGGTAATGCGATGATAAAGCTCGCCATTATTTGTTGCTTCTAAAATGCCGTGGATTCTTTCGATAATATCCAGACTTTTTCTAGTTGTATTCCAAATATCGATTGCCGCCATTAGCATGGGCAACGCCAAAAATAGAATTATCCACGAAAAACCGAGTTTAAAAAACCCATAACCGATCAATGCGCAACCGGATGCTAAAATAGCGGCTACCGTGTAATTGATTCTGGTTTTCAAAAACGGGATACTAGCGCTGACGTGTTTGCTTTTTTTCATAACTCACAGACCATTTGGTTTATACAAGCTCAGTATCAAACTATCGTAACTTTTCGCGCCAGTTTGTTTAACCGTGTCCATTAGATATTCCAATGATTTATCTGGAGCGTCTTTAACCGAGCAGTTTTTTTCGATCGCCAGCATTTCCTGATAGATGGGGGTCAATACCTCTAAAGCCGCTCGGGGCGGATTGCGGCGCACCGAGTAATAACCGGTGAGCTGATTATTTTTATCGTAATCCGGAGTAATATTGGCAAATACCCAATAAAATCCTCCGTCCGAACATAAGTTTTTAGCAAATCCGAAGAATTCGTTACCTGCTTTTAGCGTATTCCACATAAAACGAAACACACCGCGCGGCATATCCGGATGACGGATAACATTATGTTGCACGCCAAGCAGTAAATGCTCTGGATAGCCGGCAATTTCCATAAAAATCCGATTCGCATAAGTAATACGTCCGGTCGCATCGGTTTTAGAGACAATGAAATCTTCATCTCCCAACCTTCTTTCCATGTTATTGGGTGTAATAGTTGGTTTCATAGGATATGCTTTTTTTAGAAAAACTGACTACAATTCTAGCGGGTATTGAAAAAATTGCTGGTTACAAAAAGTGACCATTTCGGCATATCGGATAGATGCGTCACAAACTTGGATTTCCGAGGATTGTGGAAAATGAAAATCACGGTCTTTTTAATCGGAAATATAGATATAAAAAAGCCGGCATAAAAAACCGGCTAATTCAATCGCATTGTTGTTGAAATTTGTAATATAAACTCTAATTGATAACCTTATGGCCGCGTTCTCTTAGGCAATTACTATAAGCGCGTTTATAGTCCTGCTCCGATCCCAGTCCCTGTTGAGCTCCTCCTCCTATACCGCCAGCCGCCGCGCCTATAGCCGCTCCGGTGCCGGGGTTGCCCAACGCCGCCCCTACCGCCGCGCCTCCGGCGGCGCCCAGCAATCCGCCTACCCCGGCTCCAATCGCTGTTTGTTTGGCAGTCCCGCCGGAAGCGGAATTCGCCAACTGTTGGCATTCACTCATATCCAGATTCAGGCGCGCCGCATTCGGATCGTTATAGGTATCTACAGTCGGCGTCCAGCCGGTTTGTGAGGCGCAGCCCGGCAACAGCAGACTGACAAGGATTATCGAATTCAGCGTGGTTCTATTCATAATTAACCTTAGAAAAAATCATACTCAGTATTTCGTGGAGAAACAAAATCAAATAAAAAACCAACATTATAATACATTCCAGAAAACCATTAGTTTCAGAGGCTAAAAAAATTTCGTTTCGATACTTAGCAACAGAAATAAATGCATGATGCGCCTCATAGACGATCAGAAAATCATGGGATTAGCGTAGCCACGCTTAAAATTTAAGCACGGCGGGAGTCCATTTACGGACAGCCAGACTATTATCCATTATGTCTATGGCTTCATCACAGGAAATAGTTTCCTGTCCACAGTTAAGTATATGACGAGCCAAATTTAGAATACATCGCCAGTTTCGTTTGTTATCAATAAAATTAAATGCTTGCGCCATTAACTCCATGAGTTTTTCTTCGCGTAATTCCTTGGCGGCAATAAAAGAATCCAGATAAGACTGTACTGTTTCTAAATCACTGTAGCCGCCGTAGTGATGCAAAGCTTCCGGCTTTATAAATTCAAATTTAAATATCTGGTTGTCGCGACAAGCGACATATTTGGCTTCGGCCAAGGGGCCAACCAGCAAATTTATGACATCGGCTTCATAAGCGTGTTGACAGCTCTGCTGAACGCAACCGGATAGGCTAGAAAAACTTTCCATCATTGCTATCGGTAAATTTTGAATTAAATTGCCTTCCACTACTTTGGCAAAAAAATGATCGTGAGCGTATTTAGGTTTTTTTATAACAATTTCAAAATAAACAGGCGGCAAGCGCTTTTTTTTGTTGCCTATATGAATAGCGGAAGCGTGACCGGCTTCGTGAAAGGCGGATCGCCAGTTAAGCTCGTCCGGATCGACTGAAATATTTGCGGGTGCGTGATAGTTCCGTTCCATTCTTAATTTCTCCAAAAAAAGATGCGGCGCAAGGCCGCACTGAGGAAGGATATTAAAACTCTTAACCCTTAGGAGAGGGAGCGCATACAAGAGTTGCAGGAATTTTAACGGTAAAGTTACCATTTGAAAATGTGACAAATTGCCGCGCTTTAGATTTTCTGTAATTATTCAGCCGCACGATCAATATTGCGCCAGAAAGAAAGACTCAAAATAAACAAACACGCCAGCCAAGCCAATAATTGCCGATTGTGCAAAGTATAACCGAGCGCAACAGGCAAACCTTCGAAAAAACCGGGATGCGCGAGAATAAAATCCCGGCTGCTCATGAAGGCCTCGGTTTCACCGATTATCATACCGACGATTGCAAAGCCAATAAAATAAACAATCAGCCGGTCACGATGGGTATGCAGATTCCAGCCGGTTAATTGATCAAAACTGAGTATCCGGTTGTTTAGGCGCCGCTGTTGTATGCATAAAAACAGCATTAGCGCGCATATTCCTACTACCGGGATTAAAAACTGCTCCACCGGAAAACTCATATAGCGGCCATTGAACGCCAATCCATAAGTATCGAACAGCGCAAGCGCTATAAATAGAAAATAAAACAAACGTAAACGTTCGGCCAAAATTAAAATTCCGGGCGCATTGGACAGGATATCGGCGCTACGCCGGAGGATAAGTCCGCCCAACGCAACATTTAATATAACGATAATAACGGTATAACCGCGTTGCCAGATGTTATAGCTGGTATACCAGAGAAAATGCCACATATCAATCAGGCAGACGCAGAGCATTTGCGCCAATATTAAAAACAACGCGCCACGCAATAAAGGCATGGCCTGTAATGTTTTAAAATAACACGCAGCGATAAACAGCCACAGTAAAGATGCTTCAAGAAAATGCGATTGCCATTGCGAATGCTCAAGAACCGGGCCGGTTAAAGGAAAAACCGGTTGGCGATCCGCCGATAATAGCCCCCAATTGGCGCCGACGACGCCTTCCAGACTACTTTTCCATGGCTGGTTAAAAGCTTCGACAATGTTGTAGTCAAAACCGTGGTGATTAACTACCTGTATCATCCCGCGCACATATTTAGCCGCATTCAAGACGCTTGGAATCGCCGGGCCGCGCTGCCGCCCGGCGCTAGGCCAACCGGATTCGCCGATTAAGATGGGTTTGCCAGGGGCAAGGCCGCGCGCCTGATCTTCAACTTGCTTGACGATTTTTTCCAGATGGGCGCCAGCATTTTCGACAGAAATCGGTTCGTCCTCCCAATAAGGCAAAATATGTATGGTTATAAAATCGACTTCCTTGATCAACTGCGGATATTTCATATACATAGACCAGACATCCGCATAGGAAACAGGCTGATTAACAGCGCGTTTGACTTCGCGAATATAATCGATCAGACGGTCGACATTCATATCGCCGCGGAGTAATACTTCATTACCGACAATAACGCGATCGACTACATCCGGGTGGGTATTGGCGGATTTAATCAAGGCGTTTATTTCGTTGCGGTTCATTATTAAATCAGAGCCCAACCAAGCGCCTTGAATCATTTTCAGACCATATTTACGGGCGGTATCCGGGGTAGGCTCCATACCGCCTACACTGGAATAAGTACGAATGCTTTCGGTTTTATCCGCCAGTAAACGCATATCTTCTTCAATATGCTCGGGAATGGGGTAAATTTCTTCCAGCGGGTTGTATCCTTCCCGGAAAGGGGCAAAAGACAGACTTCTTAATTTTCCAGCCGGCACATCCGGCCCCGCGTCCCGTGGTTGATTTACCGTCCATTGATAAACGCCTTGAACTAATAAAATCAAAAACAAACTAACTACTAACTTAATTTTTTGCATGGCGGAAGGTTTTGTAGGTTTCCCGAAAATCAATGTAAATTGTAATGTATAATGCCTGTCTGATTATAAGCGCCAATCGCGATTTAGAGAATGTATAACTATAAAATCCGGAAATCGCGCGCCAGGGATAGATGTGCAAATAAATCCTATACTTTACTCATGGTATATAAGTAGATTATAAAGATTTCGAGTAAAGTTTTTTCCTTACCGGGCAAACCCAATGTGTATTTTTATGAGGCGTTCAATGCATAAAATCAATGTTTCCATTCTGTTTAGCGTTTTGCTGTCCACATCGTACTGGGCTTTGGCCGCCAATAATCTACCCGCTTCCAGCAATGTTAAAAACGGGGTAGTTGAAGATGTGTGTTCGGAATTTACAGAAGCCAAATGGCGCGATGCGCAAGTGGTCGATGGCGTGGAAATTCAGGAATCCAGGATGTGCAATCCTGACAACCCGGCGGAAATAGCCGCCTTTGTTAAGGGCACTAACGGCGTCTCCATGGCTACGCTAATGGAAACCCAGTTGGCCGCCGACGCCATAACCATGAGCAATGATATCGACGGCGACGGCGATCCCGACCACTACATCATAAAATTGGAGATTGCCGAACTGAACGGCCATTCTCCCGATATGCGCGAACCGACCACCACTTTTGACATCGCTCCGGGCATACAGCCGACATTCTGGGTATATGCGCCTAAAACCCGGGACATGTCGACATTAAGTTTATACGAACCGGTGGCTAATCCCTTGTTGCGCGCGCCGTCTCCGGTCATTCGGGTCGAGCAGGGCGACATTATCTGGTTAGTGCTTGAAAACAGCCATTATCTGCCGCATTCCATCCATTTGCACGGTATCGATCACCCCTATATGGATCACAGCGGCGAAGGCAACGACGGCGTGGGCCAAACCGGACAAATGGATGTGATGCCAGGCCAGAGTAAAACCTATGTCATTAAGCCGCGCCATCCCGGCACCATGTATTATCATTGCCATGTCCAACCGCACGTACATATTCCGATGGGTTTGCAAGGGATATTTATTGTCGAGGAAAACCGGCCCAACAATTGGGTGCAAACATTAAACGTCGGCGCCGGCCAAGTACGTCATCCTTCTGTCGCGGTTAAAGAAAAATACGACGCCGAATATGACTTGCATTATCAATCGGCGGACAAGGAATTGCACGAAATGGCGCGCTCGGCCAATGATCCGCGCTTGCTGGCCAGACGCCTGAATCAGGAATACGACGTAACCGAAGCCACTGATGACTACTTTATGTTGAATGGCCGCTCGTTTCCTTACACCATCAGAGAATCCTTGATTCTGATGGAGGAAAATATGAAAGTCAAATTACGCGTGTTGAACGGCCATACCGACTCTTTCGCGCTGCACATCCACGGTCACAAGCCCATGGTTACGCATTATGACGGCGTGGATAACGGCCCATCCAGTTACATCAAACGCGATGTGCACGGCATGGTTCCCGCCCAGCGTATCGATTTGGAGCTGAGCGGGGTCGATGACGGTTTGAATAGCTATGGACAGGGTGTGTGGATGTTCCATGACCATGTCGAAAAATCTTTCACCACCAACGGCATCGGCGAAGGCGGCGATATCAGTTTGGTCGTGTATAAAGGGTTTGCTGATGAAAGAGGCATCCCGCAATTGCACGGCGTCAGTTTAGCCCCTTATTTCACCAAGGAATTCTGGCAAGGTAAATTCCCCATTTGGCAGGATTACGACGCATGGAAAAGCCTAGGATTACCGGAAATAAGAGCGACAAAAGAAAAGGCGTTTGTGCTTCCTCCGCCGCAACCTTCGTCTTCCCAGACAGCCGCGGATAACGCCGCCGCCGCGAATAAACCATCGGCTTTTGGACAATTGTTTAACGGCTTATTTGCGGGCTTCGCGCTTTATCTGCTCTACCTAAAGCGGAAACAAATACTCCAATTGCTTAAAAAAGTTAAAAAACCCGGTTGATCCCAGCGTAGATAACCCGCCAATAGCTGACCAGTTTGGCTGTTGGCGCCGGGTAACCGTCCCTACCCTGGCGCGCAACTAAACATTTACATTTTTTAACTAATTAAAAACTGTCGCATCATGCCTAGATCTTCATGTTCGAGATTGTGGCAATGATACAAAAACAACCCTTTATAATCCTGAAAAGGCTTGATAATGTCGACGACTTCTCCCGGCATGACCAGCACGGTATCTTTCCAGCCTGTGTCAATAAAACCGTCCTTAACCGTACGGTAAGCTTCCATGTTCACTTTGGCGGCGTTGCGGGCGATAATCTGAAATTGCTGACCATGTAAATGGATAGGATGCGCCATTTCCATCATCATACCGCCCATACCGCCCATACCGCCCATACCACCCATACCGCCCATACCACCCATACCACCCATACCACCCATACCGCCCCCCATACTACCCATACCGCGGCCGGAATTTTCGCCGCGGCTGTTTTCGCCGCGCCTGCCGCCCATCATACCCATACCCATTTCACCGCCATGGTCATGGAAGATGCTGATTTTTTTAAATGACCCTAAAGACACTTTCTCCAAATCCAGTACCCGGTTCATAGCAAAGGTCTTGCCGTTTAGAACGGGCTGCATTTGTTGCATGGAAATCGCAATCGGTAGCGGCCGATCGGCGTTGTCCACTTTGTCCAAACTTAAATGCTGAAAAGGAACAAGCTTTTCCGGAAGTTTTAGCGCATCGCCGATTTTTTCGGCAATCTTAAAGGTTAAGATTGGAAATTTGCCGCCTTGCGCCAAATTATGATGCATCATCATGCCCATATTTTGTGAACCGCGGTGTTGAAACATTCTTTCATACATCGGCGGCATCACTCCGGAATAGGGTAAACTATATAACACCCGTTCCGAACCGACGCTCATATCGCTAAAATCCAGCCATAAGTCAATTCGTTCGCCGGGCGCCAACATCAGGTAGGGCCGTTTTACCGGACTGGCCAATAAACCGGCGTCCGTGCCGATCGCGATTAAGGGCGCGCCATCTTCCCAGCCCAGTTTATAGATGCGCGAATTGGAGGCGTTAACCGCCCTGAACCGGTAGACTCCCGATTTAACAGAGAAATTAGCATTCGGTTTGCCGTTAACCAAAATTTTATCCCCCAAAAAACCCATCATCCGTTCAGGCATGGCGCGCACGTATTGGAGCTGATTATTAGCGGTGAAACTACGGTCTTGAATAACCAAGGGCAGATCGAATTCCCCGCGCGGCAAATCCAGTTTGGCCTCATCGCTGTCGGTAACCTTAATTAACCCGCCCAACCCTTTATAGACCTGTTCCGCGGTTAATTCATGCGCATGGGAGTGATAAAAGCTGGTGCCGGCGCGGTTTAGCACTTCAAATTCGTATATATATTGCGCGCCCGGTTCGATTGTATACATGGGATGTCCATCGCTGCTCTGCGGTACATGTAAACCGTGCCAATGGATAATCGTCGGCTCCTGAAGCCGATTGGTAAAATAGACTCTAACCTTTTGGCCTTTTTGTAAATTAAGTATCGGCCCCAAATAATTGCCGGGCAGTTGCGTCAAAGTATGCTCCGGCCCTTTACGCAATTCGGCATAAAATTTTTGCACCTGGGTTGCCTGACCCTGTTCTAAAATTGCTATTGCAGCTTGTTTGGCGGTAAATTCAAGCTCCACATCGGCATTGAATCCGGGTGTAGCCCGGCTCTTTATATCCAAGCTGTTCGCCTGCAGCCAATCCGGACAACCAGCCGCCGTAGCGGCAAATAATGATTGTTGTATAAACCGCCGTCTGGAATAATTGACAACTGTCATGCCCCCTCCTCATATTTATGGTTTATTAAAAAACTCTTATATTTTCATTGTAAACCTTATTTTTATTATTATGGCTCCCTCGGCAATTTTATTGTTGTCTCAAGTCAATTCTCAAAGGATAAAAACAATCCTTATTTGAATGTTAGAATGATAAATATTAACTGGCGCCATCCTGATTAGTTGCAATGCTTAGCATTAAAATTTTTAACAAAGAGAAAATATATGTTTAATCGGAAACCGCTACCGGCTTTAACAGTGGCGATTGCACTGCTTGCCGCTGTTTAATGGAGAAAACCTTGCAGTCGGCCCTAGACCGCTTAAAAGCCTCATTTATTAAAGGCGCCAGCGCCCCAAATACCGGTATTACCAATAACGAAGAGAAATAACGGATTTTATTCGCCATACATGCCGCCTTCATTATATATATTTACCGCTCTTGAATGCGAAGCAAAACCCTTGATACGGCGCTGGGAATTAAAAAAACTTCCTAACCCGCACGCGTTTTCCATTTATTCTAATAATGATCGGATTCTAGTAATCACAGGCATCGGCCAAATAGCCATGGCGGCGGGTGTCGGTTATTCCATGGCGCTGTTTCCCAACCGGGAATTTCCGTTAATGCTGAACATAGGCGTCGCCGGGCACCAACAACTACCGATAGGCGCGCTGGTGTTGGCGGACAAAATCGTCAACCGGGAAACCGGTAAAAATTATTATCCGCAACTAGGGCTGGCCGGAACGGTAAATACGGCTACAGTAACAACCGTAACATCTCCGCAAACCGATTATAAGGGCGAAACTCTCTATGACATGGAAGCCGCCGCATTTTTTGAAGTATCTTGTAAATTCAGCTGCAGTGAATTGATTCATAGTTTAAAAATAGTCTCTGATAATGCGGACTCTTCTTTGGAAAATATTAACGCCGACGCGGTAACAGGCTGGATTAACGCGCAAATACCCGGCATCGACGCCTTGATTAACCGATTGATGGACAGCAAAAAATATCTACCGCAAAAAAAAGATGATTTATATGCGCTATTAAGTTCTCAATTCCATTTTTCAGCCAGCAACGCCGCAAAATTGACAAATTTATTACAGCGTTGGAAAACATTAAACCCGGACAGCGAGTTGGAATGGCGATCTTTTCAGGCCAGGAGCGGCGAAGAATTACTGAAATACCTGGAAAAGCAATTAGATAAAAGTGATTTTTATCTGTAAGCTAGTTGACTGCGAGGTGGTGGGCGTACAAAAAAAACGGGGTGCTGAGCGACACCCCGGCTCATCAAAATTAGAGAAGCTTTTTCAAACTTTCGATAACAACTTTGGCTTTAGCCAGATGCTCTTTTGATTCTTGCAAATTCGCGGCTTTCGCGGAAGCGATAGCAGCTTTCATATGTTTCATCGCTTTTGAATTTTCCCGAGCGACTTTATCGTTGGCGTTAATTTCTTCGGAAAAATCAGCCGCTTTTTTGATCAGCGCCGCAACGTCGGCGTCTTCCGCGCCGTTGTTGATCGCCGTTTCAGCAGCGGAAATACGCTCCAGCACACCCTGGATTGCATCAATCGGTTTAAAGCTGGTTCTGCCGGCTTCGGCAACCGCTGTCGTAGAAAAAGAACCCATCGCGGCAGCTAAGGAAAATGCAATTACCGCACTTTTTAAAATTTTCATGAATTACCCTCACAGTTATTTTTATTTAAAAACATATAACAGCCATCTGGCCGGCTATATATGCCGGAGTGATAATATCATAGTTCATAAGGTTTGAAAGTAGCTTTATTGCAATTTTTTGACATTTTTAACCTAGGAAAGACACTGAACAAATTTATTCGACGTTAACCAAGATTCCATCAAGCCAGCGGGTCGGCAAAACTCGTTTCAGAAAGGCGAACAAATAAGTGGGAAAAGTCACCGGATAACGGGTTTTCGGATACGCGGACTCCAAGGCATGCACGACTTTTGCCGCCACAGCGGTAGCTGGTAAAGTGAACGGAGCGGCGGGGCCGGGTTTTTCCAAACGGGCTTCCATGGACCGATAGGTATGCCGATGAAAACTGTTACCGGAATCGATATTTTTGCGGTACATTTGCATCGCGTTTTGCCGAAAATTACTGGTGATCGGGCCGGGTTCAATGAGAATGACGTGAATGCCGGAACCGCGCAACTCCAGCCGTAAAGTGTCGGCCAGCCCTTCCAGCGCGAATTTGCTGGCGTTGTAAGCGCCCCGGTATTTCATGGCGACAAAGCCTAATATCGAACTATTATAGATAATGCGTCCGTAACCTTGCTTGCGCATGACGGGAATCAAAAGATTCGTCAATTCATGCGCGCCGAAAAAATTGGTTTCGAACTGATTTCGCAATACTTCGCGGTTAAGATCTTCAACCGCGCCCGGTTGGCCGTAAGCGCCGTTGTTAAACACAGCATCAATTTGCCCGCCGGTCACTTCCAACAACTCCGTTACCGCCAGCCGGATGCTATCGGAATCGGCCAGATCCAATTGAATACAACTAAATCCTTCGGTTTGCAAGCGCGAAACATCCGCCGGTTTCCGCGCCGAACAAATCACGCGATGCCCGCGTTTATGCAATTCGCAAGCCGTGGCGTAGCCGATGCCTGATGAACAGCCGGTTATTAAAATGGTTTTGCCGGTAGTCAAAGCAGCTCTCTTTAATAAACCCTAATTAATACCCCATCCGTTCGTTCGCAGCCTGGCTTACTATGCGCGGTGACGCTTATTCTGGCGAAGCCGTTTTCCACCGGCCGATTCAGTTTGCCGGATATTTCCAAATGCCCGTTTTTCAAAGTCTTAAAATTAAGCTCTTTAGAGGTGAACTCGATTTTATTTCCGCCCAAGCTCACATGGACAACCACCGACGCCGGCGTTGTATTTGCGGAAGCGACTATGGAAAATTCACTGAACGACTGGGTATATTTATTGGGCGCCGGTTCAAAAGATAAAAACAATGGCCGGTCGCAATGAGTCGAACTACTACTGGCGGCGCCGTATGCAAATGCAGTATTGACATTTAAACATAAGCCAAGGGTCATTAAGATGGGTATGCAAGACTTCATGATCTCTCCTGTCTAAGTAAAATATTATTATTGTAATTTCTCAACATTAAAAACAGTAACAATTCACCGAATTGGCCGACCCTATCCTCCCCGGTTGGATAGTTATGCGATTTTACCGGTGTTTTTGATTTTAATTATTTAAACCAAAACCATATTATCCCGATGAATCAATTCATCTTCGTCGGCGTATCCTAACAGAGCTTCAAATTCATTGCTGGGTTTTCCGGCGATAATCGCGGCGTCCTCCGCTCCGTAATTGATTAAGCCGCGGGCAATTTCAGCGCCTTGCATGTCCTGGCAAGACACCAGATCGCCGCGTTGAAAATTGCCTTGTACGCTTTTTACGCCGACCGCCAACAAGCTTTTGCCCGCCGCCAGCAGATTTTTTACCGCGCCCGCATCCAACGTGACGCTACCTCTAATTTGCAATTGGCCGGCCAGCCACTGTTTACGGGCGGCAAAGGGCTCAATATTCGGAATCAAATAGGTGCCCAGCTCTTCGCCATTAAACACCGAAATAATCGCATTATCGACTTTGCCGGATGCGATCACCGTGGGCGCTCCGGAGCGGGCCGCCAGTCGGGCGGCGCGTACTTTAGTAAACATGCCGCCTCGGCCGAGGCCGCTAATACTGCCGCCCGCCACCTCATCCAGCAAACTGTCGCCGACACAGATATTTGAAATCAATTCGGCCTTGGGGTCAAGGCTGGGATTAGCGTTAAAAAGTCCCAGCTGGTCGGTAAGCAAAATCAGTAAATCGGCCTCCACCAGATTCGCGACCAAGGCGCCGAGCGTATCGTTGTCGCCGAAGCGTATTTCCTCGGTAGCCACAGCGTCGTTTTCGTTAATGACCGGCACAACGCC
Organism: Methylomonas sp.; assembly: GCA_050015235.1. Lineage (GTDB taxonomy): Bacteria > Pseudomonadota > Gammaproteobacteria > Methylococcales > Methylomonadaceae > Methylomonas. Next base: position 52 of record JBEKBU010000065.1, on the reverse strand, counting down.
AAAACCCAGCAAAGTCAATAAAGTGCTGCGGGCGTTCAAATAACGGCGCCGG
>JBEKBU010000064.1:0-16621 GCA_050015235.1 Methylomonas sp. | reverse complement strand
CATCGATACGCCGAGCACCGTAATAAGAATCAACATCATCAGCACGCTGAACAGAACAAAACCGTCGGCCAGGCCGGGAGATTTCAGCAATAATCGATTGTTTATACTCATAAATTGTTCATTGCGTCTATCACTTGGGTAAAATTCAACGTAGCCGGCTGGCCGGGCAACGCCGCATTGGGATTGAACAAGCTTATTGTGATCTTTATGGTTAGGACGTTAATCCAGTTTGTACCGACATTCGCGGCGGTGGCGTATTCGGTCACCGAGCCGGTACCGGCCGGGTCCAGACCGTACCAAACGTTCAAACCGCTCACGCCGCTGGCCAGCACCAGCCAGTCGCCGCTATAAGTCGTCGCCGTGCTGCTGTTAGTCAGGCACAGTAAATAACCGGTATTATTTAGAGTAACAACCGTAAGCACGCTGACTGTCGCCGTTGTTGCGCCGGTATTCGGATTGCCGCTACAATCCGTCGCGTTCTGAGCCTGAATCGCTACAACATCCGGGCCGCCGCTGTAGAGACTGCCGCCATATACCGCGGCGCCCGAAGGAAAATTCAACGTCAAGGCCGGCGATGTAGCCATGCTGGTTACGCGCGTGCTATTGGCCGGATTATATAAACTGATATTCGCCGGCAAGGCGTGCAAACCGGTCGGCGCCGCATTCAATGTATTAACCGTAACGACTCCGGCATTAACGGTATAAGGGGCGTAGCCGGCCGAATGCAACACGTTGCTCAGCGTATCCATGATTAATAGCTGGTTATTTTGCAGTTGCGCCAGACTGCTCTGTTCGTTAAAGCTGTTATAGGTCGATGTAAATGCCGCCGCCACGGTGGCTAAAAAAAATAAACCAATCGACAAGGCGATTAAAAGCTCAAGCAAACTAAAACCTAATTGTCTTACGGCTAGCGAATAACGGCCGGATTTAAGCGTTCCGTTCATGGCTGCACTATCAGGCTGAAGGTTTGCGTGGAGCTCTGGCCGACGGCAAATGACGAACTGGTGTTGGTTGTGTTAATTGCGCTATCTAAAGCGACGTTGCTCTCGCTCCAACTGACGTTGATAGTGCAAATGGCCGGCGTGTTTCCCGATCCTCCGGTCGTCGCGGCTACACAGCTAACCAAACCGCTGCCGCCCGGCAGGGCGCTAAGATTGGCGCCCCATTGCTGCACATCGTAGGCGGCCATGCCGGATGCGGAACAAGAAGTATTTAAACAATTCGCCGCCGTATTAAGCGTCGAGTTATTAATAGTCACCGTTGATCCGCTCAATGTTACCGTAAAAGAGGAAGGCGGCCCGCTAGTCGCCGATTGCCAGTAAGCGGAATTCGCGTGCATCATGGACGCCAGCGAGTTTACCTGCAGAGCGGCCAGGGTTCTATTTCTGGCGATACTGGTATTGTTGATCGCCACTACCTGAAGGCTGGCGACGCCGAGTAATCCGACCGCCATCACGATTAAAGACACCAACACTTCCAGCAGCGTAAACCCGAGTTGTAATTGCGAAGATTTTAAGGGCATGTCGAATTGCCTCCGGTTATTATCGTTAAATTGCCTATAGCCGAAACGCACAGGGTACTTGAATACCCCCCGCCGGACGCCGTATCGGTAATGGCGCCGGGACTAGCTCCGCAACCGCTAATGTTGACCGCAAACCCGAAATTACTGAAAGTGACGCAAGACAGGCCGTTGCTCCCCGAGGTTAACCCCGTGCTAACCAAGGCGTTACCGGAGCTGAGCGTTCGGGTTGCGGGAGCCGGTAATTTGGTGACCGTGGCGTCGGTACGCACCCGTAATTCATTGGTAGAAGTTGGGCCGCCGCATGCCGATCCGCTACAGTAATACGAAATCCAGCCGCAAGACCAGTCATAGGCGTTGCCGTTGCATGGCGTGGCGCTGCCGTTATTACAGCTTAAATAAGTGTCGTCCACCGAGCACACCTGTATCGATTGGCCATGCTTGACCGCTTCGACGCGTGCGAGTTGTAAATCCGCCATTAAATTATTGAGTTCCGCGCTCACGTTATTCAGCCTTATCATGTTTTGAAAGGAAGGAAGCGCGAACGCAGTAAAAATAGCGGCAATCGCCACTACTATCATCAATTCAACGATAGTCGTACCGGTATGTTGGCGCTTCAACAATTCCATACTAAAAGGCTCTCATATTTTCTAAAGCGATACAGGGCATACAAGGAATTTGTATAAATATGTTTGCTAAATTGGTCACAAACTCAGCGAAAAACAGCGGTAGAACATAATATGTTGTTTCACTTCTTACGCAACCTAGTCTGGAACGCCTGGTTAAAATTCAACTAAATTTAAGTATAGCAGTGTTGCAAAAACGTCTAGTTCGGATGTCGCGTCAGTAAAAATTAGCACAAGGAAAGAATATTGCTAAAATTTAGTTGACTGGTTTGCAGGAATGCGGCGGATTTGCATCATGGCGGGCAAACGAGTAAATAAAACCTGATTAACCTTTGATGTTTCAGTTAAAATTGTTTAACCGATTCAGGTATTCCTAACAAACTGAAATCAGCAGTTTTGCATTCTTTCCCGATTAATAAAGTCAATATGCGGCGTTTTGTTTTTATATTCTTATGTTTGTTCTTTTTACAGCCAATTTCGGCGGCGGATTTAAATCCAAGTTTTATCGTATTAAATTATCATGACATTCTGGAAGAAGAAGAGAGATCGCCGCCCTTTGACCGTATTGCCGTAAACAAAGAGCATCTGGAACAACATTTCATCTGGATTAAAAACAACGGCTATCATGTCATCGGCATTCAGGATTTACTGGATGCGCGGTCCGGACTGAAGCCTTTGCCCGGTAAGGCGGTCGTATTGACGTTTGACGACGGCTATCAAAGTTTCTATACCAGGGTTTTGCCTTTATTAAAAAAATTCAAATATCCCGCGACATTAGCGGTAGTAAGCAGTTGGTTGGAACAGCAAAATGTGCCGGGCACAAAGCCGCTGATGACGGCGGCGCAAATTCGCGAAGCGCTGGATTCCGGTTTGGTAGAAATCGCTTCGCACACCCACGATCTGCATCATAGTATTCCGGTTAATCCGCAGGGGAATGAAGGAAGCGCGGTCACCTCCCGTTTATATAGCGCCGAATATGACGAATATGAAAATGATGAAAGTTACCGCAAGCGAATTTTTCAGGAAATCGCCAAAAGCTCCGAACACATGTTTCAACTTACCGGTACGCGTCCGCGCGTGATCGTCTGGCCCTATGGCGAATATAACGCCATAGCGTTGGAGGCGGCAAAATTGGCCGGCATCCATTTAACGATGGGGTTGAACGACGGCGTCAATACGCTGGCCGATCTCAATGTTATGAAGCGGATGATGATCGCAGACGACCCAAATGCCGAGAGATTTGCGATGATAGTCAAGCGGCAAAGAGCCGGGCAGGAGTTGCGGGTTGCTCATGTGGATATGGATTATATCTACGACGAAGACGAGGATCAGACCGAACGTAATTTAACCGCACTGGTGGAAAGAATTAAGGCCAGCGGCGCCAATACGGTGTTTTTACAGGCCTATTCGGACCCGGATGGCGATGGGAACGCCGATCAATTGTATTTCCCTAACCGGCATTTGCCGGTTAGGCGGGATATGTTCAACCATGTCGCGCTACAGCTACGAACCCGGGCCGCCGTTAAAGTGTTTGCCTGGCTGCCCATCATGGCTTACAAAGCCGACGTCCCGCTTAAATGGTATGTGAAGGAATGGCGTGACGGCGAGCCGCAAATCGCCCGGCATGTATATACGCGTTTATCGCCATTTAATCCAGAAGCGCGGCAATACGTGGGAGAAATTTATGAAGATTTGGCGAAATATTGTGAAATCAATGGCGTATTATTTCACGATGACGGCATTTTATCCGATTACGAGGATGTGTCTCCGTTAGCAATGGAATTTAGCCACACGGTATGGAATTTACCGCAGGATTTTGAACTAATTCATTCCAGCAGTACGTTGCGGCTGCGCTGGGCTCAGCATAAAACCGAGCTGATTGGGCAATTTACCGATTATCTGGCCGACATAGTCCGCTATTACCGGCCTTATATTAAAACCGCCCGCAACTTTTATGCTTTGCCATTATTAAAACCATACAGCGAAGAGTGGTACGCCCAGTCTTTCCCTGCTTTTATGAAACATTATGATTTTGTGGCCATTGAAGCCATGCCGTTTATGGAAAAAGCGGAAAACCCTAAAAAATGGTTGACTGAATTGGTGGAAAAAACCGCTTCGTATCCGCATGGGCTGGATAAAATGCTGTTCGAATTACAAACCGTGGATTGGGAAAATCATCAGGATATACCCATGCAGACGTTTATTGAACAATTTCAATTATTGAAGCTGCATGGCGCTAAACATATCGGCTATTATCCGGATAATGTCTATCACGATCAGCCAAGGCTGGAAGAGCTGAAACGTTTTTTTCCGGTCAATAAAAAAGATTAATGATAACAAATGGATAAAATCATCGCTTTACCCTGGGTGCAACAGTTAATCGATTGGCGGCTGATGTTCCAAGAGCGGCTGGAAGAATTACCATGGCTGCAAGCAGACGAATTCCTGTCTAGATTTTTGTTTTATTATCCATTGCTGATGGCTTATGTATGGATGTTAGGAGGCATTATTTACTACTGGCGGTGGGAGCGTATAGCCGGTAACGCGTCGACGTATGCCGATGCTCCGGCTTTATCGGCCTATCCGGCCGTTTCCATATTGATTCCCTGTTTTAACGAAGGGGAAAATATCCGGGAAACGATCGAATATCTTTTACATCAGCAATACCCTAATTATGAGATCATCGCCATTAACGATGGCAGCAAGGACAACACCTTAGAGATTCTCCACGAATTGGCTGACCTGCATCCGCAAATCCGGGTGGTGAATCTGGCAAGAAATCAAGGCAAGGCGGTTGGTTTGCGAACCGCCGCTTTGCTGGCTAACAGCGAAATTTTAATCGGCATTGACGGCGACGCTTTGTTGGCGCCGACCGCCACTGCCTGGATAGTCAGGCATTTCCTCGATAATCCGCGGGTCGGCGCCGTTACCGGCAATCCCAGAATTCGTAACCGCTCCACATTGCTGGGTAAAATTCAAGTCGGCGAATTTTCCGCCATAGTGGGCATGATTAAGCGCGCCCAGCGCGCATACGGCCGAGTTTTTACCATTTCCGGAGTGATCGCCGGCTTTCGTAAGACCGCATTACATGAAGTCGGTTACTGGAGTCCGGATATGGTAACGGAAGACATTGATATTAGCTGGAAATTACAATTGGCCGGCTGGATTATCCGTTTCGAGCCAAATGCTTTGTGCTGGGTGTTGATGCCGGAAACTCTGAACGGCTTATGGAAGCAGCGTACCCGCTGGGCGCAAGGTGGGGTCGAAGTTCTGATGCGCTATTTCAAGCCTTTATTCCGCTGGCGCTCGCGCGGCATGTGGCCGTTGTATCTGGAATGTTGTATCAGCCTGTGCTGGGCATTTTTAGTGTTGGCTATCATTTTGGCCGCGCCGTTGCAATGGATAAGCGCGAATCAGGCCCAAGAAGCGCTGGAGGATTTATCGCCACGCTGGACCAGTATGTTGCTTTGCGTAACTTGCCTAATTCAGTTCGCGGTGAGTTTGCTGATCGACTCCCGTTATGAAAATCGGACTGGCGGCGGCGCCAAACACTACTACTGGATGATTTGGTATCCGATTGTGTATTGGCTGATTAATGTCGGCACCACCGTAAACGGCTGTATAAAAGCGTTACGGAAAAAGCGCGGACAGCGGGCTGTTTGGGTTACTCTGGATCGTGGTTTGCGGCGGAAATGAAAGATATCATAATTAATCAACCTCATTTGCAAAGTATAAGGCAGAGATGCGGCTCCTGGTTTTTATCCGTGCTGAGCTGGGGATTATGGTTGTATTTTTTATTGCCTTTATTCACGCTTGGCGGCTGGTTGTTAGGCGTAAAAAATCTTTCGGATGAAATCCGCTGGTTCGGCGGCTATAAAACCTTGTTGGAAATGCTCGGCTTATACGGCGAAATTATTGTGCTTATCGCCATAGCCTGGCTACTATGGACTGTCTATCTGTCCTGGCTGAACGCCGGCATAAAACCCAAGCCTGCCGAACCGGTAACCGATCAGCAATTGAGCGTAACATTTAATATTGACGCCGAATTGTTATCAAAAGCGCGGGCGGGTAAAAAACTGACGGTGCATTTTGACGAGCACGCCGCGATTACCGCTATCGATTGCGATGCCGATTGATGATTTGTATACTACAAACCTCGTTTGCTATCGGCGTGGTTTTGAAAATTTAGTGAAACGCCGAGCGCTTACAAATTATAATTAATCTTCCGGAATCGTCTGATTTCGGTATATGATGAGCATCGAGTTTTAATGGCGGGGCATTGAACCAGGCCGTAAACATTTTATGGATAACTGACAGGCTTTTCAACATGCAATTAGCGATTACGGTTTTAGGTAACAACGCCAATGACTTTATTGTCGAATTCCTGTCCGCGGTAAATGCCTGCCAATGTAATGTCTTGGAAATGCGCTCGTCTAGCCTGACGCATTTAACCGGCTTGTACATACTGATAGACGGCAACTGGAATTACATCGCCAAGCTTGAAGGCATGCTGGATGCTATCGCCAAACGTCTGCTGATGCAGATCAGCTATCTGCGTCCGGAAACCGAAGAGAGCAGGCAATACGGCGTGCCATATACGCTGGAAACGATTTCCATGGATAAAAAAGACCTGCTGTTCACGATTACCTCATTTTTGAATGAACGCGGTATAGTCATTGAGGAAATCCACGCCAGCCGTCAACAAGCGGCTTTTTTCAATAATAAAGTGTTTTCCAGCCGCTTTATTTTGCTGGTGCCGGCCCATGTGCGGATATTATCCTTGCGCGAGGAGTTTCTGGATTTTTGCGACAACCTGAATATAGACGCCATCCTAGAACCTGTAAAACGTTAATTTTATGACTACACTCTCTATAGGCCAACCCGTTCCGGATTTTCAAGCCCAGTCCACGGGCGGTAAAACAATTAATTTATCCGATTTTAAAGGCCGAAAACTGGCCCTATATTTTTATCCCAAAGACCACACGCCGGGCTGTACGCAGGAAGGCATGGCCTTTCGCGATAATTTTTCGCAATTTCAGGCGCTGAATACCGAGATTTTAGGCGTTTCCCGCGACAGCCTAAAAATGCACGAATCTTTCAAAGCTAAACAAGGCTTCCCTTTCGATTTGCTAGCCGACCCCGATGAAGCGCTCTGCGAACTATTTGCCGTTATCAAAATGAAAAACATGTATGGCAAGCAGGTGCGCGGTATAGAACGCAGCACTTTCGTGATAGACGAAGCAGGCGTATTGATAAAAGAATGGCGCAAAGTGCAAGTCAAAAACCATATAACCGAGGTATTGGCGTTTTTGCAAGCCGGCGGCGCCTGAAACCTTGCGAACAGGCGCGCTAGGTTAATTGGGGCATAATCATCAACCTTTTGGTTGTTAACAGACATAAAAATAATTGATTTTCATCAATAACCTGATTATGAAATCCGATCCAGAGCGCTCAAGCCTGAAAGCCGAATTAACGCAACACACTCCCATGATGCAGCAGTGTATTAATATTGAAAAATATAGACTTTTTATGTGATTTTTTTATTTGTTACGCTAAATGCTACACCGTGAACGCACATCACTTGAAAATTACCACAGCGCAGCTCTGATTAACATCAAAAAATGAAACGGTCTCGTTCCTTCATTCAACCAACGTAAATTTTAAGATAACTGCTAACATAGACTAATCATGAGCTTGAATTTTGGAGCGATTAAATGGAAATCAGTCAACTTTGGCAACAAGCTGCACTTGGAGCCCTAGGCGGGGTGGCTTGTGAGCTTTTGCATTGGTACAGCTTGGCTCGTAGGCCAAAAGATTTTGAAAAATTTAAAACTGGAGCCATTTATTGGTTCACAACATTGGGTATGGTTGGATTTGGCGCCTTAATGCCAGTACTTTATCTTGCAGGAACGGCGAGTGCCTTACTATGCTTTCACTTAGGGGCAGCCACCCCCATCTTATTGCAAAAATTAATTGCTTCAACTCCGACGCTGACCCAAAACCAAGGAAATCAATCTGGATTGCGAGAGTTCTTTCGTTGGTAAGCTATGGATCTGATACAAAACGCAATCTTTCTTGAATTAGCCGGTGACACTCCAAGCAGTTTTGGCTTAATTCCATTGAAAAGTGCAGAAAAGACTGCGTCAATTATTTCGGGTGCTTTCTCACCGTTTTTCAAGGAAGATGTGGCTCTACGTCACCTTCGTGATTTGACCGAATTAGACGGTCATACCAAAGAGTTTTCGTTAATTTATGTCTTTGGACATGGCTGGCTTCAGGATGGCGAATATGAAACAGCAGTTCTGGAAGACGGAAATACAAAATCATTCAGCGGTACTGAGTTATTTCAATTACTACTGAGCTTTTACTCTGGCAATGTCTTGCTAGTGATAGATACCTGCCATGCTGCTGCTCTTAAAAAAACGGCGCAGAGTTTACGTCCAGAAGCTTGGTTCATAATATTTGGCTCAAGTATAGAGGAATCAGCTATCGAATACACCACGGAAGGTAGCCGCCTTTCTTTGGCTTTGGCTGAAACATTATCAAAATCTCAAAATCAAGCAATAACAGATTTTTTGGAAATCTTCGTCGATACCAAACGAATTTTGGCAAAACCTAAACTAGTAGCATCACAAACTGTTGAATGCTGGTTTTCAGGAGAACCAATCAAACTTGAGAACAAAGGAATTTCGGCAATTCAATCTCATGCAAGAACCCACACGATATTAAAATCTTTATTTATTGCTAGTGGGGCAATTTTGGCGCTGATGCTAATTTTCATCGGCTGGTATACTCATAACCATTTCATCATGGAAATCCAAGTCAGTGATCTACAAAATGTTTTAGATCAACCTAATTTAGTGGTTAAGTCTGAGTTTCCTGATATAAACGATGAAACTATCCTTGAGAAAAGAAACATTCAAAGCTCCGGTCTTTTACGGCTTCGGTTACCAGAAGTGAATTTACTTTTCACAATTGAGGGAAATTTCAAAGATGGGCTTCCTCGAAAATTACACTATCATGTGGTTAGAAGTCCATCATGGGACTTGCAGCAGAAACAAATGCTCTGGATATTACCTTCTAATGATCAAATTGCCAAACACCCAAATATGGCGTTTATACCTCCCATTCGTTGGTTATCGGGAGCAGACAGAAAAGAAACTGAAAACTTAAAAGGCTTTTGGATCGACTTATTTCCACCAACTGTCGCACAATATTTACCACAAGTAAAACGCTGGCTTTCTGAAGGTAAAATTGAAATCCATGAATCTGTTTTGCTTTCAGAGATGAACAATGCTTCTGCTACTGAATCCGTTGGATTAAAGCAACTTCCTGGGTTACTTGGTGATTTAAATCATGCGTTTGCAATTATGCAAACCGAAGATCGTGCAGCTCGAAAACCCGATAATGAGTCGGTGCCTTTATTACCATGGGCAAAAACACCTTGTCCTGATTGCCCGGCTCCTTTGTCTAAAACCGAAGCCCAAAAATTCTGCGATATGCGTGGTCTTTCGATTACAACAGCAACAGAATGGGAACTGGCTGCTCGTGGTGCGGATGGACGACTTTATCCATGGGGTAACAAATGGGATTCTGAAAAAGGTTCGGCCGGTCTCCCGGTTCAGATCGGGAAACCTATGGAATTAAAACCTGTAAATGCCTACCCTAAAGGTGAAAGTCCTTTTGGATTGATGGACATGGTCGGAAATGCAGGTGACTGGGTAGACACTGAAGGTGGTTTTTTAAACGCTCATATGGGAGGAATTTATTCTTATAACGAAGAAGAAGCCTATACTTTCAAGTTAATGCCTGATAGAGGTGAAATTCAACCGATGAAGCAAATTACTGCACGATGCGTGTCAAAAGATTTTTCATAAAAACAAAACTCATCAATTTCAATTATTAGCGAGCAAGGCGGACGATTTCAAAATAGGCAATCAATTTTGACTGGTTTCCGAGAAATATTTTTTCATCATTAATACTAAAAGTTGATGAGCTAGTAAAAAGATATTTTTCAATTAATACTTTGGGTAATTAGCAACTGCCAGACTAATAAACACGCTGAACAGAACATCAATAGTTGGAATGATCGACAGCGGAATTGGGACAGGACACATCAACCATAGTAGCAACATGCTTGTTAGCGCCAGCAGCAAGTGTGTCGCAGTATTGTAGATCGGGGGAACGGGTGGGCTAAAAGTTTCCGATTTCAATCTACGCCCTAAAACGCCAGCAATGAAACCCATTATCATAGGGATCAATAACCAGACAGCCCACTTCGACAAAATCACGACACGAAGCGCTAAGTTGTACGCTTCCAGTTTTACCGATTCCGACCAATCCCCCGGAATATCGGCAATGGTTTCACCAAAAGGATCACCACTATTTCTGAATTTGGCCGAAGCGTCATGCCGATCTCTAAATTCATTCGCGACTGCGGCAACGACAATCAAGTTTTTTCGATACATCGCAATCAGATCCTGATTGATCAATTCTTTCCCGCCAAAAATCATGATGGCGGCATTGTAATCTTTGTTGATAAAACCCTTCAAAGTCTCTGGGCCTAACACCATTGGAAACAACAGCGGCGTAAAAAACAATATCATCAGCCAAATCAGAAAATGTTTACCCATGCAGTTTAGTCCATCATCCTTGCCAATTTCAGCTTCTTATAATAGCCAATCTGTTGATACGACATGACCAAATATCTAATGCGTGATAATGGGCAGCCGCCCTTTAATGACACGCCCGCCGGCAATTGATGCGATGTAATGGAAATTCGGTAAATGCCCGAGCAAGTGTTGCGGAAATAGATCGTGCTCGCCAAACGATAATGACTGTCCATTGTTGCCGGAATAATTCACAATATTTTCGGAGGTATTAACTCCACTGGACATATTCTGCTGGACCGTCTTGATCCAGGTTTGCCCAAAGGTTTCAACTACAAACTTCTGGGTTTCGCCGTCTTTAATCCGCAAAGTGATCAGGTTGTTGCAGTTACCAACCACTTGCCTGGCCCGCGCTTCGTCACCCAGCCTGGCGACAATATCCGGCAACGTTTGCGTGGCCATGACAACCTGGAAGCCAGCGCCGCGTCCTTTGTTGAGAATTTGGATGAAAGGCAAATTGACCACCTCGGCCGCCTCATCAACAAACATGGAAATACGCCCTGGTTTATTGCCGCTGTTGTAAATCATCCCGGCAACCGATGCAAAATCAGCCAAGATGATTGAGCCAATGGCCGACGAAACTATCGAGTCCGATAAGGAATCGAGCCCCACGTAAAGCACATGCTTGCCGGCAATGATATTTGAGGTATCAAGGATAGGTCGGTGATCACTGGAGTCCGCTTCGTTTGGCGATAATAGTTCGCCTAATTCACCGGAGGTGAGCATGTTCAACACCGGAATCAGCGAAGCGATCATCTTTGAAAAGTGCATACGGTTGTGTTCGACCAGTGAGAGCAAGCCATCAATGCCCTCCGACCCATTCGGGCCATTGCTCCAGGTGGTTCTGTACCATTCCACGATAGCCAACCAATCCGGATTGGTAATGCTTTCCATTTTTTTAGCTTTCCCGGATTTAGCCTTTTCAAAAAAAGGTTCGGCGCTGGTTTTCCAGTCTGGATCTACCCGATCCGCATGGGCTTGAATCGCTTTCACCAATAAGGATTCGGCACCACCTTCAATGTAATAACGTAATTGCTTAATGGATGGCCGTTTTCCGGTTTCAATCAGACCTTGGGCGACCAAGTTGAGCGTCCGAAACGCAAACGCAGTAAACGCATCGGATCCGCCTGTTTGGGAAGGCAGCAAAGCCGCTATTCGCGAGGCAATTTCAGTTGTCCGAGTAAAATTGCGCATGGGATCGAGGCGGATGGATGTTCTAGGAAATGCCGGGTGAAAGAACAGAAAAGCGTCATCCCGACCCGCTCGCTTACATTCGAGTTCCATGCGATCCCGCAATTCCTTATCCCCTTTGGGGTCGAGCATAATGACGGTATCGCCGCGATGAATGGCTTGCGTGACCATCACTTCGTAAGCGCGGGTTTTTCCGGCACCGGTGGTGCCAAACATGATGGTATGACCTTCCAGCGATTTGAGAGGCACATTGATATCCTTTTCCTTACCCATGTTGAGTCCATGTATCCATGGACTACCCGGATGTTCATTGTCATGGTTTAATTTGACATTCGATAGCATATAATCGACCGCTCGCTGGGTATGAGTAGGCGTCCAATCGAACCCCCAACCAAACCACATCATGGCCGGCTTGCTGAGTTTTAACAGTTTGCCGACATCCATAAAGGTCAGCATTGCGCCCAGTTTGCCGCGCCCAAATAAACCAAAGCTTCTAGCAGCCGACTGCAAGGTCAAAAAGCCAAAACACACCCAGGGAATCAGCATGGTGTTCCCGCCGGGAAGTACGATGTAAGCCGTCAAGGTGGTTGCCGTAGCAGCAAACCATGCGCCGGCAATATACAGCTCGTAAGGTTTTCGGATGTAGGGATCGTAATGATTATTTGCCATCCAACAAATCCGCCTTGACCAGAAAATACCTTGACTTTGGTTTTCCTGTGCTATCCAATCCGGTTTCGTAACCATCGATCAGTTCCAGTAAACCGGCTGCTTTCAACACGGATACGCAATCATTTAGTTCCAATTTGGTATTTTTGAGCCCTGCTCCTATCACTTTTGTCATGCCGCCAGGTCTTTTTTCAAGGAATTCAGTCGACAACTTTTTCAAACGGTTCAGTATCAACACAGTTCTTCCGGATTGATCGTTATCACCCAGTTTTTGTATATGGTTTGAATCGTTATTGATCAGTACTGCATCGCTGTGGTTTCCGACATCTTCAGGAAGATGGTAATCGGCTGCATAATCATCGTCGTATTGATTGGCGTGTAATGAAAATGGCTCAATACTGGATAGCGCCTCAAGTTCGGGTTCATCTTCGATAACGGTTGGTTTATTCTGAATGCCTTTAGGCATGACCTCTGGATCAGCTTTTTTCCCGAACAGGATATCCATGTCGACAGGTTCGAAATCGGTTTTCTGTGAATTCCTAATGGATTCTGCCGCCCTCCCAGTTTGTGATGGTGGGTCTTGGCCGAAATCATCGTCCTGTAATTCAGGATTCTTTACAGCTATGGAGGCAATATTTATGTCGTTTTGGGTATAAAGCTTATTCAATTGGACAGATACATGATCTGGAGTTATTGACGGAGTTTCTTCTGTGCCAGCTTTATTTTCCTCATCATCCATGACTTCGATCAATAAATTGACGGGTAATGGTTTGACCGGGTTTTTGACGAACAAGATCTCATACCGGGCTAATTTAAGCGCCACAATAGGCTTTTTTTCTTCATTGTCAGCAACCGGGACCGCTATATCGAACAAATATCCATTCAGACCGTTATTGCTTTCAATAATCCCAGCATCCAACATAATTTCCGCTAAAATCTCCTGGGTACTGGGGGAAAAGGGACATTCAGACTCTTTTAGCTGGTATTGCATGTCACTAGCCGCCAAAGGCCAGACTAGAAACACCCCGTCCTGCCCATGCCAGACTCGACCATTATCTTCATTCGGCGCCCAACGTTTTTTATTCAGCAAAAGCCGCATGGCGTCGATCAACCAAGGCTCAAGGTGCATACCCGCCAAGGGTTTTCCGTAGCGCCCAGCGTGACTCCACTCATCCCGCTCCATGATTTTGTATTTCACCTGATCGTTGATTTTGGCTAAGGGATTGGCAAAGTCGGTCTGGTCGTGAAGCGCTGCCAACAGTGTTTTGTATATTGCCTTCTCGCCCTGCGCCAGAATTTCAGCCTGTTGAGTATTGATGGCCTTCCCTGCCAGGATATAGATCATTGAGCGATCTTCTTTTACACTCCAACGAATGTGGTAGCGCTTTAGATTATTCCGGCGCAGCCATGCATAGAGCGACTCTGTGCCTGGATGCCATTCGAAACCGACATCTTCTGCGTACACCGATATTTTCGAAATAGCCGTAATCGCCTCGCTAAATAAGCCATTCAGAAAAGCGGCGTGAGCCCATAATACTTCGTATTCCTTACGAATCTCAGGCGTGGCACGGGTCAGTATCCGACGCTCCGCGTATCGGATCGAGCTGAGAGATACTTCCAAACAAAATGCGAATAAGCCGCCAGGCAATTTGAAGTGTGTTTTTTCAGACGCCGGCAATAGATGCGTCATTTCGGCCAGATGCCGTATCGGCGACAAAACCTTGGCCTCGACTTCCTGTTTATTGTGCGCTCCGGCCATGCCTCTGGCCAAAATAATCTGCTTGATCATTTCTTCGTTTTTTCGGATCAGTATTTCAACCGGAATAACAGGTATGCCTTGTGGAAAACCCGGCAATCGGTAGAAATATTCTTCCAAGGCCTCTTCATCGAAAACCTCAGAAACATCGTTTTCCAACGGCAGCTGTGTTTGCTTTTTTCCGAATAATTTAGACGCAATTTTCTTGATCATGGCTTACGCAACGTTCAATCCTGTTTCCAATATCAATCCCCTGTTGCATCTTTGAACCATACGAAATTGCAGGCCTCTGCCGGTGTTAATCCATCGTCATAACAATCTCGCCATGCTTCTGCAAAATCTGAATTTTTCCCCATTGTTTTGGCGTATTGACTCAGCACTAAATGCCATTCGGTAAAATCGGCGTTGTGTTTTGTTAATTCGTTTTCTATTTGAATGTCCAAAATGTTGTTCATATATCCATATTTAGGTTGCGGCTGTTTGCTTATTAGAAACCCTGACCATGGTAAATCGAGATCGGGTTTCCCCCTTGTTACTCATTTGTACGCCGATGACGTGGAAAGGTTTGACGTATTGCAAAGCTTTCGATTCTATTTTCATTTTCCGCACCAGATTATCCCAATACATCTGGTCAACACCGAGTACAATTTTGGTAGCCACATTGCTAAAAAAATCTTCTGAAAAGTGGGTTGGAGACTGACTGGAGCAAACTAAGCCTAAACCAAATTTACGACCTTCTTTTGCAATGGTGTTAAGAATGTTGTTTTGGTCGTCGCGGAAGAACAAATGCGCCTCATCTATGATCAGGATATCGCGTAACAATCCCTCTGTTTCCCGACATACCGGCCCTTTTTCCAATGCTGCTGAGAACAGCTCCTGCAATCTAAATTCGACAAACAGTCGTTTTTCATCCTCACGCAAAGCTGTGATGTCGTAGCGCCAGATTGGGTTAGCAGGATCAAACGGTGCGGTTTGACTTTTGAATATGCCGCTGGCCTTTAGATTTTCGAAGCGTTCAACAACCGACTTCAATACTTCTTTTGACTCGTACTTGATAAAATCTTCCAGTTCTCTGCCGGTTTTAAGATTCTCGATGTACTCTTTGTACGAACGCAGGGCATTAGCACGCAATTCCAAAGCTTTTTCGGTTAAACCGCCATCGGGTTCTGCATCCGGATGACTGAGTTGTTTGGCAATCTTGTATAGCTTGGAGGTGACCTTGTTTAGCTCTTCGAGCGCTCTACCCGATTTTGTGTCGCTGCCAATGATCAACTGCTTAAGTTTTCCGAACGCATAACGGCAGGCATCGTCCATGGTTGGATAGCGTTTGGGATGTTTACGCTGATAACCGTCCTCCAGCACCCATGATTTATAGTTGTCCGCAAAAAACCCGTTTGCAGCGTAAAGATCGGTAATCAATTGCCGCATCACCGCCTCCTGTCTTGATCCTATAGGCTGACGACCATTAATGGTGGTGATAAAATCCTGTACGCGTTTTCTGACTCCGCCGAAATGTTGATCTGCACTGACAACAAACGGATTCAGCCCGTATTCAGTGGATTCCGAAAACCGGATCGATGAAGCTTCTTTGAGATCGATGTCGCCATGCACATCCATAATGTGGATACGTGGCGCCGGTGAAAATCGACTGATTTGCTGTATTGCTCTCCGAAGAAACGTGGTTTTACCCATACCCGTTTTGCCCATGATGAGCATGTGAGCGTTGACCAGTTGATGAAAATCACAATGGATTTGTGATGTTTGATTTTTCGATAAAAGATAATCATCATCACCAAGAACAAGCTTCATTTTTAAAAGTATTCAAAATATTGAACAGCTATTTTAAACGGGCGATTGTTCTTGCATCGGGGTAAAAGGCTCCCAAAATCAAGCTGTTTTGATTTGTCTCGTTATCAATTTGGCAGCATGAGCAAATTCAACTTGAAGTTTGTCGGGTTTTTGTTTAACCTAAATGTCGGGTTTTTGCAAAGCAACAAAATTATGCGTCGTCAGAAAACATTACGAGAAAGAATTGAGGCCAGAATTGCAGATAAGCAGGAGGACGTTTTCCTGCCTCGCGAATTTTCTGACCTCGGCGGTGAAGACCAAGTTCTACGGGCGCTGCGTAATTTGGTGCGAGCAGGCAACTTAGTCCGTCTTGGCTATGGTGTCTATGGTCGGGCTATCCAATCGC
>JBEKBU010000063.1:0-16637 GCA_050015235.1 Methylomonas sp. | reverse complement strand
GATTTCGATTTAGGTATGATTAAAAAAATATACTTGAAACGCTAGTCTTGATGATCTATTGATGGTGTAATGCTTATACAGCCATTTTCCTAAACCCAAGTGAGCTATTTATGCAAGCAATAGAATTGGAAACAGCTATTGTCGAAGGAGAAATACATGCAAAATTGCCTACCGATATTTCCGTGGAGAAAGTCAGATTGATCGTTTTATACGAAACTCCACCTCTCCCGGAATACGAAACTACTTCCGGATTATTGCAGTTACTCGACAGCATAACTTCTCAACGTGACTGGCCCGATAAAAGCAAGGCGGAAATCGATAGCTTGCTTGATACAGAAAGATCTGACGCTAGCTTAATATGAGTTGAATAGTTACAATTAATTTTTGTAGCCTGGACCGGCCCAATTCCCTTTGAGGAAAGTGGGCCGGGTTGAGGTTAAAAAGATTTCAGGCGTCGAAGCCTTTGATTTTTTTAGCTTTCAAGTCATGCTCCGTGGCCATGCGGATTAATGTCAAAGAGCCGCGCATCACTAGGCCGAACAGGATTATGGAGATCAACAGCTCGCCGGGTATAAAAACCAGCAAGCTGGCAAGTAATAATAAAGTAATTATAACTTCTTTAAAACGGATAATCGATTTGTTCATTTCGCCACCTGGGCTGAATTCAGCCGAGTTATGAGTACGGTTAAACTATAAACCTTTCAATAATTTTTACAATACCCAATATAATGCATGGCTTGTTTCTTAATAGGAAACAATGCCGCGTGGCGCTATCTATCGTCTTAAATAAGTTTTTTTAAAATCGTCTCTGTTTGATCGATTGATCTCACTCGCTTAACGCGCGAATTATCACGGCGGTACGCAGCCGGGACTTGCCGAAACAACTCATGCGATCCAATTCCTCTTTAGCGACCGGAATAAACTGGCAATCCAGTTCGTTCTGCAAGCCCTCTTCCGGGTCGGAGTCGTGCATATAAATACAGTCGTCATCAAAGCCGCTCATTACCAGCCAATGCGGCGTTTTTTTCCTGTCCATCGCAAACGTGCTGATCAGCAACAAGGGAATGGCGCCGTCCTTAAACGCGGCGATCAATTCGTTCTGGGTGATATTGGCGTAATTTAGCTTGATGTTTTCCGCTTCGGCTTCGCGTTTAAAACACGTATCCACCAGACTCACGACTTGTTTTTTTTCTTCGTTGCGCACGCTATCGACAAACAAAGGGCCGGCTTGATTAATCCAAACCTCTACGGCAAACCGCCGCCGTTTCGCGGACAGCGCCAAACCGAGCGGATGGCAGCCGCCATGGCCGGAGGTCATAAAAATAGTCGTCGCCTCCCGCCATAAATTAATTTCTTCTTCCTGGGAGGGCGAATAAGCGCTATCCAGCGCGTGCATAGCCATCATTAACGCCGCCGGGCCGCAGGTAAAAGGCGTGGTTTGCCGTAACCAGCGCACCGGACGCTGCTGAGATTGGCCGGAATAGTGACGGATGCGTTTTTGTAAGCGTATCGCGTCCGTGTGATCCTGATAATAATCCCGGTGGATGCCGAAGCGTTGAAAACCCAGCGCGTCATAAAGCTTGATAGCCGGGGCGTTATCGACGCCAACTTCCAGGCGTAAATAAAACCGCCCGTCCGCCAGCGCGGCCTGTTCGCCGGCCAACAGCAAGGATTTAGCGATGCCCAGGCCGCGGAACTCCGGCGCCACCGCCAGTGAATAAATCCGCGCCAGCCGGGTGCCGGGACGATCGATAATCAGGATATAACCGCATAATGTCCGCCCCTGCTCGGCCACCAGCAGCCCCCAATGCTCCACGCTTAGCCAATGCCGGAAACTGCGCCGGCTGAGTCTGTCGCAGCTGAAGCAGGCATTTTCCAATGCCGCCAAATCATCAAGATCGCTTAACTGAGCAGGCCGAATCAAAGGAGGCGTCATGAGCAAACCGGTTTAAATTTTTGAAAATTGTAATCTGCTAAGCAAAAGTTTGCTTACAAATTCCTCGATTGAAATTATAA
The DNA here is from genome assembly GCA_050015235.1 of Methylomonas sp. GTDB lineage: Bacteria > Pseudomonadota > Gammaproteobacteria > Methylococcales > Methylomonadaceae > Methylomonas. The sequence continues at coordinate 14,621 of JBEKBU010000063.1, read as the reverse complement.
TCGTATTATCAGAGTATTGGGATATACTGTTGACAATAAAATTTAAGATGTCCGGCTCGGAGCCAATGCCGTTTAGTTAATCCGTTCGTGATGAGCCTGTCGAACCATGAACGGTTAATCCATAACTTAACGGCATTCGTTCGGAGCCGGGCCGGTGTTTAAAACGCTCCAATTATTGACATTTGACGCTATCATGAATCGAATCGACTTGCGTTTTCCGCTTATGGTTGTGATGCTGGTAATGCTGAATGCTTGCAGCAACGCGCCTTTAAAAAAAGATAATCTTGCCGGCAAACAGTATGATTTGCAGAAACGTTCCGGCAACACAATTACTCCGCATGACGCCAAACAACCTGCTTATAGCGGCCAACCGGTTTATAGCGGTTATGTCGGCGTATTTCCAAAACCTCCGGAGCTGGAGCCGGCCGTGGATTTTTGGCGTAAAACCTATGCGGTATGGGCGCGTTCGCAAGTGGCTTTTCATGACGACCGGCACTTGGACGTCGTTTATGAAGTGATGGAACTGCCGGGTTATGTCGGCGAAAGCCTGACCAGCGAACAGAAGGAGCTCGTCAATCTGCGCCGGGAATACTGGCGGAATCAGCTCACCAGCCTGGAGTACAAATTAAAATACGGGGCTGAACTCAACGCCAACGATAAGCATATACTCGCCAAACTGCAAAGCAGCGGCAAACCGGTCGGTTTTATCAACGGCGCCGGCGAGCGTTTGCGCTCTCAGCGCGGCACCCGCGAACGTTTCAAACGCGGCCTGGAAATCAGCGGCCGCTATGACGCGCATTTTCGGAAAATCTTCCAGAACGCCGGTTTACCCGAGGATTTGGTTTATTTACCGCATGTAGAGTCTTCGTTTCAAACTTCGGCGAAATCTTCCGCCGGCGCGGTCGGCTTATGGCAGTTTACGCTTGGCGCCGCCAAAACTTTTATGCCTACCGGCGATGAAAACGCCGAATGGCGGAACGACCCTTACATTTCCACAAACGCCGCCGCCCGTTATCTCAGTTACGCTTATAACAAACTGGGCGATTGGCCTACCGCCGTTACCTCGTATAATCATGGCATCGGCGGCATGAAACGCGCCCAAAGCCAAGTCGGAACGAATTTTACCCGTATCGTCAAAGAGTACGACGGCCCGTCTTTCGGTTTCGCCTCCCGGAATTATTACGCGCAATTTCTAGCGGCGCGCGAGATTTGCATGGATCCAAAACAATATTTCAAAGAAGGGATCAGCTACGAACCGCCGGTTCCTCCCAGTCAATATCTGGTTTCCGAATAGTATATGACATGTAAGTCAAGCTCCCGCGCCGGACGCGGGGTAGAATAAATTAAAAGCCCATGTGGCCGGCTAACGGCAGGTTTTTAAAAATTTAATCCGTCGTTGAAGGTTTACGAAATAAAAATGGTTTAACAATTGTGATTAATCGATCTAATTCCGCCTGATTGTGAGTAAGTAGTGGATGCGACCATAAAGCTTTTGAGTTATCGATACATTCCTTCGCAAGTGTGGCGCCGATTTGCTCAAAGGTTTTACCACTGTCAATTTTAAGCTTTTCGGGTTCGGATTTTACGCCTAATACAAAAACCCTGTTTGCAATCTGTTCCGTAATTTCGTTGTTTATCCGCTTTCTTCGGTTATCCACTTCATCATCGAAATCGAGCAACAACAGCATGTGTCTTAACTGATTATTTTGCATTTTAGCCGCATGATCGCGACGGAATTTATCCAACACTTTTCCCCAACCACCCGCGACGGGTAATACTTGCATGACTCGGTTATTTATATTTTCGTTTAAGTCGAAGCCGTTAGCGATTTGACGGTTGGCGTCATCTTACGGTAGAACCAGCAGGTGCGGTAGGTAATCATTAACGCTCATAAGCGCAGATCGTCGCAAATCAGCGCTTCGATAAGATCGCCGTGCAACTGAACTTCTTCCAGCAGTTTAATTAGAGTTGGTTCGAGATGACTTTTTCTATCCAAAATCCAGGTGTTTTCGTTTGAGAATTTGCGTATGGCTTCGTCGTTATGTGAACTGACGATGAGTTGGCCGCCGTTTTGGAAAACACGGCGTAATTCCTGGGTAAAATGCCCTACTTCCGACAAGGAAAGAAAGTTATCCGGCTCGTCCCAAAAACAAAACAATGGGCCATACGCTTTGTTGGCGGCCAAAACTACCGCGCACAGAAAAAAACACTTTTCTCCGTCCGATAAGTCCTCAAAACTAACGCTGAAATTAGCCGACTTATCACCAAAAAAGACATTCATACATTTAGCATCTTTGCCTATGGGGTCGTTGCGGTACTCGCTTAAGTCGGGCATCATCTCAGACAGATACCTTGAAATTTCCATATAAGCAGCCGGAAATTGACCGAGTAAACCGGATAGCCATTCGCCCAAATTCGAACCGTCCCGTTTAGGCTCCAGGGTTTCGCCGCTGGAGACGCCGGTAATCAGACGAGGAATGGGCGCAAGTATGATTGTGTGGGCCAGCCAGGTTTTAAAAATATGCAAGGGGTCTTTTTCGGAACGTTCCTGTATCACGGGCAGCGCTACCAGATGCCAATCGACGAAAAATTTCGCCGCCTCCATGCCGGATTGTGAGTTTTTGGGCACAGTTACTTGCGCTTGTTTGCGGCTAAAAACCGTGTCACCGGCAACTGAAAGCGCTTCTTCAAAAACGCGCAGTTCATGGAATGTTTCAGGCAATTCTAGGGCTAGAATGTAATGGTATAGTTTGCCGGACAGCAAAACTTCAATTTCAAAGCGCATCGGCGCTTCCGAGCGGTTGAAGGCAAAATCTTTTTCCTGAACAATTTGGCCTACGCGGTGAATGCCGCGCCCCACGCGCTGAAAGATTTCCAATGCATCCGCAATCGTGGACTTTCCGGCGCCGTTTTTACCGATTATCAAGGATGATGGCATTTCCTTGGTTTTTAGCTCAAAATTGACTAAGCATCTAAAGTTATTAACATAGAGTCTTTGCAACATATAAATTAAATCCAAGAATCAAGAAAACTTAACTATACAGGTTTTCAGAATATCCAATGAAAATTTCCGCCCAACAATGCAGGCGATTCACGAGCGTCTTCCGTATGATCCCGAGAGTCGCACCCAATCTTGATATATTAGATTCTTAAAGCGCTACTGAATCGTAAACGCCATAATCTGGCAATAGCCGTTCGCGTCCTGGTTGCTGGAAAGCACCACCGTGCTGCCCAGGCTTTTGGCGGTGAGCAGTATGGAGGTATTGACGCGGTAATTAGCGTCGCTGCTTAATAAATAAGCGCTGGTGTTGGCGTTGTTGCACAGCGTCGGCGAATTTTTCAGCGTCACCACAAACGGGAAACCGCCGTTAGCCGCGGTCGCCCCTTCCACCATATTGATCTGGCCGCTAACTTGCCCGTCATAAGCAAGCGCGGCTTGGGATAGTGCGGATAGGAATAATAAAACGGCGGGGACAATCAATTTAATTTTCATAGCGGTCAGCCTTATAAAAGTTTTAACGATACTCAAAATTCAGTTTGCCGGCGTTTAAGGGATCTGGGCGATAAAGCCAACATTAAAGCCAGCAGCGCCGCCGCCAGTAATAATTCCTGGCCGGCGCTTAGCGCCGGCGTTTGGGTCGGTTGCGCGGCGGCGACCGTCTCGGTAATGCCCGCCGAGGAGGCGGCGGCGTTCGAATTATCGCCGGAATAGCTGGCGGTGATGGTGTCTTGTCCGGTAACCGCGATACTGGTCGTTAATACCGCCACGCCGTTGCTGACGGCAACCGGAGCGCCCAGCGCCTGGCCGTTCAGATAAAACTGCACCGTACCGGTCGGCGAATTGCCGCTAACATTGGCGGTCAGCGTCAGGCTCTGTCCGGCGGTGACCATGCCAGCCGAACTGCTGACCGCAATGGCCGTATTCGCCAGCACCAGCTCGGTCAGATTCGCCGAACTGGCCGGCAGATTGTTGGCGTCGCCTAAATAATTGGCCGTTACGGCGTTATTGCCGTCGGCGGTTAAGGCGCTGGTGACGATTTGCGCGGAGCCGTTGCTGACCGGGGCGGTTCCCAAAACCGAGGCGCCGGAGACGAATTGTACGTTGCCGGTCGGCGCATCCCCTTGCACGGCGGCGGTAAAGGTAACGGCTTGTCCGCTGCTAATCGAGGCCGCCGAAGCGCTCAAGCCGACCGTGGTATTGAACGGGATCAGCGGTTCAACCGCGCTGGCGACGGCGGCATGGATTTGCGGATTGCCGATATTGCTTAAATCATTCCAGTGCCTGACCAGCAGATTGGCGTCGACGGAGCCTAGGCCGGTAGCCAGGTTATAACCGCCGCCGGTCGCGGAAAAGCCCGCCTGCCCGGGAACCGAGTTGTTGCCTGATAATGTCGGATGAAAATAGTGATAGGAGCCGGCGGCTTGCAATTGATAAAGCCCGTATAAATTAGCGTTGATATTGCCCTGCCTGCCGCCCTGGTATTGCACTAGCATGGACATGACGCCGGCCAGGGAAGGGGCGGCCGCTGAAGTGCCGCCGGCAATATACTCGGCGCCGTTCATAAACATGATATAACCGTCATGCAATGCCGTGGTCATCGCCACATCCGGCACGTCGCGCACGCCGTCGGCCGGTACGCCGGACGCCGATTGCCAGCTGGGTTTTGCCCATAACAAACTACGCCCGCCCCCGGAAGCGTATAAATCCGCGCCGCCGCCGATAACGCCGCTATCGTTCCAGACCCCTTCCGGTATATAGCCTGTAGCCGTAACAGTCGAGCCGGAAGGATTGCCGCTTAGCCAGTATTGGGAGGGATTGGCCGTGTCCAGAAACTGGGTGCCGCCCACGCAGGTGCTATAGGGCGAACTGCATATTCCGTTCACCGAAGCGCCGTAGACAGCCGTGGCGCTATTCGGCGCGTCGCAACCCGCCGCGCCGCTATCGCCGGATGAAATCAGCACCGTCTGCCCTTGCGTCTGCGCCTGATTCCATAAACTTCCGAAATAATAGGTTAAATAAAAGCCCATTTGCGGCTCGCATTGACCGTAACTTAACGTGATCACGTCGCCAATATTTTGTTGGACGGCATAATTGGCGGAAAGCAAAATGCCGTCCGTGCTGCCGGTCGTGGCCGAGGTAATAAATTTAATAGCCGCGCCGCTGGCGACGCCGGTCGCCCACTCCAGATCCAGGCTGGACTCCAGTTGATCGCCGCTGACATAGCCCGGATCGGTGTTCGTGACGATCGTTTGCGGAAGCTTGGCCGGCTGGCCCACATAATTCTGGAAGGCGGTAATGTCGCTGCCTAACACGTCGCTACGCCCCAGTACGGCGATGCTGTAGCCGGCGCCGTTAATCGAGGCGTTATACAGGGGATTGATGTCGTATATGGCCGCGTAATCGCCGGGCGTCAGATAATTGGAGCCGCCGAGATCGATATTACCGGCCGTAAAAAGATCGGCCGGGCGCGGATAAGCGGCCGATAAGACGTTGCCGGCCGAAACCTGCTTTTTAAACTGCAAGCTGGCGCGTCGGCTGTGGCTGTGAAAATCGTGTAAATTGACGAGACCGGCCACTACATCGGCAAAAGCGCTCGGAATTTGCGGGTCGTTGATATTGGCGATATGTTGTTCGCCTTTCCAGAGTATCCGGTGAATTTCGGTGTGAAAAGCGTTTTTCAATTGGCCGGCGGTACCCGAGAAAACAATCGCCAGACCGCTTTTTGATGTTTCGATGATCTTAAAGCCCTTGGCGGTTAAATAATTGCTCAAGGTTTTAATATCTTCCGGGGCGGCTCCGAAACGGCCGGCGTATTCGTCGGGCGTCAGCCAATGGTGATAATCCGCATTGCCCGGCGCTAACTGGGCGGCGTTGAATGTGCTTAAAGCCGCCTGCTGCCGCGCGGACGGTTTTAAATGTAAAATTAAAGCGGGCAGTATCAGATTGTTATTAACCGGTCCCTGGTCGGCGGCCCCGTCTAAAATCGCCAGTCTGGAGCCGCTCAATGTCGCCAGGTCGGAGTCGTTTATCTGCCGGGTAATGCGGACTTGGGGGGTTATTTTTGTCAGGGAATCCGGAATTTCCGCCCATCCGGGCTGCGCCAGCAGCATTAAAAACAGCAGGCGCAAACAGTTATTCAAACATTTGGAAACATACAAATCCATGCTCATGCCCGCTATAAATATGTTGAATATGTTAATTCATTAAATCTGCAATTAATTCTCTAGAACCGGCGAACCGGCAAAAACTTGGGCCGAGACTGGATTGCGCGCGCGGTTCATCAAGGGAGGAAATGCGCGCTTCTAATAATACGGCGCTAAACAGAAGGATGCGGCGACTCCGTAAAAAAGTACGGATAAACCCGCATTTGGAGCTTGACCGCCGGCTATGGTAATTGAAACATAACCGTTTGTAAAGAAAATTATTAAGCGAGGCTAAAGTTTTTAAACGTTAAGCCGCTATGTTATGCAGATGCAAATAATACCGCTCTAGTTATCCTTACCACTTTTGCAAGGGGAATAATTATGTCCATCTCATCAATTAGCTCAGCAAGCATGCAAAGTTATCAAATTAACATCAGCATCAGCTCCACAACGACCACTAGCGGCGACGGCATCGGCGTGTCCGGTACCGGCGGCCAGGGCCATCATTACGGCAACAACGATTTTTTACAGAATGTATTACAATCGCTGCAAAGTTTGGGTCTGAATTTATCGTCTCTGTTCAATAACAGCAGCACCAATAATAACACTTCCGGCAATGCCGGCAACAGCGGCCAGAGTTTAAGCCTGTCGGCCGCTGCCACCAATACGCTGAGCCCTAACGGCGCCCAGCAGGCATTATTCACATTTTTGCATGATTTACGCCAAGCGCTAAATCAAGTAGGCGCTCAGCAACAATCCGGCTCTACCTCCACGGATAGCGACGGCGATAATGACAATAGCGGTGCGGCGACCGGCTCGGGTTCCGGCGGCTATAGCAGCCTGGAAAATAATTTACCTGGCTTGATTAGCTCCTTGAATAGCGGTAGCGGCGCAAGTAGCGCCGGCTCCACTCTGCAAAGCGATTTCGCCAATCTTTTGCAAGCCATGGGCGTCAGCGGCGCAAGCAATGGCGCAACGCCGAGTTTACAAGGATTTTTACAACAACTCAGCAGCGACTTAAACCAAAATTCCGGACAGTCGAGCTCCGCTAATAATATATTGCAAACGTTGGCTTAAGAGCGGAATTTAAAAAACCGATGCTGGACGGCTTAACCCTTCACCCTTCGACAAGCTCAGGGCGAACGGTTAAACCTTAACTAAACGGTATTGGGGTGAGGGGTCTAATACAAGGAGGTTGTCAGTCTTAATGCTTCGATCCCGCAAGTTAGTATTTTAGCTAACGCCCATGATAAGCTCGTCAAGACCAAAATCCAATAAGCCGGCGCTTGGGGAAGGTAGCGGTTGCAGCTAGATTAGCGAATTTTTTTTATTCTAAATCAAAAGTTATGCATTCCGGCATTGACAGTAAAAATCAGCGGTAGTAATGTGTTGGAGTTGCAGAGATTTTTGTTTAAATATGTGTTTATTTTGACTTTTAAATTTTGCAACTTAACTATAATTTAACAACCATAAAGACTTAAGGAAATTCTTATTATGAAAAGTAATACATGTAGTCGTTTTGCCGTAATGTTGCCTTTGATTCTAACTTTAGGTCTTGGCGCCCAGGCTGTTTACGCCGATGTCACACCCGCGCCTGAACATCCTGGACAGCATAATGTTGTTGCGCAAACGCCTGAAGAACATGCCGCGGCCGCCGAGCATCATAAAAAAACCGCTGAATACCATAAAGGTATGGTGGCGCACCATAATTCCATGGCTGCCGAGCATAAGAAATTACATAATCTAAAATTGGCGAAACATCACGCCGCGCTGGCGAAGCACCATGCCGCGCTGGCTAAAGAACACGCTGCCGCGGCTAAAACTCACGAAGAGCACGCTGCAAAAGCTAAATAATTATAACGTTCCGTAATGGACGGGGCGTAACCCCCCGTCCGCTTAAAACGTATATCCAATCGCGCCGTTACGAAAAATTCTTGATTTTTTCCAGCACGGCATGGGCGTGCCCGGCATGGTTCACGCCGTACTCCACGTCAACCAACTGGCCTTGCGGGTCGATGATAAACGTCGAGCGCACGGTTTTCCATTTTTTAACGCCGTCTTTTTCAACTTCCTGCCAGACGCCATAGCTTTCGCAGATATCGCCGCTGGTATCGTCCAATAACGGCATATTCAAGCCGTATTTTTCGATAAAGGCCCGGTGGCTGGCGCAATCATCCTTGCTGACGCCGATAATTACGGTGTTCAAGGCGTCAAATTCAGCCGCCAAGGCCGTAAAATCGTTTGCTTCTATCGTACAGCCCGGCGTGTCGTCCTTGGGATAAAAATACAGCACCACGTATTTCTTGCCCAGATAATTACTTAAGGTTACCAGTTGATCATCCTGATTCCGGCTGCTGAAAGCAGGGGCTTTTTGATTTTTTTCTAATAAAGTTGACATGATGTGCTCCGGATTAATGGGTTTTTATGAAATGTGTCACGCCGGGCTTATCAACAGCGCTTCAGCCCGTTGTTCGGAGACCAAGCCGGCTTCAACGCAAAAAATCGTGCTGGCCAGTCCGTGGAATATACCGTGCTCGATAATGCCGGGTATGGCGTTCAATTGCGCGTTTAATAGCTCTGTCCCGGTTTCGGGCGCAAATACCGCGTCTAACACAAGATTGCCGGCCGAAGTAACCGCCAAGCCGTCGCCGCCGGCGTTTTTTCTCAATACCGACTGGCCGCCGATTTCCGCCACGCTGGCCTGCGCCAGCCGCCACGCGTAAGGCGGCGTTTCCATGGGTATCGGGAAATTTTGGCCGATACGCGCCACGCGTTTAGTGGACTCGATCAGCACCCAGAATGCGGAGGCGCCTGTAGCCAACAATTTCTCCCTGACCAGATCGGAGCCGCGCCCTTTTAATAGATACATTTCCGGGCTAACTTCATCGGCGCCGTCGACATAGACATCCAAATGGCCGACCTGCTCCAGCGCCAGCAGCGGTAACCCGTGTTGCTCCGCCTTCACGGCGCTGACGATTGAGCTGGCGACAGTACGGATTTTCAAGCCTTCCTGAACTTGCCGGGCGGCCAGGGCTTCAATGAAACAATTGGCCGTGGAGCCTGTGCCGAGGCCGACCAGCATGCCGTTTTCGATTTGCCGCGCGGCATGCGCGGCTACGCGTTGTTTGTCGTTCATGGTTAGGGTTCTCCTTCCAAACGCCGCACCCTGATTTCCAGGGACTTGAATTTTTGCAGAAGTTCGGGTAGTTTGCCGAGCGCGGCCAATTCCCGCCAGGCGGTTTTCCGTTCCTTGGCCGGACTGCCGAACACTTGAACGCCGGCCTCAACATCGGCGGAAATCCCGCTCCGCGCCATCACCACTGCGCGCGCGCCGATGTTTACATGGTCGGCCAGACCGGAACTGCCGGCCAAAATAGCGCCGTCGCCTATGTTGCAGGAGCCGGATATGCCGGACTGTCCGCAGATAATAACATGCCGTCCGACAATATTGTTATGCCCCAATTGCACTAGATTGTCAATTTTGCTGCCTTCTCCTATGCGCGTCGCGCCTAATGCGCCCCGGTCTATGCAGGTGTTGGCCCCGATCTCGACAAAATCGGCAATCTCCACATTGCCGACGTGCGGCACTTTGACGTGCCGGTTATTACGGAATTTATAGCCGAACCCATCCGCGCCGATAATCGCGCCGGCGTGAATAATCACATCATTGCCGATGACGGTATGATCGTAAATCACCGCGTTAGGATGTATCCGGCAGTTTTTTCCTATCGCCACGTGGTTGCCGATATGCACGCCCGCTTCTATGGTGGAGCACGTGCCGACGCTGCTGTATTGCCCGATCGTGGCGTAGGGGCCGATATGGACGTTAAAACCCAATACCGCCGTATCCGCCAATACCGCATGCTCCGACACTGCTCTTTTCAGTTCCGGCTCCGCATGCAGCAGCGTCACGGCCTGTAGAAAACTGATCTCCGGATCGGCGCTGGCCAACAGCGCCATGCCGGCCGGCGCATCGCCGGCGCTTTCCGATTCGTGAATAAAACAAGCGCCGGCCTGGCAGTCTTTCAGATATTTTTTGTATTTGCCGTCGCTCAATACCGTGATCTGTTGCGGCTGAGCGGACATAATATCCGCGGCGGCGAATATAACCAAGCCGGGATCGCCGTTTCTCAGGGTGGCGTTGCATTGTTGCGCGAGTTCCGTAATTAACATGTTGTTCCTATTTCCAGATGCCTATAATATTGGTAAAGTCGTCGGTCCAGGGCTGAAATCCAAACGTTACCGGCAATTTTTGCCAATGGCCGAGACGGCTTTGCTGCAAGCGCTGCAAGCGTTCCGGCCGTTTGCCGATGACGACCCAATCCGTTGCGGACACTAGCGGCGCTTCGGTTTCCGGACTGAACTCCTGTAACAAGCCGGCCAAATGCAGTTGATTAACATGATCGGCCAACACTTTTTTCAAGGCCAGATGCCGGTTAGTAATATGAAACGCCAGCAAACCGTTTTCCTTGAGCTTGCTGAAATACAGCTCCAAGGCCTCGCGGGTCAGCAAGTGCATGGGGACCGCGTCCGAGCTGAAAGCGTCCATAATCAGCAAATCGTAACTGTGATCCGGCTCTTTCCGCAATGACAGCCTGGCGTCGCCGACTATCATCTCCGCTTGCGGATTGCAGCGGCTCAGGTAACTAAACCATTTCGGATTACGGGCTATCTCCACCACCATCGGATCGATTTCAAAAAAACGCCAATGTTGCCTGTCTTTGTTATAACAAGCCAGCGCGCCGGCGCCCAGGCCGACCGCGCCTATCGTCCAGTCCTGATCTTCGTCGGCGTATTCGCTGAATAACTGGCCGATGGGGCCGGGTCGGCTATAATAGGTCAAAGGCGTGGTGATATTGGCGGGCGTCAGCCGTTCGGCGCCGTGTTTGGTGGTGCCGTGGTACAGCTCCCTGACTTTTTCCGGATGCTGATTCTCGTCGGAAATCAGCGTTTCCCGTACCGATAACACGCCGAAGAAATCGCGGCGCTGGAACAAGGTGCTGGAAGCCATATCCTGCAAGCCCATCGAAAATAAAATAATCACCGCCGTCAACAAACCAAGCCCGGCCGGCGAGCGGCGCAACGAGTAGCTCAAGCCGGCCAACAGGATCAGGAGGCCGCCGATAACGTCGATATAATCAAACAGCCGATCCGCCGCCAAATAAGCGCTGAAACCGGCCAGCAAGGCCAGGAGCGGGAATATGGTTTGCAGATACCATTTCGCCGCGAACAAGCCGGGACGCAAAAACAGCGCCGCAACAATCATTAACGGGTATTCGTAAACCGCGTTAAAGATAAACGGCGCGACGAAAGTGTTGAATAGACCGCCCAGCATGCCGCCGAAAGACATCACCAAATAATAACGGGTTAAATGGCGCGGATGCGGCCTTTGTTTGGCCAATTCGCCATGGCACACCATCACCGCCAGAAAAAACGCCAGGCCGTGTAAACTCAAATTCGCCCAGAATTGCAGCAATGCCGGATCGATGAACCCATAAGTCAGGAACACGACGAGCACCGCCGGCTGTAAAATCAACGCCACGCCGCGCAAGCGGCCGGCGAATCGGGAGAACACCAGGATAAAGCTGAGCAGATACAGCGTCAAAGGCCCTATCCACAACAACGGCACGGCCGCTATATCGGTACTGATGTATTGCGTAAAGCCCAGTAATAAACTGGAAGGGACAAACGCCAGCGCCAGCCAATGCAGTTGCCGGCCGGACGGTAAGCGCGCTTCGGCTTCGTCGGCGTCCCGCGCCGATTCAGGTTTAGGTTCGGCGTGCGCGCGCCAAAAGCCCAGCGCGCAGCATAAAATCAATACCGCCAGCGCGCCGAAACCGCCGCTCCAGAGCAGGCGTTGTTGTTCCAGGCCGATATGCGGCTCGATCAAAAAAGGATAACTCAGCAGCGCCAATAAACTGCCGGTATTGCTGGCGGCGTAAAGAAAATAAGGATCGTGGCTCTGCCGATGGCCTAACAGCGAAAACCATTTTTGCAGCAAGGGCGCGCTGGTGGAAACCACAAAAAACGGCAGGCCGATAGCCGACAACAAAGTCAAAATCAACCACCAGGACGGGTTGCCGGTAGTGGGCGGCTCAATGTCGGCCGGCAAGCCCACCGGCAGCACGATCAGGCTGACAATCAACAGCGCGGCGTGAATCTGGATTTGGCGGGCGCCGGCATGTTTCCGGGTCAGCCAATCGGCGTACAAATAGCCCAGAAACAGCAAAGTCTGGTAAAACACCATGCAGGTATTCCACACCGCCGGCGAGCCGCCCAGCATGGGCAGCAGAATTTTGCCGAACATGGGTTGCAGCGCAAACATCAGCATAGCGCTGACAAATAGCGTTCCGGCAAACAAAAAAACCGATGAAAACAACGTAGGCTGGGTGGTTTGCTGCTGATTATTCATTATTATTATGCTGACTGAAGGCGTATCAACAACTAATGATAAAACATTTGGCCGGATTTGTGGCGTTAAATGCTGCCGGGGGGCCGGCAGCCTGTAGTTTAATTAGGCAAGCCGGCTCCGGCGGACGCACTGCCTGTCGAGTGCGTTTTTTGTAACATAAACTTTATTCTTCGGCTCGCTTGGCGCAAGCGGAAAGGATGCATTTGCGATATTTATAAACATAACAGCCCAAAACGACGCCGAGGCTAAAAACGACCAAGGGATGGGTGACGACTTTTCTTATCACGCTTTTCCCGGCGTTGGCGCCGGTATAAACAATGACGCCCGTGGCGGCTGCCGGCATTTTCATCATCGGCGTCATGCCCTCCATCATCATCGGTCCCATACCTTCCATCATTTTCGGCATCATGCCCCCCATCATCATCGGCCCCATGCCTTCCATCATCTTAGGCCCCATACCCTCCATCATCATTGGCCCCATACCGCCCATCTTAGGCCCCATATCCATTTTTCCCATGGCGGCTACAGCTTTTTCAGCATTAACGTGTGACATGACTTTCTCCCTTCTACCGTAGTTAACAGAATTCAAAAACAGCCCCCTCAAGGCGTCTAACCTGGAGTGGGCGTTCAGCATCTTTACAAAATATGGTTCATTTTTCTATGGCGATATATAGATACCGATTACGAAGTATGGTTCATTCGATATAACAATGAAAAAAATGGCGGGAATTTTAAAATAAGGTTAATCTGCTATTACTCGCCGCCGAATAGCTTAAGTTGAATGTATGAACTATGAACTCGCCCAATGCCCAGAATAATGCCCGTGGCCTGATCGGAAAATCCGCGGCCGTCTTGTTGTCCCTGTTAGGCATAGGCCTGATCCTGTGGATGGACAGATGGCTGATAGGTCATGACGACCTGCCGGACTTTAGCGGCGGCGTCAATATCGGTTTGTTGCTATTGATGGGTTTTTTAACCGGTTTTCACTGTGTGGGCATGTGTGGGCCCCTGGTGTTCGGTTACACCGCGAAAATCGCCGGCGCCGGTCATAAATCCTACGCCACGCATTTACTTTACGGTTTAGGCAAAACCTTATCCTATACCGTCATCGGCGGTTTGCTGGGCGGGTTTGGCGGCATCGTCGCTTTTACGCCTTATACCCGTGGTATGGTAGGCATCGCCGCCGGGATGTTCATGCTGTTGTTCGGCCTGCATCTGTTGGGCGTGTTTCAGGTGCTGAATCATTTTCAGTTCCGGACGCCCGGTTTTGTGATGCGCTTTATTAGCCAAGAATACCGCAAACACAGCAACCCGTTTGCGATCGGCTTGCTGAACGGTTTGATGATCATATGCGGCCCCTTGCAAGCCATGTACGTGATGGCGGCGGGCACGGGCAGTTGGTCGGACGGCGCCGAAATTCTGTTTTTTTTCGGCCTTGGCACGTTGCCGCTGATGTTGGGATTCGGGTTTTTAACCAGTCTGCTTTCCCATAATTTAACGCCGAAAGTGCTCAAGTTCTCCGGCGTCATCGTGATGGGTTTGGGCGCGGTCATGTTGAATCGCGGCTTGGCCGTCACCGGTACGGGCGTTGATTTTAATAGCACCGTCGTCCGGGTTTCGCAACTGCTCTCGCCAACTTCCGAAAGCCCATGTTGCGATACGGCGCAAACTATCCGTATGACGGTTACCAAACGGGGCTATTTCCCCAATCATTTCATTTTGCACAAAGGCGTTCCGGTTAAATGGATCATCGACGCTCAGGAATTAACGCAATGTAATCGCGTCATCGTCGTGCCGAGCTATGGGCTGAATATCGAAATGAAACCGGGCGTACAAGCCGTCGAATTTACTCCGGATAAAGCCGGGCTTGTCGCATGGAGCTGCTGGATGGGAATGATACCGGGCACGTTTATCGTTACGGAAGAAAACGCCGAGACTAGCGACAAGCAACGCTTCATCCGCTGGATTAGGGTGCATTGGGAGGAGTTGCTAGCCTCATTTAATGAATAAATCCTGAAAAAAGCTATGAGTTACAGAGCGAAGGTAGTGTCGGCTACCCGGCTTT
>JBEKBU010000062.1:0-17208 GCA_050015235.1 Methylomonas sp. | reverse complement strand
CTGATATTTAATCAAGGACGTTCCGACTCGGCAAGGTGTACAAAATCCGCAGCTTTCATGCGCAAAGAAGTGGCTGAAATTAGTTACGATATCGAAAACATTACGCGTATTATTGAAGACCATGAACGAGCCGCCGGTGGCGAGATCTTCGTAGGCCAGTTTCCTGTCAAATTCTTGATTAGAAATAAACGCGCCCGAAGGGCCGCCGACTTGCACGCCTAATACATCGCTGGCGCCACAGTCGTTCAGTATTGCGCCAATGGTTGCGCCGAATTCATATTCATAGACGCCCGGCATTTTACAATCGCCGCTGATGCTTAACAACTTGCTGCCCGTGGATTTTGCCGTGCCCGCATGCGCGAACCATACGCCGCCATGCGCGGAAATAGCCGCCGCGGCGAAAAAGGTTTCCACGTTGTTGACCACCGTGGGTTCATTTAAATAGCCTTGGGTAACAGGATAGGGCGGCCGGTTGCGCGGAATACCCGGCTTGCCTTCCAGCGATTCAATTAGAGCCGATTCTTCACCGCATATATAAGCTCCGGCGCCCAAACAAATCTCAATGTCAAAATCAAAACCCAGGTTAAGAATATTGTTACCTAGCAGGCCGGTTTCACGGCGCTGGTTTAAAATCCGCTCCAATTTATCCTTAAGGTATAAATATTCGCCCCGCAAATACAAGAAACCGCTGTTAGCGCCGATGATGGCAGCGCATAGCGTCATGCCTTCGAAAACCTGGTCGGCATAGCTATTAAGCAATACCCGGTCTTTAAAAGTACCCGGCTCGCCTTCATCCGCATTGCAAACTACAAAACGCCGGTCGCTGGGCTCTTCGGCGCACAACCGCCATTTTGTGGCGGTTTTAAAACCCGCCCCGCCCCGCCCCCGCAGGCCGGACAAATCAAGTTCGTTAAGCGTGGCGCTTAAACCTCTGGCAAACGCCGCATTTAAACAAGCGCCTTCCAGGATGATATTATTTAATAGCAATCCGGATCTTTGAATATTGTCCGTTACCTCAAACAAATATTGAGGCCATGCCGGCATAGGGGTTTGCGCGTCGATTAACCCGGCGATTTCATCCAGTTTCGCCGTGTCAAGCCGCGGTAGCGGATAACCGTTTATTAACGCGGCCGGGCCTTGATCGCAAATTCCGGTACAGGAAGTATTATTAAGGCTAACTAACCCATCGGCTCGGACTTGCCCAACTTCAACGTTTAATATAGCGGACAGATAATTAAGCAAGTTTTCCTTGCCGAGCATCTTGTCCGTTATGGAATCGCTGAAAAGGATATCGTAATGGCCCTGTGGAATTAAATGAAAAAAACTGTAAAACTCAATAACTGCGATAATTTGCGTTCTAGAAATATTCAACTGTTCGGCCAGGTGTGTCACAGCCTCTGCCGGGATATGCCGATAATGACTTTGAACCGCTCTTAATATCTGCAATAACCTGACAGGTTGATAATCGGCTTCCGCAAGCACTGTCCGAATAAAATTTTTCATGGTTTCATTTCCGCTGGCATCGTTGATATGGGCGTTTTATGACAAATATAAAAACCTCTGCATTCAAGCAGGCTCAGGATTTTCAGACCAAACAGTTGACGGTAGCCAAGGAAATTATCGCTACGCAACAAGCACTGCTGGCCCTGGTCAGAAGTGTTTTACCGATTGAAATAGCCGAACATGCTCATTATTGCGTATCTTCCGGCAAACGTTTACTGATTTATACCGAATCCGCGAACTGGGCGTCACAAATCCGTTTTTTTAACGATGCTATTCTAACCAAAATGGCGGCCGCTGGACAGTTAAATATTGCCGGTTTAAGCGTCAAAGTTATGGCGCAATATGCTGAGCCCCAAACAAAACGTCCGCCCCGCTTGCCTTCAAGGCAAAACATCCAACTAATAAGGGAATTAGCCGGCAAACAAGAAAATCAAGATGATTTACAACAGTCTATGCAAAGATTAGCCGATGCCTTGGAAAGGCGGGCAAACAAATAAGCAAACTATTATCCCAATAACCTTAAAATTATTTTACGTACCGATTCCGGATCAAAAGGCTTATCCAGCAAGGCGGAAACGCCTGCCTGCTCGATGGCGGCCAAGCGATTGATATTCTGTTCGCTGGTTACCATTAAAATCGGAACGTTTTTGTTGTCGCCATCCGCACGTAAGCGTTTGACTAATTCCAAGCCATCCATTTCGGGCATATTGTAATCGGTAACGATTAAATCGAAAAAATGTTGATTGGATATTTGCAAAGCCTGTTTGCCGTTTTCGGCTAACGAAATACTTTCGATACCGATATCCCTGAAAATCCGGCTGATGAATTTGCGGGAAAATTCGCTGTCATCCACGATGAGTATTTGTAAATCCGCGATATCCATATGATCGAGATTAAGCTTGTGCGGATGTAAATAATCAACGGTAGCTTTTAACGCCGTCATTAGCTCTAATTCCGCAAATGGCTTGGGTAATATTGCAATGGCTCCGGCTTGGCGGATGGGTTCAAGATATTTGATGTTGGTTTCGCTGGATATCAATAAAAACGCCATTTCATAGGAGTCTTCATGGTGGCGTATGGCGCGCACCAAATCCACGCCCGTCATATCGGGCAGATACATGGCGCTTATTATCAGATCAGGTATGGAATGGCTCAGTTCGGCAAGCGTTTCGCTACCGGATGTTAGATAGTTTATATCACTTATACCTAAGTCTTCCAAATAATGACCGATGATTTGCCGTTGAGTTTGCGAAGGCTCAACGAGTAAAACATGCAGTGCGGATAATTGCTGTTCTATCATCGCTTATTGTCGAGATTGTTAACGAGGCGGATTTTACCGGAGCGGCTATCCCTAACAATATAGACCAGATAAAACAGCTTGCCAGTGTTTAATTAAAAAAACCGCCTTGCTAAATTATTAAATTTTGCAAGGCGCGCCCGCTAATTCTCAGTATTGTTTTAGGATGCCTATGCCTTTCAATAAATTTAAGGCTTCGTTTAAAGGATAATCGCGCAGGTTTTTATCTTCCTCATCATTTTCCAGACTGTCGGCGCTATCTTTATTTTTATCGATGGATTTCTCTTCTTCCGGTTCTTTAGCTTTTTCGTTATTGCCATTGGTTAGATGCCGGGATAGATC
The DNA here is from genome assembly GCA_050015235.1 of Methylomonas sp. Classification (GTDB taxonomy): domain Bacteria; phylum Pseudomonadota; class Gammaproteobacteria; order Methylococcales; family Methylomonadaceae; genus Methylomonas. Next base: position 14,066 of record JBEKBU010000062.1, on the reverse strand, counting down.
GGCTTCCTTGATACTATCAAATTTAGCTTTGTCTATAGCCTCGAGTTTAACGTGCGCCAGTTTAACATCCGGTTCTATGCCTTCAGCTTGAATGGAGCGCCCGGAAGGCGTGAAATATCTTGCCGTCGTCAGTTTTATAGCGGCGCCGTTCGTGATAGGCAAAATAGTCTGCACGGAACCTTTTCCGAATGATTTTTCACCCATGATAATAGCGCGTTTATGGTCTTGTAACGCCCCCGCGACAATCTCGGAAGCCGAGGCGGAGCCGCCATTAATCAGCACCACAATCGGGGCGCCGTTGATGATGTCGCCCGCCGAAGCATTAAACCGCATTTCAGAGTTTTTAATCCGGCCTTCGGTAAAGACGATCAAACCGCTGTCCAGAAACGCATCGCTAACTTCCACGGCCGCGTTAAGTACGCCGCCAGGATTATTCCGTAAGTCCAGTACGACGCCTTTCAAAGAACCTTCGTTTTCCTTTTTCAAATCGTTAATCGCATCTATCAGGCCCTGGCCGGTTCCGGACTGGAAACTACTGATGCGCAGGTAACCGTAATTTTTTTCAAGCAAGCGTTGTTTAACGCTTTTAACTTTAATAATGTCGCGGACAATGGCGAACTTTAGCGGCGCTTCCTGGCCTTCTCGGACCACTGTGAGAACAATTTCGCTGCCGGGTTCGCCACGCATGGTTTTCACTGCGTCGGCCAAGCTCATGCCCTTAACGGGTTTGTCGTCCAGTCTGACAATTAAATCGCCGGCTTTGATGCCTGCTTTTTGCGCCGGCGTATCGTCAATCGGCGAGACGACTTTCACAAAACCGTTCTCCATGCCGACTTCTATACCCAATCCGCCGAATTGGCCGCTGGTGCCTTCTTGAAGTTCCTTGTACTCTTCGCCATTCAGATAAGCCGAGTGGGGGTCCAAACCGGACAGCATGCCGCGGATGGCGTCTTCCAGCAATTTTTTATCGGAAACAGGTTCGACATAATCCTGTTTGATACGGCCAAAAATTTCGGTGAAATTGCGTAATTCATCAAAAGGCAAAGCTTGCAATTCTTCTTTTTTTGGCGGGGAGGGAGGCTCTTTCTCCGCCAAAACGCTGCTACATAAGCTTAAGGTAGCGCCTAAAAGAAATCCAACGAGTAAAATTAAACTATTTCTGTGTTTTCGCATGTATTTTAAAACCCCAACAACCTTTTCCTGTAAAAATTAATTTTTCCCGGATGTCCTGCACCAAAGTTCAGGATTGACCGGTTTGCCTTTTTTCCTAATACCGAAATAGAGAGCGGCTTGGGAGCGTCCGCCACTACGGCCGACAGAAGCCAGCGTGTCTCCGGACGCCACTTGTTCGCCTACACTTTTTTGCAAGCTTTGATTAAATCCGTATAAGCTCATGTAGCCGCCGCCATGATCAACGATAATCATTAAACCGTAGCCGCGCAACCAATCGGCGTAAACCACCCGCCCAACCGCGACGGCATGAACATCGGCCCCTTCATGCGCATTGATAACCGTTCCATCCCATACGGTCTCAAATCTACGGCTTCCGAAGCGCTCGGCTACTTCGCCCGCAACCGGCCAAGCCAATGCGCCTTGTAAATCCACAAATGCTTTTGCCGGCGCATGGAACTTCTCAGGCTTCGGCGTTTTTGCGGGAGCCTCCGGTTCAATTTGAGAGGCGGGCTCCTGTTTTTTCGGCGCTTCAGATATCGGTCTAGGCTCCGGTTCAGCATTATCATCAGTTTTTTGCAATGACGCCACAACCGCCGCTAATTTTTTCTCATCATGTCGCAATCTTTCCATTTGCTGATTTTTCGACATGTATTCGTTATTCAGCGCGACTAGCAATTTTTCGCGCTGATTTTTTAACAACTGCAAGTTGTCGGTTTCACTCTGTTTTTTTTCCAGCGCAATTTGCAGCAACCCGGTTTCCGCATCTTTTTGCGCTTCAAGCTGTTTTAAGGAACTCGATTTCTCCTGCAACAATTGTAGCTTCTGCACGCGTGCTTTGCTGATATAGTCATGATAAATCAGCATACGGCCGGATAAACTGGGATCGCGCTGGTTCAAAATCAGTTTTAGCCCTTCTTGGCCGCCTATCGAATACGCCGATTTGATCAAACCTTCCAATGCGAGTTTCTGATTCTGTAACTCTTTTTGGGTAGCGGCAATCTTATTGCGGATTTCCTGCAGCTTTTCTTCCTGCCGCCTTATATCGGATTTAATGGCCCGCAAGGCGTTGGCCAGTTCGCCAAACTGTTTTTCTACTTTTTTCAGTTCATCCAGCTGCGCGGATTTTTCCGCGTTCAGCGTTTTCAGGTCTGTGTTTACTTGCTGAATCCGCGATTGAATTTCACTCAATTGACTTTGCTTTTCCGCAACATTAGCATAAAGCAACGCCGGAAAAACGGCTAATAACGCTATCAACAAACAAAAACCTGTTCTCATGCCGGCTAAATTAGCGAGCTTCCCGTCATTTCTAAAGGTTGAGGTATGCCAAGAATGGACAACATCGTCGGCGCTATATCAGCAAGATTACCGCCATCTTTTAATGTTTCACGGCCGCTTATGCGTACCAGCGGCGCTGAATTTGTAGTATGCGCCGTACGGGGTTGACCGGTTTCCAAGTTCATCATCTGCTCGATATTGCCATGATCGGCCGTCAATAAAATCTGGCCGCCCGCCTGTTTAATGGCGCCGACCACTTTTTGCAAACATCCATCCAGAGCTTCAACAGCTTGGACGGCGGCATCTAGAGCTTCAACAGCCTGAACGGCGGCTTGCATATTGCCGGTATGCCCTACCATATCACAATTTGCATAGTTACAGATAATTACATCGAATTTTCCGCCGTTAATAGCTTCAACTCGATGTTCGGTAACTTCCGGCGCGGACATATCCGGTTGCAGGTAGTCAGTTGTTACTTGCGGCGACGCCGCCAGAATCCGCTCTTCGCCATTAAGTTGCGCCAAGTGTTTGAATTTATTGGTCATTAATTAAGCTCCTTTCTTAAGATTCAGCGTATATTTTTGGTAATTCGTAAATTCGCGGAGCGGAAAAATTCCTGGCAAAATCGCTTAAATTACTTAGTATTGGTCGCTAGCTATTGAACAATAATGCGCAGTCTGATAGATTGGGCGACTATTTTGCGGTTATATCTGGAATTTACTCCAAGCTCTTTCCGACATTATATCAGTACGCTTAGGCTATCGTAGCGTGAAAATACAGTTAAACACAGCACTTTATCAGCAACAAATCGCTAAATTTATGGCAGCCACCGATAATTTTATTCTTCATGACGATGCCGAGATCAACCGCGCCGCGCTGTGTTTAAAGGCCATGTCGCACCCTTTGCGATTAAAAATCCTGTGTATACTCGGCAATAGTTCAATCAGCGTTCAGGATATAGTCGAACAGGTGGGCACCAGTCAAAGCAATATCTCGCAACATTTAGCCGTTTTACGCGATAAAGGCATACTTGATTCGAAAAAAGAGGCTAACCGCGTATACTATTTTATCGACGATGAACGGGTAACCCAGCTTATCCGATTGATGCGCGCGGTATTCTGTGGAACCGAATCTTTTTGATTACTACAACTTTAACTTTTTGTCCCGGCAATGGATCAATACATCGAATTTATTACTAATCATTACCTGCTTTTTTTTGCTTTGGCATGTGTCATTTTTCTGTTGATTCAGGATTTGATAACGAATGCGTTTAACAAATTTGAAAGTATTACGCCCGTCATCGCCGTAGCGAAAATGAACAGCGACGACACTGTCGTTATAGATATTAGGGAGCCGGCCGAGTTTATTAAAAGCCATATTGAAAACGCCATCAACATACCTTTAGGCAAGCTTGAGGACAAATTAACCTCGCTGGAAAAATTTAAAAATCAGACCCTCATTGTTGTTTGTCAAACTGGAGCCCGCTCGGCTTCAGGTTGTAAAACGCTGAATAAAGCCGGTTTTGAGAAAGTGTTCAATATGCAAGGCGGTATGCAGTCGTGGGAAGACAATAAACTTCCTATTAAAAACAGCAGTAAAAATAAAGATTAATTTTTAAAACCCTTAAGGAGACTTTTATGTCCGAAAATATCGGCGCCGATGAAAAGCAGTTCGCCATCCAGAAAATTTATACCAAAGACGTTTCTTTTGAAACGCCAAACGCCCCGAAAATTTTTACTCAGCAATGGGAGCCGGCGATGGAGCTTAATCTTAGCACCAACGCCAATCCACTGGATAATTCGATATACGAGGTTGCGCTTAGCATTACCGTCACGGTAAAAATTGGAGAAAACGTCGCCTATTTAGTGGAAGTTAATCAAGCCGGCATTTTTTCCATCGCCGGATTTTCCGAACAAGAATTAGGCCCGATGCTCGGCAGTTTTTGTCCGAATATTATTTTTCCTTATGCCAGGGAAGTCATTTCGGATTTAGTCAGCAAAGGCGGTTTCCCGCAATTGGTTCTGTCACCCGTCAATTTTGACGCGCTCTATTTGCAACATCTTCAGCAAGCCCAACAGCAACAAGCAACGACTGAAGCAAAAACCTTAAATTAAAGCTGAATGTCGCAATCGCTGAGTATTCTAGGCGCCGGCTCATGGGGAACTGCTTTAGCCCTGCTGGCGGCAAGAAATGGTTGCGACACGCTTTTATGGGGGCATAACAGCGCCCATATCGCTAATCTTAGAATATGCCGGGAAAATCAGCGTTATTTACCGGGTTTTATTTTTCCCGACAAATTGACGGTTACCGATGATTTGCCAAGCGCGGTCGCCTATGGCTCAATATTGTTGATTACCGTTCCTAGCCACGCCTTTAAGTCGACGCTGCTGAAAATCAAACCATTTTTATGCGGAACCCCGAAAATTATTTGGGCTACGAAAGGATTCGACCGGGAAGGCGGCTTATTGCTAAGCGATGTCGTAACCGAAATTCTCGGCAAAAATGTTGAAACGGCTGTGTTAGCCGGGCCGACGTTCGCCCGTGAAGTTGCGGCGGATTTGCCTACCGCAATCACCATTGCCTCGGCGTCTGAAAATTTAATATCCCTGCTTACCGGGATCTTGCATAATCAACGTTTCCGGACATATACCAGTACCGATATTGTCGGCGTCCAAGTTGGCGGAGCAAGTAAAAACGTATTGGCTATCGCGGCCGGTATTGCCGATGGCCTAGGATTCGGCGCCAATACCCGCTCCGCCTTGATTACGCGGGGTTTGACCGAAATTATGCGTTTAGGCGTTAAATTAGGCGGCCATACGGATACTTTTATGGGTTTAACCGGGCTCGGCGACTTGATATTAACCTGTACCGACAATCAATCCAGAAACCGGCGTTTCGGTCTGGCTTTGGGGCAAGGCAAGGATGCGCGGCAAGCAATAGCGGAAATCGATCAGGAAATTGAAGGCATTTCAGCGGCGCGGGAAGCTTATCGCTTATCCGTAAAACTAAATGTGGAAATGCCGATTACCGAACAGGTGTATAATGTGCTGTTCAATAATCTTGACCCTAAACAAGCGGTAAATAATCTATTGGGCCGGGATCAAAAATCCGAAACTTAGCGGGCATCGATTATGCTGTAAGCCTATGGACGCAAAATTTTCTTCTTTTCCAAGCTTGATAGACCCGATTTCCGGCGACGAATTTTTTTCCGGCTACTGGGAGGCTCTGCCGCTCCATATCCAGCGCCGGGATGAACAATTTTATAAAGAGTTGTTGACCCTGGAAGACCTGCAAACCGTTATTTCCCATGGCGGGCTACGTTATCCGGCCATTCAGCTTTCCAAAAACGGATCGTTTCTGCATCCCGACGCTTTCTGTACGGATATCCGTTCCGGGGACATCGTTTTTACCGGCGTACCGGATCAGCAGCGGCTGCAGGCTGAATATATATCCGGGGCGACGATCTCGCTGCCCGGTTTTAACCGGGCCTGGAAGCCGCTGAGAAGATTGGCGGCCGCGGTTGAAGAATTCCTGAATCACGCCGTACACACCAATATTTACATCACGCCGGGGAATACGTCGGGCTTTACCCCGCACTACGACGCGCATGAAGTTTTTATCCTGCAAATTTCCGGCTTCAAACATTGGAAGATATATAACGCCCCTCTGGATTTGCCGCATCGCACCCAGACATTTCAGCCGCACATGCTGACGCCATCGGCGCCGATTATGGAGCTGGACATGTCGCCCGGCGATCTGCTCTATTTGCCTAGAGGGTTTATCCACTGCGCCAACACTCTGGAAAGCGCTTCCATGCATGTAACGCTGGGCGTTACGGTCTATACCTTTGTTGAATTAATGACTTTATGGCTGCAATCCAGCAAGGAAGAACCGGCCTGCCGGCGCGCCCTGCCGCCCGGTTTTGCAAACCGCCCGGAACTGCAACAAAATATTGCCGACAAATTTTCCCGGTTGGCCGAGGATTTCCGGCGGAAACTGGACAGCCGGCAATTGCTGGCGGAGTTTACGCAACGGGTAAAGGATGGCTATCCGGGCCAAAGCGAATTCGGGTCTGAGTTCGAGCTGGATGTTGCGGTGATCGGGCCGCAAACCGGCATGAAGGCGCTAGCCCCCGGCCAGTATACGATTACGGCGCAAGGCGAAAATATCGCCTTGAAGTTCGCCGGCAAAACCCTGGTCATGTCCCGCCGCGCTTGCGCCACGCTTGATGAAATGTGTAAGCGGCCGTCATTCCGGCTCTCGGAATTACCGCACGATTTAAAAGAAGAAACGAAACTGGCTTTGGCGCGGCATCTTTATCAGGAAGGATTTTTACGGTTGAGCAAATAAGCCGGAAGCTTAAAGATAGATGTGCTGAACGCAGTAAAGCAAATCGTTCGCGATTTGATGCGCCTCCCGAAGGTACATCATCCAACTGTAACCAATGAATTATGGTAACTATTCAGCCTGATTTTAAAAAGCAGATGAATCAATGGCTGTAGGATGAATAGTTACGAATTATGTTAAATAAGCACGATTACTGCCTACTCCAGGCAGTCCGTATTAATGAACGGCTTAAGATCATAGGTCAAATTTAATTATGATCGCCTTGAAATAAATCCTGAGCGTTATTCTGTATCGCCTGTCCCTGAAGCGCATCCCTACGATCTACGGGTTTAGGGGCGCTAGTGGCGGCCGGTTGGCTTGGCGCAGGATTGGGTTGGGCGGAATTTGCCGGGGCTGTTACGCTCTCGCTAGCGTTTTGGGGCGACGCCGGCGCTTGATTAGCCGAATCCGGCTGGACTTGTTGGGCATAAGCCAAGCTTAACGGAACCAAACACAGACTGAATAAAATTACTTTTCTAGACATAGATAACCTTCAAAATAATCATTGAAACGGATTTTGTAACCATTCAGCGAATTTTAAGCTTAGCGTCAGCTACCCGGCTTTTGACGCCGGAGCGCTTAGCAGAGGACGCTGTGAATACCTCCGTGTAGCTTTCGCCCGGCCTCCATGCCGGTCAAACCTCTGCTAGGCGCTCCGGCGCCAAAAGCCAAGGTGATCAGCTATCGGCAAGCTTTTGAAAGATTAGTCGCTCTGTAAATAGTTACCGCATTTTAAATCTATACCACCAAAAAGTCATCCTGCATAGCTATGTCACCGTTATGCGGAGTTTTCATGAAACGATGCTGGTCGTAACGTTTTCACGTTCAGATTGCGGTTAACCAGTTGCTCAAGCGGAAGTACAACGGTGATTTGTAAATTTTTCCGGCTTTTAACGAGTTAAAAATAGGGAAAATTTATGAAAAGCCACCTAAAATAAAAATTGACAGCTTTTGTTGTTTTGTGTAAATGTTGTTTTATTTTTTCAATTTGGGGACTCTATGCGTTTATCTATTGATGTAACTCCTGAACAACATCAGCGACTCAAAGCTGTTGCTGCGTTATCCGGTCAAACTATTAAAGAATATGTTTTAAATCATGTTTTGCCTGAAACTGCGACAATAAGCGAAGCTGAAGCACTAAGCAAACTTGAAGCTTTCTTGGAGCCCAGAATTAAGGCTGCTGAATCGGGCGATGTTGTGAATAAATCCGCTAGACAAATTTTTGAAGAAACATTTCATGAAATGCGGTAATGAATGCTTCCTTTTGAACTTACTTCAAACGCTGAAAACGATCTTAAGGAAATTGCTTTATATACGCAATCTATGTGGGGAGAAAAGCAAGCTATCCGTTATTCAGACCTTATAGACAAGAGATTTCACGAAATTGCTAATGGCGCTGCTTATTCTCGATTATTTTCTAGCCGGTATGCCCAACTTTTTGTTACTAGATGTGAGCATCACTATATTTTTTATATACAAAAAAAGGATGTAAAACCATCAATTATTGCTATTTTACATGAAAGCATGAACATGCTGTCATGGATTGAAGAACGTTTAAATATGTAGTATTGGGTAAAACGAAAGCAAGAAAAGAAGAAAACACGCAATTCTATTCTACTTGGGAAGCGTTTTGAAGGTAAAACTCGTACAGCTTTTCCTGTAATAATTTTTTATCTGGTAATTGGGTTTGGTATTTTGCAATCAACGCCGGAGATAAAGAACGGCTTAAGGAATATTCCACGACTTCATCGTTTTTGCTGGCACAGAGTAGTAACTCAATCAGAAAGTCCTTAAGTCTTGTACCAGACCGGCGTGTAGATCAGTCTCGGCATGGGTATCGGGTAGACCAAGGAATTCCAGCATGTAGGCATCCCTAAACAGATTAGCACTTTCAGTGTGTAATTGTGTCAGCAATGCTGACACTTTTGGCGGACTGAGTACGGTACGCTCTAATAAGGCGGTTTTGAACTGAACCATCTATCCCGGAATAAAATCTGATTTCATTTGAAAGTCAGGTTCAAAGCGTCTCGTCTGATTATTATAGCTTGCGTACGATCTGCGGCCTAAAACTAAAATACAATAACAGCAACGACTGAAAGCGGTTGATTAACCAGAATGTAGCCAGTAAAGAAAAAAGCGCGATTCCCGGCAGCCAGTTGTCGGCTATGGACGCCGGCAGGAAAACATCGGCCGCGCCGGTCGCCAGCAACATGACGATGAGCGGCGCCAGGTAAAGTAACACGGAAGTAGTGAGCAGGTGGCTGTCATTGATCGCCACCAACACTTGATCGCCCACCTGTAAATCCAAATCGCTTTCTACCGAAAACTCGCGGTTGGGCAAAAGTTTAGCCAGAGTTGCGGTCGTACAGGCGTCCTGTTGCGCGCAGCCGCAACAGCCGGCATTTTGCCGGCTTTTGATGCGGACTTGGCCGGGCGCTATATGAGTTACGACCGAGGATTGCTCTATCATGGCTATTCGATTTATCTTATTGCCAAGCCGGGCTGATTGCGGTTAACCAGTTGCTCAAGCGGTCGTCGGTCAATTCCTTTTGATTATCCTCATCCAGCACCAGACCTAAAAACTGGTCGTTCAGTATCGCTTTGGAGCGATTGAAGTCATAGCCTTCGGTACTGGTAAAACCGATAAACTCGGCGCCGACGTCGCTAAAGGCGTCGAAAAGAAAGCCCAAGGCGTCGACGAAGTTATCGCCATAGCCTACCTGATCGCCCAGCCCGAACAGGGCTATCGTTTTACCGGCGAAATTCGCGCCTGACAACGTCGGTAAAAACTCTTCCCAACTTTCGTTTTGTATGCCGCTGGATAAACCCGGTAATTCACCGTCGCCATAAGTGGGCGAGCCTAGAATCAGCACATCGTAAGCCAGCAGATCGTCGACATTGGCGTTACGGATGTTCACCGGTTTGTCCGCCACGTCGTCGCCCAGTTGTTTATGAATCGCCTTTGCTACTTTTCGGGTGTTGCCGGTATCGGATCCAAAAAAGATGCCTACTTTCGCCATTATTCTTACTCCTTAATTACTTTACTATTGATTCGATACGAAGAAATCAGTTTTGAATCTGCAATAAGCCGGGATTGGCGGCGGATTGTTGCGTCCGCCATTGATCGGGCGTATATGTTTTTAAAGTCACCGCATGCAAACGTCCGGAAGCTAACGGCTCAGTCAACGTATCCATAACGCCTTGATGTTGTTTGATTAACGTTAAGCCTGCAAATTCATTGCTGATGACGCCGATTTCCAGATTACAACCTTCGCCGACGATATGGATTTCCGCATCGGCATATGCATTTGTAATGAGCTTTTCCACTTCGGTGTGGGTGATCACGCTTGACGCGGATTCAAAACTCGCCGGTTTTAACGCCTTCTGCAATAAAGGTTGCAAAGAGCCGTCTTTATCCATTGATTCGATAATATCGCATCCGCCGACTAATTCCCCTTGCACAAACAATTGCGGAAACGTAGGCCATTTCGAAACCGAAGGCAGTTTCTCCCGGATAAACGGTGCGCGCAACACATCCACATAGCTGAATGGAATATCGTATGTATTCAGAATACTGATCACTTTAGCGGAAAATCCGCATTCCGGCGCGCTGGGCACTCCTTTCATATAAAGTATAACCGGATTTTCGGCAAGCTGTTTTAGTATCGTTTCTTTTGTACTGCTCATAAATTGTCCAAATAAAATAGGTGGCTAGGCAATGATCCTAAAGAGCCGATTAAATTGATGGGTTTCGGCTCGCGCTTCTACCCATCCTACATATTAAAAATAGTCAGCCTACTGTCCGACCGAAACCAAAAGCGCCGGCTGTTGTTCCTGATCGTTTTGACGAGCGCCCTCTACGATCTGAATATCGGCTTCTCCGCGAACCAGGTCGGCGGTGACAATACAACGCTGCACATTTTCCTTGGATGGTACATCAAACATGGCGCGGCGCAAAATATTCTCCATAATCCCGCGCAACCCGCGCGCTCCGGTGTTACGGGCTATCGCTTTTTCGGCGATTTCCACCAAGGCGTCCTGAGTAAATTCCAATTCCACATTATCGTAGGCAAATAATTGCTGATACTGTTTGATCAGCGCATTTTTCGGTTCGGTCAAAACCTGGATTAAGGCGTCGACATCCAACGTCTCCAGAGGGGCTATAACCGGGAAGCGCCCGATAAACTCCGGAATTAGGCCGAACTTTTTCAAATCGTCCGGCTGCGTGGCGTTCAGCATGGCTTCCAGCGAAGGTTTATCGTCCGGATTAGTCACGGCGGCATGAAAGCCAATGGCGGTATTGGGTGGCTGCAAGCGTTTTTCCACATGTTTTTCCAGGCCTGGAAACGCGCCGCCGGCTATGAACAGGATGTTGCGGGTGTCCACCATCACCGAATCGCTGCCGTTCAAGTCTTTGCGCCGGCCTTTTACCGACACTTTAACTTGCGAACCTTCAACCAGCCGCAACAAAGCTTGCTGGACGCCTTCGCCCGAAACATCGCGGGTGCCGAACGCCTGCTCAGGGCTGCGGGCGATTTTGTCGACTTCGTCGATATAAACGATGCCCCATTCGGCTTTGTTGACTTGGCCGTCGGCAACGTCCAGCAGCCGCACCAGGATATTTTCCACATCGTCGCCGACATAGCCGGCCTGTGTTAGCGTCGTGGCGTCCGCGACGGCGAAAGGTACGCCGACTATCTTCGCTAGTGTGCTTGCCAGCAAGGTTTTACCGGTGCCGGACGGGCCTATCAGTAAAATGTTGGATTTACCGATTTCCACCATTTGCTCGGAATTACCCAGATTGCCGGATTTATTGCTTTCCTGCTTCAGACGCTTGTAGTGGTTATATACCGCCACGGATAAAATTTCCTTAGCTAAATCTTGGCCAATGACATACTGATCAAGTATGGCTTTAATACCCAATGGCTTGGGCAATGCCCCCTGCATCTCATTTAATTCCTTTTTTTTGCCCCAACTTGAAACGACTTGGCTGGCGAGCAATACGCAGGCTTCACAGATATAACCTTCGGTACCGGCAATCATAGGCACTGTGGCCGATGCTTCAATACCACAAAACGAACAATGTTTGAGTTCTTTCGCCATACCAATTCCTCGCTTGAATTTAGCCGTATAAAGCCGGCCAGATACATCATAATTACTAAAAAACCGCCTATGTTTGCCCGGCGGATAAACTTGCTAGCCAGGTACGCTGACAATTTCGACGATAGCGCTCCTGCATTAATTTACGAATTTTTGGAGCCGATTTTTTTTATGTCATGGTTTCGGCGGGGCTTATGGTTAAACACTGAATCAAATGAAAACCAATTTCCGTCTCCACCACATCGCTGATTTCTTTTTCCTTAAGGCTAAACAGCGCTTTATCTAATTCCGGATAAAGCTTTCCAGCGACCACATTCCCCAATTCACCACCATTTAAAGCTGTAGGGCATTCCGAATTTTTCATGGCCAAATCCGCGAATTTATGCGGCTTGCGTTTCAGAACTTCAGCAATCTCCCGTAAACGCCCCAGCGCATTTTCACGGTTGTTTTCCGGATAATCCGGGTTAATGCTGATTAGAATATGCCGGGCCTGCCTTTGTTCCGGATGGTGAAATTTTTCCGGGTGGGAATGATAAAAAATTCCGACTTCCACTTCATTCACCTTGGGCGAACGCGAGCCTATCCTTTCCAAAACGGCGTTGACCTTGCACTGTCTGGCTAAAGCCGCTTGTAATGTATTCAGGTTAAGATTGTTAGCCGCCAACGCCGCTTCGAAGCTTTCCTCATCCTGGAAACGGCTGCGAACTTCGGCAACCGCTTGCTGTAATTCCTGCTCGGTTACTATCACGCTGGCGGCTTCCGATGAGTTAATCACTCTGGTTTCAATCGCGTATTCATTTAGGGCCTGTCGCTGCGCTTGACGCAATTGTTCAGACTCCAAATCGGCGGGCGATTTTTTGAACAAGCTCAAAGAGGCGCGTAGTAATGTGTAAGATTCTACGTCCATTTCCACAGCCTGACCCATTATTCATCCTCCTGTTCTTTAAAGTTTGCCTTGTCGGCGGGATCCAGGACGCTTTCAGGCACTTGCAATGTTTTTCCGGGGAAACGCACATGATATTGCAACGGCGATAAATCCCTTAACACTTTTAATATCTCCCCCTCCGTGCCTTTTTCAACGATTACATTGCCTTGGACGCCTAAATCGATCCGGTTTTTGACCTTATCGCGAAATTCATAACGGCTCGGATTCCAGTAATCTTCAGCGGGGATCAATTCTTCGAGCCGGCAGCCGACCATGCGGCCTTGGTCAAGAAAATGAACGGTGAAAATTACCTGATCCTGTAAAAACGTGCCTTTCTCGACTACGTTGCCGATGCTACCCCGGCGGACCAGCAAGTCGCCGACTTCCATACCAGGATAAGTGCCGTCATTGCGAACGTTACGGGTTACCCGCACTGCTTCGCCAAATTCGAAGCGGCCTTCGTCAAAGCGCTCTTCTATCATGTTTTGATGTCGCCCAGTGAAACGAATACGGTTTGCGGCTCCATCATGTGGAAGACTTTGAATACTTTTTCAGTTTGAGCATCAGAGTCAACAAAATCCTGATAGGCGCGCGCCAACAGCTTCTTATAAACCTCTTTTTTTGCATTTTCGTCATCCGGTATCAACTCGGCGCTATTGTCCAGATAATTGTGAAAACGCTGCAAAATATGCAAGCGGTTAACATGAACAATACTAGGATCGTACTCAAGCTCAAAATAATTGAGAAAATCTTCAGCCGCCTCCAGCTCTTCAATGTCTTCTTCTAAACTCATAGGTTTATCTCGTAATAAATAAATGATTTGCTAGCGTAGCATCGTCGCCGATAACATAAACTACCAGTAAAATAACCAGCATAGTCGCGGTTTGCGCTATAAAGGGATCGGAATTTCGTTTAATCATCTTGTTACCTTCGTCTGTAAAAAAGTTAGCTTAAACTGCTTCAATCTAAGCATGGCAAGCGCTTTGCCGCTGTACGGCCAAATCCAGAAGCGCCTGGGCGCCTATTCGATCCTTGTCGTCCAATTCCACCAGTTTTTCAAAAATGCCGCGGCTTAAATCCAGATTTTCCATGCGCATGTTAAGAAATCCTATCGACTTTAAAGTAAACAAATACAAGCGAATCCGGCTCAAATAGTCTTTTGGCGCCCCAGTCACATGCAGAATAGTCAATTGCCGCCAGTCCTCCG
>JBEKBU010000061.1:0-17239 GCA_050015235.1 Methylomonas sp. | reverse complement strand
GAATTCGACAAAATGGTCAATGATCTTGTCAACTTTTTGGTTTATGTGGGTGAGCCCGTACAGTTGGAAAGACAAAAAATGGGTAAATATGTTTTGCTGTTTCTATTTATGTTCATAGGCCTAGCATATTTATTGAAAAAAGAATACTGGCGGGATATTCACTAGCGCATCTTCCAACAAAATATGCGTAACGCCCGCAGGCGTTACGCATATTTTAGTCTTAGCCGCGCGCCCCCAATTCCACGATTAACCGTGTTACAATTTCCTCTGAACTAAATCCCTTTAAAAGAGGTTATTCTTCGTGGCAAATATCACCAGTCGAAAATCAGCAATGACTCTTTTCTCTTCGCCAACGTGTATCATGAGCCATTGCGCGCGTCTTGTCGTACATGAAAAAGGCGTTCCGGCGGACATTGAATTTTTTGATTCCAACAATCCGCCTGAAGACTTGCTTGAACTTAATCCCAATGGAAACGCCCCTACTCTGGTCGAAAGAGATTTAGTGCTCTACGATGCCCGCATCATTATGGAATATTTGGACGAACGGTTTCCACACCCGGCGTTACATCATATGGACCCGGTTTCCCGCGCCAACGCCAGAATGCTGATAAAACGCATCGATCAGGAGTGGTATCCGATGCTTGAAGAAATTCAGCTTAACGGCGAAAAAAAATCTGCTAAAATTAAAAAGCAGCTTAAGGAAAGTTTAATTGCGGCCGCGCCTGTTTTTGAGGCAACCCCTTATTTCATGAGCGAAGAATATTCTCTTATTGATTGTGCAATGGCCCCGCTGTTATGGCGTCTTGCTAGCGTTGGCATAGACATTTCCAGCTTGGGTAAAGGTATTACCGCCTATGCAAATCGCTTGTTTTCACGAAAAGCTTTTCAGGACAGTCTCAGTAGTCAAGAAAAGGAAATGATGCAAATACAAAACAAATGACCTCACTCAAACCTTATCTAATTCGTTCTATATACGAATGGCTGGTCGATAACAATTTAACTCCGCATTTACTGGTTAATGCTGAATATCCGGGTAGCGTATTACCAACAAATTTTATCGAAAACGGCAAAATTGTTTTAAACATTCGTCCCGAAGCCGTACAAGGTTTACTGCTTGGCAACGAAGAAATTCAGTTTAACGCCCGCTTTGCCGGTAAAGCCATGCATATAACAACCCCAACTAAAGCCATACTCGCTATCTACGCCAAAGAGAACGGCAAAGGAATGGTTTTTGACATTGAAGAAGACGATGACGATGGTGTTGATAACAATGATGACAATACTCCGCCGCCGCAACCGACGCCAAGAGTCGTTAAAAAACCGCAATTAAAAATCGTCAAATAAAAGCCTGTTTGCACTACATTATTAATGTGTAGACCTGGCGCGGAGCTGAACTTATAATGCCTAATGTCAACGTACCGTAGGGCGCGATAAATGAATTCCATGCGCCAATTTGCTAAGCTAGAGTAATTAATCTTGGGGAGGGGGAATCATGACTGGCGAAACACTTCCGATTATGAGCGAAACTGAAATACAGAGCCGTCTGTTATCAGAATTGCCGCATTGGTATTATGAAAACGGCTGGATCCGGCGTAAAATTAAAACCAGCGGCTGGAAAGCCACACTGATGGTAGTCAATGCTATTGGCCATCTTGCTGAAAAGGCTTGGCATCATCCTGATTTAACCGTATCTTATGCTTTTGTCATCGTAAAACTGGTTACACACGCCTCGAAAGGCGTTACCGAAAAAGACTTTAGATTGGCTAAAAAAATCGAAGAAGTAGTATTTTGGGATGCAGCCGGCGAATCCGGCGGTGTTTTTTCCGGCACTCCGGATGATCCGCGTCTTAAATATATAAAAACAGATTGATAACAGGATCGACGAGATGACTGAAATAACTGAAGTGCCCAGCCCGTTCTGCGGTATCGGTACCGACGATCTGGCGATACGGGTAGATGGTATAAAACTGCAAGTTACCGCCAACGGTTGCGCCGTAAACACCCCTGCTTTCGAATTACCGATTACGGATACTCAAGCAAGAGTCGGCGGCCAAGAAGTCAGCCTGGAAACAGCTATCCGCAAAGCAGCCGAAATTTTAACCAACACCCGGTTACCCTTGTTCGGCGGCTGCGCGACCGACGTAAACGGCATGCGCGCAATATTGTCACTGGCCGATCGTATTGGCGGGATAGTGGATAACAGCGCCTTCAATAATGCGCGCCGTAATTTTTTAGCCATGCAAGACAGCGGCTGGATGAACACCACGCTGGCTGAGTTAAAAAACCGTTGCGATTTATTGCTGGTTTTCGGTACGGATCTGGAAGGCTTTGCGCCACGCTTTTTCGAGCGTTATTTGTGGAGCCCGGAAGCCATGTTTGTCGAAAGTCCCGATAAGCGGGAAATCATTTACCTTGGAAAATCGCCTTCGGGCGCCGCATCCGCAGCTCCTGACGGCCGTAAAGCAACGGTTTTTTCTTGTTCCGACGCCGATTTGCCTGAAGTCGCCGCTGTTTTGGCCGCCATGCTTAAAGGCAAAGCCATACAGGCCCAGAGCGTAGGGGGGTTAACTATTGCCGATTTGCAAAGCATTATCGACAAATTTAAAGCCGCCAGCTACGGCGTCGTATGCTGGGGAGCCGCGGCTCTGACGTTTGACCATGCCGAATTGGCTATTCAGAATTTATGCGCCATTGTTAAAGACCTGAATATGCAGGGCGTACGTTGTTCCGGTTTCCCATTGGGCGGCAAGGAAGGCGATCAAACAGCCAATCAAGTTTGCGGCTGGACTACCGGTTACCCGGCCCGCGTCAGTTTTGCCCGCGGTTATCCTGAATACGATCCTTTCTTGTTTGAAACTCAATCCCTCATATCGAACGGTGAGGTTGACGCCTTTGTCTGGGTGCAAACCTTTAACACCAATCCACCACCGGCCAACTCCTTACCTTGTATCGTACTTGGCCGCTCCGGCATGAAATTTAGCAAGGAGCCCGATGTGTTTATTCCGATAGGCACGCCAGGCATAGATCACAGCGGTAACGCATTCCGGCTGGATAATGTCGTCGCCATCCGCTTAAAAAAACTTCGGGATTCGGGCTTACCCGGAACTGCCGATGTATTAACCGCAATAGAACAGCTTTTGCAGGTGTCGTCATGCTGATAAAACTCACCGGTGGATCCGTTTACGACCCAGCTAACGGTATAGATGGAAAAACTCAGGACATCTATATACACGACGGCCGCATTATCGAGGCGCCGTCGGCGGACATGCCGATAGACCAGGAATATAATCTCGGCGGTAAAGTGGTGATGTCCGGCGCTATCGATTTACACAGCCACATTGGCGGCGGCAAAGGCAACATCGCCCGTACGCTGCTTCCTGAAGATCATCGCATGGACCCGGTGTCTCGAACGCTGATCACCCGTTCCGGCAACGGCCACGCCATGCCCAGCACCTTCGTTACCGGCTACCGCTATGCGGAGATGGGTTACACGGCCGCTTTTGAACCCGCAGTTTTACCTAATAACGCCCGGCATGCGCATATGGAAATGGCCGACATACCCATACTGGATAAAGGCGGTTACGTAATGCTGGGTAGTGACGATTATTTATTGCGCATGCTGACCGCAAAACAAGATCAAGCGGCCATCAACGATTATGTCGCCTGGACTATTAACGCCGCGCAAGCTATCGGCATTAAAGTCGTGAACGCCGGCGGCATCAGCGCCTTTAAATTCAACCAGCGTAAACTCGATCTGGATGAAAAAAACTGCTATTATGACGTCACGCCGCGGCAGATACTGCAAACGTTGGCCAGAGCCGTCAAAGAACTCGGCCTGACCCACCCGCTGCATGTACACGGATGTAATCTAGGCGTGCCCGGGAATGTTGAAACTACGTTGAACACTATAGACGGCATCGAAGGTTTGCCGATGCATCTTACCCATATCCAGTTCCATAGCTATGGTAAAGAGGGCGATTTCAAATTTTCTTCCGGCGGCGCCCGGATTGCCGAAGCAATCAACCGCAACCCCAATATTACCGCCGATGTCGGTCAGGTATTATTCGGACAAACCGTCACCGCGTCCGGCGACAGTATGCGTCAACATTACAATCACCGCTACGCCAGCCCCAATAAGTGGGTGTGCATGGATATTGAATGCGACGCCGGCTGCGGCGTCGTTCCTTTCAAATACCGGGACCAGAATTTTGTTAATGCTTTGCAGTGGGCCATCGGCCTGGAAGTTTTTCTGCTGGTTAACGATCCGTGGCGCATATTCCTCACTACCGACCATCCTAATGGAGCGCCATTCACCAGTTATCCGCATCTGATACGATTATTGATGGATAAAAGTTTCCGTAACGATATGCTGGCGACCATACATCCCGAGGCCCAAAAAATGACTTGCCTAGGCGCTATCGACCGGGAATACTCGCTGAATGAAATCGCCATCATGACTCGCGCCGGCGCGGCGCGGATTATCGGTTTAAAAGACCGGGGCGCTCTTAGTCCCGGCAATTGGGCTGATATCACCGTTTATACCGAACATGCCGACCGCCAGCAAATGTTCAGCAAACCGGATTATGTATTCAAGGATGGCGAACTTGTCGTAAAAGACGGCAAAGTCATTCTTGTGAAATGGGGTACGACCCATGTGGTTAAACCTGACTATGATAGCTCGGTGGAGAAAGGCCTGAAAAACTATTTTGACCGTTACATGACCATGAAACTGGGTAATTTCAAAATCAGTAACGACGAAATATCGGAAGACGGACGCGGCAGTTTGAGCGTACATCCTATGCGAGGCAATGTAACGATATGAATATCAATGGAGTAACCATAGACAAGACCTTTGCCGAAGCTTTTCCGATGAAAGCGACGCGCGCCATTATTACCGCACAGAATGAAAAATGGGCGCTAATCGCCGCACAGGCCATGACCGGTTTCGCCACTTCAGTCATTGCCTGCGGCTGTGAAGCGGGTATCGAAGGCGTCTTGTCCCCGGAGGAAACGCCCGATGGCCGCCCCGGCGTAGCCGTCATGATTTTCGCCATGGGCGCAAAAGCCTTGGCGAAACAATTAGAGACGCGGGCCGGACAATGCGTACTAACCTCGCCGACCTCGGCATTGTTCGCCGGCATTGATGACGGCAAACCAATTCCATTGGGAAAAAATTTACGTTTTTTTGGGGACGGCTTTCAAACCGCCAAGAAAATCGGCCAAAAACGCTACTGGCGAGTTCCGGTCATGGACGGCGAGTTTCTAACCGAAGCGACGACCGGAATGGTCGAAGCTGTCGGCGGCGGTAATTTTCTGGTCTTGGCGGAATCCCAGCCGCAAGCGCTGGCGGCCTGCGAAGCCGCGATCGCTGAAATGCAAAAGGTTAAGAATGTTATCATGCCTTTTCCGGGCGGCGTCGTACGCTCCGGCTCCAAAGTCGGCTCAAAATATCCAGCCTTGGGCGCATCGACTAATGATGCATTTTGTCCAACGTTAAAAGGCGTTACCAAAACCGATTTAACGCCGGAAATTGAGTCCGTGATGGAAATCGTTATCGACGGCCTGAGCAAAACCGATATAGATAAAGCGATGCGGGCTGGAATACAGGCAATATGCGGCTTAGGCGCCGCCGCTGGCGTCAGACGCATTAGCGCGGGTAATTACGGTGGAAAGCTCGGCCCATATCACTTTCATTTACAGGAGATTATGGCATGAGCGCATTAACCTTTACCCTGAAATATCAACCCGCGCAACGTGTCGATATGTCGCCGTTAGTTAGTCAAAAACTGGAAAACCTCGATAGCCCGCAAATCGCCGCAATCGAATTGCAAAACGGCAACCGCAAAGTACGGGCCGACGAATTATTCTCAATCAACGGTTCGGACAGTCGGAATATTGTTATCGGCGACAGTTTCGGCAAACTTGATTATATAGGCAAGGAATTGGCGGACGGCAGCATTACGGTACTCGGAGACGCCGGCGCATATCTGGGCATGCAGATGAAATCCGGCGTCATCAAAGTCAACGGCAATGCCGGTATTTATGTCGGCTGTGAAATGAAAAACGGTTTGATTGAAATTAACGGTAATGCCGGCGATTTTATCGGCGGCGCTTTGCCGGGCAACAAACAAGGCATGAAAGGCGGAACCGTGCTTATCAAAGGCAATGCGGGAAGCCGCGCCGGCGATCATATGCGCCGCGGACAAATTTTGATTGAAGGCGACGCCGGCGATTATTGCGGCTCGCGAATGTTGGCCGGCACCATCGCCGTCATGGGGAACGCCGGCCGCTTTCCGGGATACGCCATGCGTAGAGGCACCATACTGCTATGGAGCGCGCCGCAATTGTCCGCCAGCTTTAACGATTGCGGCGCGCATACGCTAGGATTTCTGCCGCTATTATTCCGATCCTTTAAAGCGCTCGATTCCCGTTTTGCCGATCTTAATTCGGAATTTAACCGTGTCCGCCGCTATGGCGGCGATCTGGCCGAAACCGGACGGGGTGAAATTTTGGTTAAGGCTTGATGCGCCCGGCGCTTGGCGTTCTCAATCATGACCGCGATATCGCCGGCTTAAAATACGTTTATCCGGTCATATCCAGGCGAGCGGCAGGCTTATCGGTCGGCATTAATTTTAATCCTAATAACGCTTGCAACTGGCGCTGCATTTACTGCCAAGTGCCGGATTTACAATACGGAAATGCGCCCGAGATCGATTTAGATATACTCGAACGCGAATTGCGTTTTTTTCTGGACTACGTCCAACACGGCGACTTTTGCCGGGATTTCCAGATAGCGCCTAACCAGCAAAGCATCAAAGATATTGCCGTTTCCGGCAACGGCGAACCCACCAGTCTGAATCGGTTTGCTGAAGCTATCCGCTTAATCGGTATGATTGGCGAACAATCCGGTATTTTCCCGGCCAGCCGCTTTGTAGTCATCAGCAACGGCAGCTTGATACACCGGGCAAGCGTCCAGGCCGGATTAAAACAATTGGCGCACTTCCGGGGCGAATTATGGTTTAAACTGGATAGCGCCAGCGAAGCAGGGCGCAAACTGATCAATAATACCGGACAAAGCCAACGGAAGCTCATCGAAAATCTTGAAATTGCCTGTCAATTATGTCCCACCAAATTACAAACCTGCATGCTGAATTTCCGTCGGCAATTATGGACTGATAGCGAAAAGCAAGCCTATTTGCAGTTGTTAACCGAACTGCGGCAAAAAAAAATTCCTATCCAAAAAATCATGTTATACAGCATCGCCCGCCTGTCCCATCAACCGGAAGCAGGCGAATTACAAAAAACGCCGAAACAAGAAATGCAGTCATTCGCTACCCAAATCGCCGCTTTAGGCTATCCTGTAAGTGTTAGCGATTGACAGCCGAGAAGAATTCCGACTTTTTGCTTTCTTAACAAAAACCTCTGTTTGGATTTTTGTTTTAAGCTATTAACCGTTGACCTTTGGGAACCTCGAAAAACCACGCTTCGTCATGGCTCTCCCGAGCGGAGCCGAAGGGCTCAGTGCGAACGGAGGTCTTAACTAATCAATAGGTTATCCGTTCGTGCTGTCGAAGCGTCTAAGGCGGGTTTTTCGAGGCTCCCCTTTATTTAGCCTAATTATTACAGTCTGAACATGGTTAACATCCCAGATACCGGCAATCCTTATCCGCAATCGGAACTTCAACAAGGGCTATTTCAATGCAAATCGGCTTTCCTGTCCGTAGGCTTATTCAGTCTGTTTATTAATTTGCTGCTGCTCATTCCTTCTATTTACATGCTGCAGGTCTATGACCGGGTACTAGCGTCCAGCAGTGAGTCCACCTTGCTGATGTTGACGCTGATCGTTTTGTTTTTATTGGTGGTAATGGGCGGCTTGGAGTGGACGCGCTCTCAAATTATGAATGTAACCGGCAATAAACTGGATAACATACTCAACGGACGAATTTACAACGCCTTATTCGCACAAAGCTTAGGCTCCAGCAAATCCGCCACCGTGCAACCTTTGAACGATCTGCAACTAATCAGGCAATTTCTAACCGGCCCCGGCTTATTTGCTTTTTTCGACGCGCCTTGGTTGCCGATTTATATTTTCCTGTTATTTTTGTTTCATCCTTATTTCGGATTTACCGCTATTCTATCCGGTCTTTTATTAACAGGTTTTGCGATCTGGAATGAATACGCCACAAAATCCGACTTGGAAAACGCCTCCCGTGAATCCATTGCCGCCCAACAGATGACTCAGGCTAATCTACGTAACGCCGAAGTTATAGACGCCATGGGCATGTTGCCTCAAGTCAGGGAGCGGTGGCGGCAGAAACAAACCAACCACTTGAACCTGCAATTACGCGCCACCGCTAAAGGCGGACTGATTACCGCGCTATCCAAATTTTACCGGCTCAGCATCCAGTCGTTAATTTTAGGATTAGGCGCTTATTTAGCCATACACCGGGAGTTAACGCCCGGCCTGGTTGTCGCCGGATCGATTTTGATGGGACGGGCGCTGGCCCCGATCGATCAAATCATCGCCCAATGGCGTAGCGTATTATTGACAAGAGACGCTTACCATCGATTGAATAAACTATTGATCAGCGTACCCGAGCGGGAAGAACGCATGCTGCTTCCGGAGCTAAATGGGGATATACGTGTTGAGAATTGCTTTATCATACCGCCAGGCTTAACCACTCCGGTAATCAAAGGCATTAATTTTACGATGCCGGCCGGTTCGCAGCTGGCGGTGGTTGGCCCTAGCGCGGCGGGAAAATCAACGCTGATCAGAGCTTTACTCGGCATTTATGCGCCTTCCGAAGGCTCCATTCGCTTTGATGGTGCGGAAGTCAGCCAATGGAATAAAACTCAATTAGGCGATGCGATCGGTTATTTGCCGCAAGACGTCGAGTTATTGGACGGCTCCATAGGCGAGAACATAGCCCGCTTCAAGACGGTAGAACCCGACAAAGTAGTAGCGGCCGCCCGGCACGCCGGTATTCACGACATGATTTTGCAGTTTCCCGAAGCTTACAACACCCGCATTGAAGGCAGCGGTTATTCGTTATCCTCCGGCCAGCGCCAGCGGCTGGGTTTAGCGCGGGCGCTTTACGGCGAACCGAAAATTTTTTTGCTGGACGAGCCTAACTCAAATCTGGATCAGGAAGGCGAACTGGCTTTACAGCGCACTTTGCATTATTTAAGGCAAATCGGCCGCACCGTAATCATTATTACCCACCGCAGCCATATTTTGGCGCAGATGGACTATATTTTGATTCTAGCCAATGGTGAAATCATGCATTTCGGTCTTAAGGAAGATGTGTTGACCGCGATCCAACAGTCCCAACCTAAGCCGCAAGCTTAGCAAACGGACGCTAACCATTTTGCACTTAAATTTTTGAACATTACCGTAGCGTCATGGCCGATAAAAAAATCGAATCTCCCATAGAACATGCCGATGAACGCCATTTCCGCCATATCGGCGTCATCATAATTTTCACCGTCTTCGGCGGCTTCGGCTTATGGGCCGGCTTGGCGCCGTTAAGCAGTTCGGCGATTGCGCCGGGCGTCGTCGCCGTGGAAAGTTACAGTAAAACCATACAGCATCTGGAGGGCGGCATCGTAAAAACCATTGCCGTCAAAGACGGCGACAATGTTGAACAAGGCGAAGTTTTGCTGATCCTGGACGATACCCAACCCAAAGCGCAGTTGGAAATAATGAACGGCCAATACTATTTAGCTTTGGCCAAGGAAGCCCGCTTGCTGGCGCAACAAAATTCCGCCGCTGAAATCGCCTATCCCGAAACTTTACTGAAAAATCGTGATGACGCCCGGGCCAGTGAGGCCATGCAGGTTCAAAATCATACATTTAATGTGCAAAAAAATGCCTTTGAAGGCGAAATCGGCTTATACAAGCGGCAAATAGAACAACTGGACGCCCGCAGCAAAGGTTTGGAAGTTCAGCGCAACAGTCAAAACCAGATGATTCAATCTTACAAAGAGGAAGTAAAGGATTATAACGAGTTGGTGGATTTAGGTTATTCCGAAAAACAGAGGGTCAGGGAGTTTCAACGCAATCTGGCGCAATCGGAAGGTAGACTCGGCGAACTGGTTTCCGGTATAGCCGAAACCAGGCAGCAAAAAGCCGAAACCGAGCTGAAGATTTTACAATTAACAAAAGACATGCAACGGGATGTCGTCAAAGACTTGAGCGAAATCCAATCGGAATTATTCGAATTGCGCGAACGGATTCAATCCTTGCAGGACACCGTAACCAGAACCATTATCAAAGCGCCTGTGGCCGGCATGGTGATGGGGTTAACCATACATACCATAGGGGCCGTCATCCCACCCGGCGGGGAAATCATGGCGATAGTCCCACAGGGAGAAACCCTGATAGTCGAAGCCCAAATTACGCCCATGGACATAGACCGGATACATATCGGCCAAACCGCTGAGATTCGTTTCAGCGCCTTTAAAACCAGGACTACGCCGAAAATAGACGGCGCCCTGATTTTCATTTCCGCGGACCGTCTGGTCGACGAACATTCCCCGCATCAGGAGCCTTATTTTCTATCCAGAGTCGCGATCAGCCCGCAAGGCTTGCAAACCCTGGCCGGAGCCGATCTAAAATTATTACCGGGCATGCCGGCCGAAGTCATGATTCATACCGGACAACGCACAATGTTGCAATATCTAGCCGCGCCGTTAAAAGACAGCATCGCCCACGCATTCACGGAGGATTAAGCGCACAATGTTTATAAAGCGCGAATTGAACGCCAAAAAAGCCAGTTACCATTACGCCCACAGCCTTATCTCGTTATGGTTCGCCAGCCGTTAGGCGTTCTGTTTCCGCTTAATAAGGGCTGATCGGCCCCATGCCGTTGCTGTTTTTCTCTTCATATTTTAAAACGTCTTCGTCTTCCGGGATTTTGCCGTCATTAATCAGAAACTTTCTTCTGGATATATAAGCGTTTTTGAAAAAATCGTAACGGTCTATCGCCGCTTCGCTGATGACTTTTTCCAGACCCAGATTATTTGCCCTGGTATCGATTGCCTTCAATACGCCTAACCCGCCGGAAACTTCATAAGATAACGCGGAGCCGTAACCGAAATAGACGCCTGTATAACTGATCGGATTGAACGCCGCATCGCCGATTAAACCGAATACGCCGCGCGGCGAACTGGGTCCGAAAAAGGGCAAAACCAGATAAGGGCCGGCCGGTACGCCCCAAACGCCTAGGGTTTGGTCAAAATCTTCGTTATGTTTGGGGAAATCGAGTTCAGTGCCGATATCGACGAAACCGCCGATACCGAAGGTGGTGTTAAGCAATAAACGCACGCTATCCTGGCCGGATTGGCCGAACTTACCTTGAAAAGCGTCATTGGCGACGACGTCAATATCATCCAGATTACTGAAAAAATTAGTCACGGCTCTATGCGCAAAGCTAGGCATCACCGTATCATAACCTTTTGCGACAGGTTTCATGACATAATCGTCCAAGCCATCGTTAAACGATTGCGCGCCATGGTTCCAGCCCGCCCACGGATCTTTCGGATCATTAGACGCGCAAGCGTTTATTAACGCCACGGCGGCAAAAATAACGAGCGTTTTCAATCTATTATTTTTATTATTTTGCACAGCATTCACCACGCCATTTTGAATAGTTTTTGAACCCACGGAAAACTCGCGTAACATACATAGATAATAGGACTTTCAAATCGACTTAACTCATGGAAACCAATTCAAACTATCTCAGCAAACGCTTCAGAGGCTATTTGCCGGTTATTATCGACATTGAAACCGCCGGTTTTAATTTTAAAAAAAACCCTCTGCTGGAAATTGCCGCCATTATTGTAGAAACCGACGAACGTGACTTGCTGCAAATCACAGAGAAACATCACTGCAATATTATACCTTTTAAAAACTCGGAGCTGGATGAAGCCGCGTTAAAATTTACCGGCATCGACCCGTTTCATCCATTCAGAATGTCTATCGAAGAAAAAGACGCCTTAGCCAAACTGTTTAGCCCCATCAGAGCGGCTGTAAAACGCAATCACTGCAAACGCGCAATTTTGGTCGGCCATAATCCCTCTTTCGATTTGAATTTTTTAAACGCCGCCGTCGAACGCACCAAACTCAAAAAAAACCCGTTCCACCCGTTTAGCAGCTTTGACACCGCTACTTTGGGCGGATTGATTTTTGGACAGACAGTTCTGGCGAAAATCGCCGAAGCCGCCGGTTTAGCTTGGGATAACAACCGGGCCCACTCCGCGCTGTATGACGCCGAGCAAACCGCCGAACTGTTTTGCATTATCGTTAACCGCTGGAAAATCCTAAACGAACGGCAATATGGCTGATTCTATTCCAGCTACAACTCTTCGGACTATTCCGCGACGGATACGGTTGTATCGTAAGCCGCAACCAACATAGTCTGCAGTTCGCCTTTATTGAACAAATCCATTACGATATCGCAACCGCCGATCAGTTCGCCCTTGATATACAGTTGCGGATAAGTCGGCCAATTGGAAAACTGCTTCAATGCTTCCCGTAATTCAGGATCGTCAAAAATATTGACGTATTTATAGCGGGCGTCACAAGTCTGCAGAATCTGCACTACACGCCCGGAAAAACCGCATTGCGGAAAATCCGGCGTTCCTTTCATATACAACACAACTTCATTTCTATTCAGTTGGTCTTGAATTTTGTCGATAATGTTCATAATTAGCGCCCCACCAGTTAAAATCCTTGTAATTCTATCAAGTTTAATCTTTATCCGTAAACAGCTTTATTAACTTTACTCAAAACATGGTTGTTAATGGCGCTAACGCCGGTTAATTTCACCAAATTTTCCTATAAGCATAGACCGTTTTAAAAAATTCACATTGACAATTTTGCAAAGTTTAATAGAATGTTTGATTCATTTTATGCCAATAAAATGCCTCGGTGGCGAAATAGGTAGACGCACGGGACTTAAAATCCCGCGGTTGTGAGACCGTACCGGTTCGATTCCGGTCTGAGGCACCAATTATGCATCCAACAAGGTGCATAGAAGTACAAAAACCCGCATATTTACTGGCTTTACAGATTTTTAACTGTCCAGCCAAGTACAGCAAAATGCAGTAACACTCGACAAAATATGCAGTAAGTTTTACAGTAACTCGAAATTTTCAATAAAAGTTACTGCATTTACTGTAAATCGAGGTGTTCTGTATGGCAAAACATATACTCAACGATACGACCTTACGCAATGCCAAACCGGGCGCTAAAGACAAGCGACTAAATGACGGCGGCGGTCTTTATTTGCTTATCAAACCGAATGGCGCAATGTGGTGGCGATTTGATTACAGCATCCACGGCAAACGAAAAACATTATCTGTTGGCGTTTATCCTACTATAGGCTTAGCGGATGCCAGGCGCAAAGTTGAAGAAGCAAGAACCAGTGTCGCCAACAACAAAGACCCCAGCGACACCAGAAAAGAAGTTAAAGCCGCTAGACAACTAGCCGTCGAAAACGCAAACCGGCTTGATGCCGGATTGCCCATCGTAGACAGCTTTGAGTATGTAGCGCGGGAATGGCATGCAAAATTCAAAGCAAAATGGACTGACAACCATGCCAGCCGACTAATGACTCGCTTGGAAAATGATGTTTTTCCTTATATAGGTAAAAGGCCTATAGATCAGATCGATGCGCTTGAGCTGCTGGAAGTCATGCAGAGGATGGAGGCGCGAGGTGTAATTGACACTACACATAGAGCTTTGCAGAATTGCGGTCAAATATTCCGTTATGGCGTACTGACTCGACGCTGTTCCCGTGATCCAAGTGGCGATTTACGCGGCGCATTAACACCGGTCATAACGAAACATCATGCCAGCATCACCGAACCCAAACAAATTGCCGGACTACTTCGAGCTATAGACGACTATCAAGGCTCATTTGCTTCCATGTGCGCTCTAAAGTTGTCAGCCCTCACCTTTTGCCGTCCAGGTGAAATTCGGCACGCTGAATGGATAGAAATCGATTTTGGTTCCAAACAATGGCGTATTCCCGCTGAAAAAATGAAAATGCGGCAACAACACATCGTCCCGTTATCCCGGCAAGTAATTGAACTGTTGACTCGTTTACAGGAGGTAACAGGGAGTTGCAAATACTTGTTTCCTTCCGAGCGTTCACAATCAAGACCGATGTCAGAAAACACTGTTAACGCGGCATTAAGGCGCATGGGATACAGTAAAGAGGAAATGACTGCCCACGGATTCCGATCAATGGCTTCAACCCGCTTAAATGAAATGCATTTCAATCGTGATCATATAGAGCGGCAATTAGCACATTCAGATGCCAATGATGTTAGAGCAGCCTATAATTATGCTGAATATTTACCTGAAAGAACAAAGATGATGCAGACATGGGCAGATTACCTGGATGAATTAAAGGCCGGCGCTCAGGTTATCCCATTTAGAAAACAGAGTTGATGCAGTTTCGGACTGAGACTGATTTATAGGATTTTTGAATTATTTTCGATTTAATTACCGGCAACAGCTCAAAAATTAGGGCTTAAGCTGAAAATCCACACACCGCCGGGGAATATCATCCACCGGATTAAAGCCATGTTTTCGGCATCTGCGGTTTTTCATAAAACCGCACTCCCGACAATAATGCCGATCATCCAGTAGATCGTTTTTTGGGGGTGGCAAAATCTTGTCAGCCCATTGCAGTAACCAAAGCCTTTTGCTGGTATCCCTGACGCAAGCATCCAAAATCTCTTGAATAATTTCCTGATCGGTCTCGCCAATAGCGGCCAAATAATCGAGTATTTTTTACCTGTCCTGTTCAGAAAATGGTTGTACATTTTGGATTTTGAATTTTTCTGAGCGAACCGGGGGAACCCAGGGAATAGGCTTATAATCTCTGGGCTGTAGCCGTTCCCTTGGTGGTTTTTGTGAAGAATCCGGGGGAACTGTCGGCGGCATTTGCCCGGCAATCTGGTTAAACAAGCCTTCAAGCATGATCTGCGTCCTCAACTGGCAATATCCAATACAAAGAAGGCTTGCCTAAACCGGCTATCGTCGTTTTTCTGGCACGTTTACCGGCATTGTGAGCGACTATCCATTTCGCGTCTTCCAGGGCTTTCAGTACCCGACTGAAATCAAAATTGCCTCCAGCTTCCTTTAGTGCGTCACTGGTGAATAGATAAATGCGTTCATCATCATTATCCTGATACCATCCCGCCCGTTCGGCCCGTGGTTTCTCGTCGGGATTATTTTTGTCTGTGAATCGGGTATCGCCGTATTTCAGAATATAGGTGCCGACATTCTGTAAAATTTGCTGGTCTTCTGTAAGCCCTTTACCGCGTTCACGCAGCCATTGGGCAAAAAACAACTGGCAAGCCTGTAATGCAGCACCCTGTTCCCAAGGTGCTATGCCAGCTTCGATAGCCAGTTCTCCGGCCATCGCGTACAAGGCAAATTTAGATGCTACCCTGGCCGACTGATGATCAATATGACTGAATTGGGTTACGATTTTTGCCAGTACCGTACCGAAATCGGCATTGCCTTGCTGAATCAGATATTCAACAAACTTGATACCGGCATGGCCGTAATGCTTGGCAGACTGGGTTTTGAAGAAATCCTACAGGGTTCTGCCATCATTAAAATGGTGTAGGTTGTCGAATAGCCCAAATTGCCGTTTTACCGAAATACTGAGCAAACGCAGTAACTGGCCGGCCTTGGCCTGTTTACCGCTTTCTTTCATGGCGGCAGTGATTGAACGTTCGCCCGTGGATAGGATTGTTAACCGCCAGCGCTGTACTTGTCTGGCAGAACCGGCTTTATTGGCTCTGGTTTTGCCAGTGCCGTTGCCTAAACAATAGACAATACCGCCAATTTCCTGCGGTTCAGCTTCATTGATTTCATCCAGACACAAGCAGGTATCGGATAACATCGCCGCAACGCTTTCCAGACCGTTTGACGTAGCTCGCCAGCTACGCTTGAAATCCTCGCCGCCCCATATCGAAGCAGCCAGCAGTAAAGCCGTGGTCTTACCTGTGCTGGAGTCGCCTACCCAGTGTATGCCACCGGAATCGTGGTGGACTTTAGCTAGCAATGGCCCGGCGAATGAGACACACAGCGATAAGACCAATACCGGATTTCCGGCGCAATAGGCCGCAAGCTGCTGCCATTGCTGGTAATCGCCACCGGTACGAATAGCGCCATAGTGATTAATGCAATCGCTTTGCAAATAAACATTATCGGCGCCGATAATCCGATCCGGCATTACAAAGGCATTTCCTTTGTACGCCCAGCCTGTATGTGTGGCGGCGGTAATTACTTTTTCCGGAATATGCGATTGCAGATAATCAGCCAGTTTGTGGCGATGCTTCCATTCTCTCTCCACACCGGCAGCCAGCAGTTCTCCGCGTAATTCTTCGCCGGAACCGCGCAGCAATTCCATTGGCATAGCCCATTGCCGCCAACGGCCAAAGGTATCGCGGAAACGTAGCAAGCGACCGAAATATTGACCATCTTCGGTATTGGTAACTGCCTCTATATATAAGTGGTGAGCAAATCCGTATAGCATGCTGTGCTGATGACGTTCTCTGGTTGCCTTCGGTATGATAGCAATACCAGACGCCTGGCTGACGCTTGCCACCCAAGTCGAACCAGTGTTCCTCAACGATATAACAGGGTAAAGCCAAGTCGGCAAAGGATAATTGCCTTATTTCGTTTGTATTGGAAAGGACGCTTTTTTCCAGGCTAGTCAATTCAGCATCGTCCAGTTCTATGACTTCAGGCAGAAACATCGCTATCTCTCTGCTTGAGCCCCGGATAAATCATGATCTGTTCCCTGACCTGAACCCAGCGATCACCCGCAGGCCTTGATGAGTCGTATTCAACCGCTGGTTGACTGGTATCGACCCAGCAAGGGCGAACCGTCACCTGCTCAGCCCCGGCAACCAGCAGAACTTTCACCAGTTGAATAATTTGATTGTGGGTTGGCCCTAGATCCCAGTCAACCAGGACATATAGCGCCGAAACCTGCCAGACATAGCCAAGTGGCGATTCTGACGCAGGCATCACCAATGCCCAGACGGTCGGGTTTTTCTGCCAGTGTCTGGCGCTTCGCCAACAGTCACGTCCTATGCAGACAATCACCAGCCACGGCGGATTGGCCGATTTCAATTTCTCCGAAAATATTCTGCCGAACGGCGGCAGATTTTTTCTAGGCGCTGACTGCATCTTGAAAGAGTTTTTTGA
>JBEKBU010000060.1:0-17473 GCA_050015235.1 Methylomonas sp. | reverse complement strand
GTCAATAAAGTGCTGCGGGCGTTCAAATAACGGCGCCGGTCGGAAAGATCGTCATGCGTCAGTAAAACCTGCGCCGCCAATAAATCATGCAGCTTAAACTCATCCTCGAAACTACGCACCAACCCCATTTGACCGATAGAAGCCGCGGCTTGAAGTTCATGCAAGGTTTTTGGACGGGATTTCAGCTTTAAACGCGACATGCCCTCGGCGACAGAGCCGGAAGACACCAGCACGACATCGACGCCTTGGCGTTTTAACTCCGCCATCTGCGCCACCCAGCCGGCAATTGCCGGACGATTAAGGCCGCGCCCGCCATCCGTGAGCAAAGAACTGCCGATTTTGATCACTATGCGGCGGGATTTCGCAAACTCAGAACGGCTCACTGGTCAATTCCTGCGCTGGCTTTTTTTGTTGTTCGAGAAACGCCATTATCTCATACATTAAAGGCTGCAGGCCTTGATTGTTTAATGCGGAAATCTTAAATACCGGACCACTCCATCCCAGGCCGTCAATAATGGTTTGGCAATAGGGATCAACCTCATCCTCGGCTAAGTGATCAATCTTATTTAGCACCAACCAACGCGGCTTATTCGCCAATTCGGAACTCCATTTCTCCAATTCCAGAATGATTTTTTGCGCCGCGTCGACCGGACCGATCTCGCTCGCATAAGGCGCGATATCGACGATATGCAATAACAACCGCGTACGGGACAAATGCTTAAGAAATTGCAAGCCCAGGCCGGCGCCGTCCGCGGCGCCTTCAATTACGCCTGGGATATCGGCAATCACAAAGCTACGCAAGTCATCAATTCTGACCACGCCCAAATTGGGGTGCAATGTAGTGAACGGATAATCGGCCACTTTAGGCCGAGCCGACGAGACAGCCCGGATTAGGCTGGATTTACCGGCATTCGGCATGCCCAGCAAGCCGACATCGGCGATGACGGTTAACTCCAGCCGCAATAAGCGATGTTCTCCGGCGGAGCCTTTGCTAAATTGTTGCGGAGCGCGATTAATGCTGCTTTTAAAGCGCGTATTGCCTAAACCGTGAAAACCGCCCTTGGCGACGAGTAATTGCTGACCCGGCCTGGTTAAATCGCCTATTTTCTCGTCCGTTTCGGCTTCATAAACGATGGTGCCGGGCGGCACCGCTACAAAACAATCCTCGCCCTTTTTTCCGGTGCAATCATTGCTCATGCCGTTTTGACCGCGTTCCGCGCGATGAACGGAATGGTAGCGGAAATCCACCAGCGTGTTGACATTTTCAGTGGCGACTAAATAAACGCTGCCGCCGTCGCCGCCGTCGCCGCCGTTCGGCCCGCCTAACGGAATATATTTTTCACGCCGGAACGACGCCTTGCCATTACCGCCATCGCCGGCTTCGACCCGGATTTCCGCTTCGTCTACAAATCTCATAATTTACCGATAAAAACAAAAAAGCCCCGCTGAAAACGAGGCTTCTCAATCGCGGACGCGCCTAAAAAGAGCGCGGCCAAAACTATTAAGCTGCAGCGATGCTGACGTATCTACGGTTTTTGGGGCCTTTTACCGCAAAAACCACTTTTCCGTCACTGGTGGCGAACAGCGTATGATCTTTACCGATCCCTACATTGTCGCCGGGATGAAATTGAGTGCCGCGTTGGCGAATTAAAATATTGCCGGCTTTGACAACTTGACCACCGAATTTTTTAACGCCTAGCCGTTGCGCGTGAGAATCGCGACCATTGCGGGTACTACCGCCTGCTTTTTTATGAGCCATTTCT
Source organism: Methylomonas sp. (assembly GCA_050015235.1). GTDB lineage: Bacteria > Pseudomonadota > Gammaproteobacteria > Methylococcales > Methylomonadaceae > Methylomonas. The sequence continues at coordinate 15,710 of JBEKBU010000060.1, read as the reverse complement.
AAATCCTCTTAATATTATGCGGAAATACCGGTAATCCGGACTTCCGTGTAGTATTGGCGATGCCCCATTCTTTTCATATAGTGCTTACGCCTTCTGAATTTGATGATTCTGATCTTTTTATGCCGCCCTTGAGAAACAACCGTCGCGGTAACTTTACCGCCTTCAAGGTAAGGCTGGCCGATTTTCACATCATCGCCGGATTGTATCATCAACACTTTGTCGAACTCCACGCTGTCGCCGGCGCCCAACTCAAGTTTTTCTATTTTTAAGGTAGTACCTTCCGCAACCCGATACTGTTTACCACCTGTTTGAATTACCGCATGCATCAACGTAAGCTCCATCAAGCATAATCTGTTAATAGTAAACAGCAAATTATATGTTTAAACGAACTATCAGTCAATAACTATATCTGCAAACAATAAAAACGGATTTGTTAAGCGCTTGTAAAGTAGCAACTTTTCCGCGCGAAAAACATGGTTAGCCACCAGATCTTTAGCGCCAGCTATAGGCGGGTTTTGAACAAAAATGGTACGCGATGAACCGCGGATTTACCAATCCAGCATGGCGTCATCCCAATTGAAATGCTTGATAATGTAGCCGTTCGGGCCGAAAAAATCTTCATCGGTTATGGGTTCCGGTTTACGCTTTTGCTGGAACAAAGCATATTTAACGCCACGAATTTATGCATCTTTGAAAAAGCGCTTCCATGTGATTCGGTTTAAAAATCGTCCGTAACCCAAAAACTTTCGCCACACGCTTCAGGGTGGCGTTCATAACGGAAGGTCTATCGGGATTTTCACCCGGCTTTACGAGGAATAATGCATAAACGTGACGCTGTACTAAACTTAAGGATACACATAATCGAACCGGCAATTTACATGCTGAAAAAACATGAGCCCGGCGCAGTCGGGCGATTTAAGCGCTGTTTTATCCAATTCATCCACATCATTTCTTTTTAGCATTTTTCCATGGCGTTTGGTTTTTTAAGGCGGTTATTCGGCGTATCCAGGCATAAAGCTAAAATTCCGGCGCCGGCAAACGCCTCTTTTGCGGAAAAGCCGGTTGCGGATCGCCAGTTATCGACAGGTGGCGCCCAATTAGATAGCGCGCTGCAAAACGATAATAATTATCAGTCCTTGGCGACCAGTTTCAACGATTACTTGCTTGGCGCCAACCTGGATATGCGGCAGGAGCCGAATGAGATAGAAAATTTCATTATTACAAATCTTGAAGCCATGCTGCGCGGCGAGATCCCGGATTCCGCCGTACCGCGCTTGCCGGATGTAGGCATGGCTTTATTGAAGGAACTGACCAACATCAACATCAGCTCCGAAACCATTATGTCTTATATTATCAGAGACCCGGCCCTGGCTTCCGAAGTATTGAATATGGCGAACAGCGTGTTATTTCGGAGCAATACCCAGGAAAAGATTACCAACTTAACAAAAGCGGTGACTATATTAGGTTTAAATAATTTAAAAACCATCGTCAGTTCGGTGTTGATGAAGCGCATGGTATTGATCGCGCCCATTTATTTTCGCATGTTCGGGCAGCATTTATGGCGGCACTCCCAGGATTGCGGACAAGCCTGCCGGGCATTGGCGAAGTTTTACGGGCAATGCGACCCGAACAACGCCTATTTAGTCGGATTGATGCACGATATCGGCAAGCTGGCGATTTTCGGCTTATTAACCAAGGCCCTAGGCCAGCACATTAATTACCAGCCGCGCGGTTCGGTATTTTCAACCATAGTCCGCGATCACTCACAAGAGTTATCGGCCAAAATCGCCCGCAAATGGGAGCTGCCGGATTATCTGCTCACCGCGTTATCCGAACAATCCGGCGAACTTAGCCATGCTTCCCGGTACGGATTTATTTTAAACCAAGCCAATATTCTGGCGGAATTTAAAGCAATAGCCGAAAAAGAAGTTAAAGCCGGCGGGAATTTCGACGACTTACTGGTCAAATACAGCATTCCCTTGCATTTATTTATAGAAGCGTTCCCGGATGACTACCGGATGCTGGCTGAAACCGGCGAAAACTAGAAACCGATAATCAGCGTCAGGCGGATATTCGATTTAAATGACGCTGCAATAAGCTTGATAAAACTGTTTGGCGCTCCGGCCGTTTTTGGCGGCGTGCAGATGGGCGAAATCCAGCGCGGCCTTATGCAGTTGCTCGCGGTCGCCCGCATATTCGGGAAAATAACTATCGACGATTTCCAGATAAGCGGCCGTATTTTGCGGATAAAAGGCCAACCGTAAGCCGAAACGGTCCGATAGCGAGATTTTTTCTTCGATACTGTCCGAATAATGCACTTCGCCATCCAGCAGCTGCGTCTCCAGATTATCCCGCATATATTCCGGCAGTAGGTGGCGGCGGTTCGAAGTCGCATAAAACAACACATTTTCCGGCGGCAGCTCAATTGACCCCTCTAAAACGCTTTTTAAAGGCTTATATAGGCCGTCATCGGCTTCGAAGGAAAGATCGTCGCAATAAACAATAAAATGCTGCGGCTGCTCTCTGATTTCGTCGACGATTTCAGGCAGATAAATAAGATCGGGCTTATCTACTTCCACGACGCGTAAACCCCGATCTTTATAGGCGTTCAGCACGGCTTTGACCAAAGAAGATTTACCGGTTCCCCGCGCCCCCCACAACAAAGCGTTATTGGCCGGCGATCCGGCCAGAAATCGCTCGGTATTGGCGGTTAACTGCTGTTTTTGCGCGTCTATGCCGAATAATTGCTCCAGCCGGATTGCGTCAAGATGCTTGACCGGACGCAAATATTGCTGGCGTTGCCGCCAAATAGCGGCGTAAGTGGTTTTCCAATCTATCATGCCGGTAATTATAGTTTATATAGAAATATTAATACTCCTGGGAGCTAAAGACATACCAGCGTACATCGAATTGAAGTACGTTGAAAATCTCCCGTGCTCCCGGGTTATATTAAAAACCTGTTTAAAAACTGCTAAACCAATACATGCTTGATTGTAACGTAAAAGTTTTTAAAAAGATTCTAGGCTTCGCCTAACCGCAACACGGTTATGGCGACTTCGGTGGTGCCGGCTTGCAAAAATCCAAGTTGGATAGCGGCTTGTTTGGACAAATCGACCAAGCGTTTATTGTGTGGGTGGACGCGGGAGGTAACTCGAACATCGACGCTTTTCTGATTACGCAGGTTGACTACCCGCAATAAGGTGCCGAACGGAAACGTGGAATGGGTTGCGGCAGTCAAATCGTATTTGTTATACAATTCGCCATTAGCAGTCTTTTTACCGTGGTACTTATCGCTATAATACGACGCAACGCCATGATGAACAGGCTGGTCGTTTTTTTCGGTTTCCGCATTGGCTGAAGGAAAAAGCGCTGTCAGCGAAAATGCTAGAAAAAATATTACTAACTCTTTGTTAAAACTCATCATTTAATCCTCTTGTTGTTACAATACTTTGGTGATGAGATTTCAGGTTAACCCACAAAATACAGTATGGCAAGCAAAAAATTACTCCAACCACAATTATAAGCTTTTGTCAATATTTATTTTTTGCACCCGAAAAACCCAGTAATTCCAGGGCATTCACGCAATTTGCGTACCAAGATTTCGGGCTTTTATCAGTAAAAAAAAATTTTTTAAACTTGAAAATTTGTAGGAATTTTCACAAAAAACGGACTAAACATGAAACTGGTCTCTTTTCTGCATAAAATGCAGCCGCAAATCGGCGCAATTACGGACGAAAATGTGGTTATCGCCAGCGGAAATATTCCGGGCGGCGATACCATGCTTAATTTTTTAGCGTCAGGCGAATCGGGACGAAACGCCCTGAAAAAATTGATAGACTCCGGCCTACACCGGACGCCGTTATCCGCCGTCCAATTAATGGCGCCGGTTTTACGCCCAGGCAAGTTTCTCGGATTAGGGCTTAATTACGCCGATCACATCAATGAAACCGGCCGGCGGAAACCGGATTACCCGACTTTTTTTACCAAGCAAAGCACTTGCGTAATCGGCCCCGGCGCAGCTATCCACTGCCCAAAAGTTTCCGAAAAAGTCGATTACGAAGGTGAACTGGCCGTGGTGATAGGCCGGCGCTGCCGGCACGTTTCAGTGGAAAACGCCGCCGAAGTAATTGCCGGCTATACCATATGCAACGACGTGACTGTCCGCGACTGGCAGCAACGCTCGCCGACCTGGACTATAGGCAAATCCTTCGATACGCACGGACCGCTCGGCCCGTGGATCGTAACCGGCGACGAAATCGGCGATCCGCATAATCTATCCATCAAAACCTGGGTAGACGACGAATTAAGGCAAAACGCCAATACCGGCGAAATGCTGTTCAATTGCTATGAAACGATAGCTTATCTGACTCAGGCCATGACTTTGGAGCCCGGCGACGTCATCACCACCGGCACGCCCAGCGGCGTCGGCGTCAAAATGCAACCGCGCGGCTATTTGCGCCCCGGTCAAACAGTGCGGATAGAGATCGAAGGTATAGGCGCGTTATGCAACCCGGTAATTGCCGAGCCGGAGGGGTTTATAGTTGAGCATCTTTAGTTGCGCCTCGCTGCCTTCCCTAATTGCTTGTTATAAAAGACAAAACCTGTTTTGTCGCCGCAAACGGCAAACACTCTAACTTGTATTGTTTTAGTAACAACCGTAGCTATAAAGCAACAAAATACTATCCCTAACGTTTAATTTGGTGTATATTAAAAATACAGGCGACAAATCTGTGATGTAAATGGCTACGGCTGCCTGCTTTCCTAAGCATTTAAAGGCGCCGGCTGATACGGTACGGAAGTTTTTTTACAGTGGCCGAATCTCTTTAGTTTTTGATTTCATTAAATAATAGGTACGTTATGTTAAAAAACAAATTACTCCCGATAAGCTTGTTGCTGGGCTGCGGCTTATTGCCGGCTGCTCACGCGGCGGATGAAGACTTGATCGATAAGCGCTGGTATATTGCTCCTTTCGGCACTTTCGTGCATACCGGCGGCGACAGAAAAGCCGATGACGGCTGGGGCGGCGGCATGGGCTTCGGCAAAATGCTGGATCGCCATTTCAATATAGAACTGGACGGCTTTTATCAAGGTTACAACGGCCAGAACGGCCCTTGGAGCATGTCCGGCGGCACCGCCGACGTGCAATATTATTTCTTCCGCGACACATTCTCACCGTACGCGGTATTCGGCGTGGGCGGCATGGACACCTGTTTGGGCGGCAAATGCGGCGCGGGCTTCATTGGTGAGGCCGGCGTCGGTTTTACAGTTGACATACTGGACAACTTAATGTTCCGCAGCGACGTGCGTTACCGTTACAACAATAACCTGAACGCCAATCTGCAACCGGGCACCAACGAATTTAACGACATGGTGGTGAATGTCGGCTTTGTGATTCCGTTCGGCGAAAAACCTAAAGCCGCGCCAATGAAAGTGGAAACGTCGCAACCTATCCTGACCCGTCCGGCGCCGACTCCGCCGCCTGCGGACCCTTGTCACGGTAGACACTTTAAAAGCAGCAAAGTCGATGCGAATGGTTGTCCGGTTATTGTGCTTATGGGTGAGAATTTCAAATACGATTCGTCGGTGTTGCTGCCGACCGCCAAAGAAATTCTGGATAATCTTGCCAAAGACCTTATTGCCGATCCGCAAAAAAATGAAATCGAAGCTAGGGGATACGCCAGCAGCGAAGGTAAAAAGTCTTACAATATGAAATTGTCGGAACGGCGCGCCCTCGCGGTTGTTGAGTACCTGAAATCGAAAGGGGTTACCAATAAACTGATAGCAAAAGGTTTCGGCATCGCCGATCCTATCGCCGATAACAGAACTGAAGAGGGAAGAGCTCAAAACCGCCGTGTTGAGCTGATCTGGATAGAGAACTAATCTTTATCTTGTAGTTAGAGTTAGTTGTAGGGCGGTTTGCATTCGCAAACCGCCCTATTTTTTGGTTGATAGCCATTGCTATTAATTACCGTTTTCCGCTATTCTGATTTTGAAACCGGCAAGTCTGGCGGAGGACGCCGTAAATACCTCCCTGTAGGCTTTAGCCCGGCGTCCATGCCGAGCAAACCTCCGCCAGACTTGCCGATTCCAAAATCTGGGGTCTTGGCGTCAACACCTTTAATAAAATACAGAATTTACAAGAATGCGCCTTTAAGCAATTTCGCGTAAAATTGATCCATTACGATTAAGGGGTTTTTAAATGCAAATTGAAGTTGAATTAGATGCGACACACGCCGAACGCTTATCAATACTACAAAAACGCCTGAATAAAAGTGTGTCGGAAACCATAGCCGATCTGATCGATGCAAATTGGAGCCAAAGTTGCGAATCGAAGACAGGGAATGAGACTTCGCTAATTTATCAAGCCTTCGACGCCGCCGGACTGATAGGATGTATCTCGACAAGTGAAGAGCTTTCAACCACATATAAAGAAAAAATGAATTTTTCAAATAAAGTTGGTTAACAAAAGTCAATGATCATAGCCGATACCGGATTTTGGGTTGGATTATTCGATAAAAGCGATTCAAATCATACTGTATGTAAGCAATTTCTTTCTCAATGTAAGGAACCTCTAGTAACTACGGCTCCTGTACTGACTGAAACGGTGCATCTGCTTAACCAGCGACATTACCAAAAAATTGCTTTGAATTTTCTTGCTCTTTTGATTCAATTGCAAAATAAACAGTTATTCACAATCTTTGAAGCCGGCAATACACTTTTACCGCGACAGTTTGAACTAATGCGTCAATATGAAGATTTGCCTATGGACTTTGCTGATGCTTCATTAGTTGTGCTTGCAGAACATTTGGGGCATGGTCGCATTGTTTCTACCGACAAACGTGATTTTGGAGCATATCGCTGGAAAAATCGCCAACCGTTTCAGAATCTTTTAGGCATTTAGGCTGACTTGAACGAAAATGCAGCGCCATACTCCCAGAGCAGGCTATGATTAAAATCATCAAAGCCGAATATGTTGGATAAAGAAAAATACGCCTTTCATTTTCAATCAATCCTGGGGGGGAATACGATATGCAGCCATTAATTGACCGGCAAACCGAACTGGTCATCCCATTACAGGACGCAGACTATTTTTCTGATTTTTTTCTGGAACTGGGGGCATTATGTTGGAAAAACGGATTGGAGCTCGGTGCAGGCAGCCTTTATAAAAAACCGCAAGAACAAGGAAAATTACGTACATGTAAGCAAGCTGCATGAAATGAAATAAGAGACAGAGTTTTCTATTTAAAGATTTCATGGATTTACTTAATTGTGGTCTGTCGCCTATTGCTTTGAGTTTTTAATAAAATAACTTTTTTAGTGAATTATGGAAAATGATATACCCATCGTTTTTATTTCGTATTCTCACGATAGCCCCGATCATAAAAGATGGGTAGCGGAATTAGCTACAAAATTACGTCAAAATGGTATAGACGTTATCTTGGATCAATGGGATTTGAGGTTTGGCGATGATGTTCCAAAATATATGGAAAAGAGCGTTCGTGAAGCAAATCGAGTATTAATGATCTGTTCTGAACAATATGTGCACAAAGCTAACGAAGGACAAGGTGGAGTTGGATATGAGGCAATGATAGTTTCAGCAGAATTAGTTAGAGATTTGGGCACTTCTAAATTTATACCCATTATCAAACAAGATTCGACATCTCCGCAATTACCAACCTCAGTTAGTACCGCTCAATATCTTCGAGTATATTGACACCCTAGAATCAAACAAAATATCCGAACAAAATATTCACTTAGATATACCGTTATGCTTCGAATCGCTGAGCGACAACATCAAACGACGTGCTTACCGGATGCTTACTGCCGATCCGAATTCAATTACTCAATTATGGAGAAGTCGTGGAATTAAAGATGCAGAAGTACAAACTCATTGGCCTTTATGGAAAAATGTGTGCAGTCGTTGGCTCGTAAATGTTTATAAATTCGGAATATCTAATGTCATTACTCACCATAAAATACTTGATGATATACTAATTGGAGTTTGAGAAGTAGCCAGGAAGATATCTTATCCATGTTAAGTCTTTTGTTATAAACAGTTACACTCCTCACCGAACGACCAAATCTCCTAAAACCCACCAATAGCAGACAACTTTGGCAGTTGACCCCCCCTCTCCTAACGTCTAGCCTTAAAAAAATCCAGTAACAATTCCGCGCAACTTTGCTCCAATACCCCGCCTTGCCAGTCGATACGATGATTCAAAAACGGAGCGTCGCTAAGTTGCAACGCATTGCAGACCGCGCCGCGTTTGGGGTCGTAAGCGCCGAACACCAGACGTTTGATGCGCGCCTGCGCTAACGCCCCCATGCACATGACGCAGGGCTCTAAAGTGACGTATAAGGTCGCTTCGGGCTGCCGGTAGTTTTGCAAGGCTAGGCCGGCTTTTCTGACGGCGACGATTTCCGCGTGGGCGCTGGGATCATGATTTTGTATGGACTGATTCCAGCCGGTGGCGATGCATAAATCATGCTGCACGACCAGCGCGCCGATAGGCACCTCCCCTTCCTGTTCGGCGCGCTGCGCCAGACGGATGGCGTAGCGCATCCATTCTTCGTCGCTCATTAAACAGTCGCCTTGCTCAGCCTGTCATTCACGGCCATCCAGCTTTCTTCGGCGGGCGGTTGCTCGATCAAAATCAAATCCAGCGCTAATTTATCCAGCTCCCGCAACGCGCTATACAAAGCCGGTTCGTAATATTCCGCCTGATCGGGCAACAACAGCCGATGCGCGCATGGCAGCTGCGTACTGGCATGGCTAAATGCGAGTATGCCGAAACGTTTGCCGGCGGCGTTTAGTTCTTCCACCAAAGCCGGCAATGTTTCCGCCGCACAAAGCCGGGCCTCGGTAACCGGCGCATAATGGACAGCCAGCATGCCCGGCGCGCGGATATCGCGCTGAGCGGCTTTTTGACCGGCAACCTGTATTTCCGTCGCCAGCACGGCTTTCAACTGGCTATGGCTAATACGGCCAGGCCGGAGTATAGCCGGCTGGCCGGCGCTTAAGTCGATAATCGTCGATTCGACGCCTACCGTACAGGGGCCGCCGTCCAGTATGCAATCGACCAAACCATCCAATTCCTCGGCGACATGTCGCGCCGTAGTAGGACTGATGCGGCCGAAACGATTGGCGGACGGAGCGGCGACCCCACCGCCGAAAGCGGCCAGCAACTGTAAAGCGGCGGGATTGGACGGAACGCGCAAGCCCACGGTGTTTTGACCGCCGGTTACTACCAGCGGCACAGCCGGCTTTTTATGCAAAATCATCGTTAACGGCCCCGGCCAGAACGCTTGCGCCAATTGTAGCGCCGATTCCGGCACGTCCGCCGCCCAGTCGTAAATTTGCGCGGTTTCGGCTAAATGCACGATCACCGGATGGTCGGCCGGCCGCCCTTTAGCGGCGAAAATTTTCGCCACCGCCGCCGGATTGGAGGCGTCCGCACCCAGACCGTAAACGGTTTCGGTAGGAAAAGCCACCAGACCGCCTTGTTTTAAAATTTTAGCGGCCTGAGCTAGGGTTTGGGCGTTTACAGGTATTGGATTCAAAACAAAAACAACAAGTAGGATTTAAAAAGCCGGGTAGCCGACCAACTTTATTTACAGAATAATTACAAAAACGATTTTTAATTTTACCTGTAAGCAGGGTAATCATGTTGAATTTTCTGCCTGCGGACAAGCGTTTGCAGCCAGTTGTCGATAAAATGAAGTTTGCGCTCGGCAATAGCGTTAATGGCGAACGGGTACGGGTCGCTGAAGCCCATGCTGCGGTTCAGAGCGTTCAAAATCACCGAAAAACGCATCCATACGGCCAGACAATCCGAAAAACTGTCGGTAGCCGGATCGGCGTCGATTAAGCCGAAAGCGGCGGCGGTTTCCAAGGTTTCCCTGATGTGCAGATAATGCGCCCAGCATTCCGCCCAATCTTCCAACGGATGGGAGCTGGCGTAAGCGCTGATATAATTCTCCGGCCAATCGCTACGCGGCCCCTGCCGGTAAAAATGCTTTAGCGCGCCGGAATAATCCTGTCTTTCATCGCCGAACAACGCCCGAAAATCGTTAACATCGGCGTTATGATATTGATAAAGCAACCAATAATAATGCCCTAACTCATGTCGGAAATGGCCGAGCAAGGTTCGATAGGCTTCCTGCATTTTATCTTGCGCGGCGCTCCGGTAACTATCGTTGGCTTCAGCGGCGTTAAGGGTAATAACGCCGCTGGCGTGGCCGGTATAAACCATGTCCAGCTCGCTGAAGCGGTTGCTGCGTTTGTCTTCCAGAAAATCGAATAGCAGCACCTGACCGCCGCCGCCGCGATTCGGAATAGGCAACTGCAAATTAAGCAGCATATAAAAAGCCCGGCGCTTGGTGGCCTCGAGCTTAGTCCAGCGCGATAAATTATTGTTTACGCCCAAATCCGGTATGGTGCGGGTCAGGCGGCAAGCAACGCACTGCGGATTACTATCGGTATCGTTGACTAACCAGTTGCAATTCAGCAAAGTCCGGTGTTGGCAGGGGCGGTAAGCGCCGGATTGCTCCATTCTGACCAGCGACAACAATTCCGGAATAAAGCCCAAAGCCCCCTTGCAAACATGGCATAAAGTGTTTTCGAAATAAATTTCGTTGCCGCAACAACAGTAATAACGCTTCATGCCGTTTTTTTCGCCAAATGTTCGAAACAATGCAATTTTAATCGAAATGCATTATATACTTTTCGTATTTCAACCCGGCGTTTTGCCCGCAATTAAAGCAACCGCTACCCAAAGGGCCGCATGCTGACCATTACTCCCGCCAATCTTGCCGATATTCCGGCGCTCTGCGCATTGCTAAACGATTTGTTTAGACTGGAGTGCGAATTTACGCCGGATTATACGGCGCAAAGCCGTGGACTGACCACTATTATCGGCAATCCGGAAATAGGCCAAATTCTGCTGGCTCGGCGGGTAGAGCGGATTGTGGGGATGGTCAGCCTTTTATATACGGTTTCCACCGCCCTAGGCGCCCGCACGGCGCTGCTCGAAGATATGATAGTTGCGGCGTCGGAACGCAACCAAGGCGTGGGCTCGCGGTTGATCGAAACCGCCAAACAAACGGCCAGGCAACAAGGTTGCCAACGCATCACCCTGCTGACTGACCACGGCAATGCGGCCGCGCAACGCTTTTACGCCCGGCACGGCTTTAGCGTTTCCGGCATGCTGCCCATGCGCTTGTTTTTATCCCAGCCGTAGCGCTAACCCAGTTCGGCCAACAACGTATCCATCATGTTATTGGCCTGCCGCAAATAGCCGGAACCGAACAAATTAAGATGGTTAAGAATATGGTAAAGATTGTAAAGAGTTTTCCTGGCCTTGTAGCCGGCATCCAAAGGCAAGGCCGCGTGATAGGCGGCGTAAAAATCATTGCCGAAACCGCCGAACAGCTCGGTCATCGCCACATCGGCCTCCCGGTCGCCGTAATAACAGGCCGGATCGAAAATCACCGGATCGCCTTGCCGGTCGGCGGCGGCGTTGCCGCCCCACAAATCGCCGTGCAACAAGGCCGGATGCGGCTGATAAGCGCTAAAAAAGCCATCCAGCCCCGCCAGCAGTTTCTCGCCCCGAGTTTGCAAGGCGCCGTTGTAACCGTTCCGCGCCGCCAGTTCCAGTTGCTGGCCGAGGCGCTCCCGCCGCCAAAAACTCGGCCAGTCGTCATGGCGGCGGTTGGATTGCGGCGTCGAGCCGATGGTATTGTCGCGCGTCCAGCCGAAGTAAGCTTGCGCCGGCCTATGCATTTCCGCCAGTTGCTCGCCGAAACGGCTCAGGCCGGCGCCGCGCAATGAGGTTAATTCGATATGCTCCAATACCAGATAGGCATAGTGCTGAAACGATCCGTAGGCGACGGTTTCCGGCGCGCGGAGCGCGCCGCCGGCGGCCAAAGCCTGCAATCCGGCGGCTTCGGCGGCGAACATTTCCCGCAATTGCGCCCGGTTTAATTTAATAAACCAGGTCGCTTCCCTGGCTTGCAGTTTATAAGCGGAATTGATATCGCCGCCGCCGACGCTGCTTAATCGCGCATCTTGCAAATTCCGGCCGGTCGCCTGTTCAAGATGCCCAACGAGACTTTGCAGATCGGTAGCCATAAGCAATCCTTATTTAGCCCAACTGTCCCGCAACGTTACCGTACGGTTAAATACCGGTTTTTCCGGCGTGCTGTCGGTATCCAGGCAAAAATAACCGGTGCGTTCGAATTGATAGCGGTTTTCCGGCGCGGCATGCGCCAGCGACGCCTCCAGACGGCAATTATTCAGCACTTGCAGGGAATTTGGGTTGAGGCCGTCCAAAAAGTTATCCAGCGTATCCGGATTCGGATGGCTGAACAGGCGGTCGTATAAACGCACTTCCGCCGTGATGGCGTGCGGTTCGGATACCCAATGTATCACGCCTTTTACCTTGCGGCCTTCCGGGTTTTTACCCAGCGTATCCGGATCGTAACTGCAGTGCAGTTCAACGACGTTACCGGCCGCGTCTTTAATCGCCTGTTCGCATTTGATGACATAAGAGCCGCGTAACCGCACTTCGCCGCCCGGAACCAGGCGCTTAAAATCCTTGGGCGGATGTTCAGCGAAATCGTCCTGTTCGATCAACAGGGTTTTGGAAAAAATAACGTCGCGGCCGCCAAGTTCCGGTTTTTGCGGATGATTGGCGATTCGATAGGTTTCGGTTTTACCTTCGTCCCAGTTAGTGATCACCACCCGTAACGGATTTAATACCGCCATGGCCCGCAGAGCGTGTTCGTTCAGATCTTCGCGGATGCAGTTCTCCAAAACGCCCATTTCTATCCAGGAGTCTTTTTTGGTGACGCCGATGCGCTCGCAAAAATCGCGGATCGCTTCCGGGGTAAAACCGGCCCGGCGCAAGCCGGATATAGTCGGCATGCGCGGATCGCTCCAGCCGTTGACGTGATTCTCGGTCACCAATTGCAGCAGCTTGCGCTTGCTGACGATCGTGTATTCGAGCTGCAGGCGGGCAAATTCGATTTGTTGCGGATGGCAAGGGGTTTGCAGCTTGTCCAGCACCCAGTCGTATAGCGGGCGGTGATCTTCAAACTCCAAGGTACAGATCGAATGGGTAATGCCCTCCAACGCATCGGAAATACAATGCGTGTAATCGTACATCGGGTATAAACACCAATCGTTGCCGGTGCGCTGATGATGGACGCGGCGGATGCGGTAAATCGTCGGATCGCGCATGTTGACATTCGGGGAAGCCATGTCGATTTTAGCGCGCAACACATAAGCGCCGTCGGCGAATTCGCCGGCGCGCATACGCACGAATAAATCCAGATTTTCTTCGATGGAGCGGCGCCGGTCGGCGCTTTCCCGGCCCGGCTCCGTCAAAGTGCCGCGGTCGGCGCGGATTTGCTCCGGGCTGGAGCTGTCCACATAAGCGTCGCCTTGTTTAATCAGCTGCATGGCGTATTGATACAACTGTTCGAAATAATCGGACGCATGATATTTACCGGCCCAGATAAACCCCAGCCATTGCACGTCGCGCTCGATGGACTCCATATATTCTATGCTTTCCTTTTCCGGATTGGTGTCATCGAAACGCAGATTGCAAGTGCCGTGATATTCCAGCGCCAGCGTAAAATTCAGGCAAATGGATTTAGCGTGGCCGATATGCAAATAACCGTTCGGTTCCGGCGGAAAGCGCGTCGCAACCCTGCCTTGGTGCTTGTTGCTGGCCAGATCGGCGGCGATAATGTGGCGTATAAAGTTTGAAGATGCGGAGCTTTCGGTTACTGACATGGCGAATTTTACTTTTAATGTTAGGATTGCTTTAAGCTGTTAGTATACGGCTTCCCCGGTTGCGGCGGGCCCATAACTATAGATAAGTCTAGGCGGCATTTTAACGGTGTTAAGCGGATTTCGTAAAGGCGGCCGATAAAAGCAACTTCAACGCCGCAATAAAAATTTGAAGTCCATCTCAGAATGAAGGCCGGGAACTTTTAAAAATTATTAGCACTCCTATGACACGAGTGCTAAAATAATTCTAACTTAAATGCGAAACCGGGGACATTATGAACAACAATTTGGCTTTACCGATCAATTTATCGGTCGGGACATTTGATTCTTACCTAAACGTCATCTCGCAAATTCCGCAGCTAACCTCCGAACGGGAGCATGAACTGGCGGTACGTTACCGTGACGAAGGCGACATAAACGCCGCCCGCGAGCTGGTTATGTCGAACTTGCGCTTTGTCGCGCATGTCGCCAGAGGTTATTCAGGTTACGGCTTGCCCTTGGCCGATATTGTACAGGAAGGCAACATAGGATTGATGAAAGCGGTAAAGCGTTTCGATCCCGATTTGGGCGTCCGTCTGGTGTCTTTCGCCATCCACTGGATCAAAGCCGAAATACACGAATATGTTATTAAAAACTGGCGCATCGTCAAAATCGCCACCACCAAGGCGCAACGCAAATTGTTTTTTAATCTGCGCCGTCTGAAAAAAGACGTCAGCCATTTATCCGCTGCGGAAGCCGAGGCGATTGCCGAAAATTTGAATGTGGATTTAAATACGGTCTACGAAATGGAATTACGCATGGAAGGCGGGGATGTCGCTCTAGAGCCTAGCCATGACGACGGCGACGATAATACCGTCGCGCCGATCACTTATCTGGAGCAGCACAACGCCGACCCGGCCTTATTGCTGGAAAAAAGCGACTGGGAAGAACGTAAGGAAGATAAACTAGTCTCCGCCATGGCGAATCTGGACGAAAGAAGCCGCGATATTCTGGCCAGCCGCTGGTTGAAAGAAGAAAAAGCCACGCTGCACGACTTGGCCGCGCGTTATCAAGTGTCCGCCGAGCGCATCAGACAGCTTGAGCAAAACGCGATGAAAAAACTTAAAAACCTCGTGATACTGGAAGCTTAAAAAATACTTTGGCAAGCGCTAATAGTCAGGTATAATATTCGTTTTCTTTGCCGGGGTGGTGAAACTGGTAGACGCGCCGGATTCAAAATCCGGTTCCCGCGAGGGAGTGTCGGTTCGATTCCGACCCTCGGTACCAAAGAAAAGATTTAAGAAGTACGAAGAAGTCCAAAAGCCCGCAAGTTATCTGACTTGGCGGGTTTTTTATTGTCCAGAGAAATACAAAGAAATGTAGCGACATCCACCAAAATTAGTGACACGATTCGTGATACGCGCTAAAGTTACACCACAACGTATCACTCACGGTGTCACAAAATGGCGATAAATCTCAATAAAGACGTAGTCTATAGGTCAGCTAAGCAACAGGAAAAAGATTACACAATCAATGATGGCGGCGGTTTGGTTTTACTGGTGAAATCCAGTGGCGCTAAGTTGTGGCGGTTCATCTATCGATTCGAGGGCAAGCAAAATCGGTTAAGTTTTGGCGCATATCCAGACGCCACACTCGAAGCGGCCAGAGTTAAATCGGTTGATGCCCGCGAACAGCTCGCAAAAGGTATCGACCCCGGCGCAAAACGAAAAGCAGACAAAGCCGCTAAGCTACAAGAGTTAGACAATAAAAAGCGCGTTGATGCCGGTCTGCCGGTAGTTGGCAGTTTTGCCGATACAGCTAATCAATGGCTAGACTATCTAAGCAAACACCCATCCAAGCGTACCGGTAAGGTTATTGCGCCCCTGACCCTTGAGAAGAAAGCAGCGCGTATAAAAACCTATGTACTCCCTACTCT
>JBEKBU010000059.1:0-17587 GCA_050015235.1 Methylomonas sp. | reverse complement strand
ACAAAAAATATTTCTAAACAAGCCGGCTCCCGTATTGCCTACCGGCTTTAATCAACTGTTGCGGGCTTTCGATTCCGATACGTTACCGGTTGACAAGCTGGCAAAAATCATTACCGGCTTTCCCAGCATTGCCGCCCGGCTGATCTTTCTGGTCAATTCGGCCTGGGCGTCACCCTGCAAACCGGCCGATAATCTGGAAACGGCTTGTCTTCGATTAGGATTTTTGATGGTGCGCAGCATTAGTATTTCACTCTGTATCGCGTCGACTTTCGAAGCAATCAACCGTTGCTCGGCTTTCAAGCCCGAATATTTCTGGTGCTCATCGCTATTAACCGCGGAAGCGGTCACGTTGTTGGGGTCTCAAACGACCAAGCCAACCGGTTTCCACACCGCCACCCTTCATACTTCGGGCTTACTTCACAATCTGGGATTGCTTTGGCTGGCAGGCAATTTGCCGGAACAAACATCCCAAGCATTGCTGTTGGCGAAACAAGATGGCGTCACCACTCTGCAAGCCCTACGCTCCGTTATCGGCGCCGATTATTGCGAAATCGGCGGCATGCTGGGCCGCTCATGGAAATTTCCGAATGTGTTAATCTCCGCCATGGAGCAGCATGCGGTTGAACGTTATCCCACTTCCAACTTGCCGAGCACGGTGCTGGTCGGCTATGCCGCGGAATTGGTCTCGGCGCTGCAAAATTCGCAGCAGGATAGACCGCCGTTTCCGAAGCAAGCCGATGTCGATTTCGATCCGGTTGACCTGGATAACATTTATGGAAAACTTCAGGACAAATTTCAGGATATCCAGGAGTTGGCGCGGACTATGTTTTGTGGTTGAAATAGGAGACGCGTAGAGTCATTAATCAGTGCAAGCATCAGCTACCCGGCTTTTTATACAAGGGTTTTCAGTTACTCAGCGATTTTTAAGCTAGCGTCAGTTATTCGGCTTTTGGCGCCGGAGCGCCTAGCAGAGGACGCTGTGAATACATCCTTGAAGCTTTCGCCCGGCCTCCATGCCGGTCAAACCCCTGCAAGGCGCTCCGGCGCCAAAAGCCAAGGCGGTCAGCTATCTGCAAAGCTTTTGAAAGCTTAGTCCCTCGGTGAATAGTTAACGCGTAGATTATATGATCCAAAAAAAGGGGGTAAACCTTTCGGTTTACCCCCTTATAAGTCAGTTGTTTTAGGAAAACAAACTAAATAAGCGTTACTTCTTCAGCTTGCGGGCCTTTAGGGCCGCGGCCAAGCTTAAATTGAACATGCTGACCTTCGTCTAGCGTTCTATAATTGTTATCTTTAGTCAGAATGTTTCTGAAATGCACGAAAACATCCGGGCCTTGTTTTTGTTCGATAAAACCGAAGCCTTTGTCGGCGTTAAACCATTTTACGGTGCCTGTCGATAGTGTAGACATAATTGAGTCCTATAAAAAATTTAGATTGCCTTAAAGAAGGCGGGTAAAGCCGGTAAATGCGGTAACACGGAATTAAAAACAGAACGAAATCTACGGAGAGGTATCGACGGGTAATAAATGGCGGAACGTATTTTCTAGCTCAAATAAGTATGGGCTAGTTTTTATTGAATGTCAATAAAGAATAATCACCTATTTCTAACGCGCCATATCCATTATGGCCCTTACCGCTTCTAGTCCGGCGTTTGAGGCTTTTTAATTGCGCCTAAGGTAAATGATCCTGCCCTGATTTAACGGACACTCTACCCACTAAATTCCTCCTGTATTGAACAATTTTGTTTATCTGGTTGAAAATTGGCCGCGATTTCCCCATTAACTGTATAACCAAAATTCAACTGAGGTACGCTTTATGCGCATGGACAAATTAACCAGTAAATTTCAAATTGCTCTTAGCGACGCGCAAAGTTTAGCGCTAGGCAAGGATCATCAGTTTATCGATCCTTTACATGTCATGCTGGCGCTGATAGACCAGGAGGGCGGCAGCATCCGCCCCTTGCTGATGCAGACCGGCATCCAAGTGAATGCATTACGCAAGGATTTGCAGCAGGAAATCGATCACCTGGCGACCGTCTCCGGCGCCGGCGGCGATGTGCAAATCTCCCAGGACTTGTCCCGCATCCTGAATTTAACCGATAAACTGGCGCAAAAACGCCAGGATGCGTTTATTTCCAGCGAACTGTTTTTACTGGCGGCGCTGGAAAGTAAATGCGCCTTGCAAAACATCCTTAAACGGGCCGGGCTTACTCAGGCAGCCGTCGAAAAAGCCATTGAAAACATGCGCGGCGGACAAAACGTCAACGATGCGAACGCCGAAGATCAACGGCAAGCGCTGAAAAAATATACGATCAATCTGACCGAACGGGCTGAACAAGGCAAACTCGATCCGGTCATCGGCCGTGACGATGAAATCCGGCGCACCATACAAGTTTTGCAGCGCCGGACTAAAAACAATCCGGTCTTGATCGGCGAACCTGGGGTCGGAAAAACCGCTATCGTCGAAGGTCTGGCGCAACGCATAGTCAACGGCGAGGTGCCGGAAGGCATTAAAGGCAAACAACTACTGGCCTTGGATATGGCTGCATTGATTGCCGGCTCCAAATTCCGCGGCGACTTCGAAGAACGCCTGAAAGGCGTGCTTAACGACATCTCCAAGCAGGAAGGCCAAGTCATTTTGTTTATAGACGAAATTCATACCATGGTCGGGGCCGGCAAGGCCGAGGGCGCCATGGACGCCGGTAATATGCTGAAACCGGCGTTAGCGCGCGGCGAACTGCATTGCGTCGGCGCAACCACATTAGACGAGTACCGGCACTATATCGAAAAAGACGCCGCGCTGGAGCGGCGCTTCCAAAAAGTTTTGGTGGACGAGCCTTCGGTGGAAGACACGGTCGCTATTTTACGCGGCTTGAAAGAGCGCTACGAAATCCATCATAGCGTCGATATTACCGATCCCGCCATCGTCGCGGCGGCTACATTGTCGCACCGCTACATATCCGACCGGCAATTACCGGACAAGGCGATAGATCTTATAGATGAAGCGGCCAGCAAGATACGTATGGAAATGGACTCCAAACCGGAAGCGATGGATAAATTGGATCGCCGCCTGATTCAATTGAAAATCGAACGGGAGGCTATGAAAAATGAAAACGATTCCGCCTCCAAAAAACGCCTGGAAACCCTGCAGGAAGAAATTGCCACGCTGGAAAAGGAATATTCCGATCTGGAAGAAATCTGGAAAGCCGAAAAAGCCGCGCTGCAGGGAACCGCCACCATCAAGGAAAAACTGGAGCAGGCGCGTCTGGAACTGGAAGCCGCCCGCCGCGCTCAGGACTATACCCGCATGTCGGAGTTGCAATACGGCGAGATACCTAAGCTTGAAAAGGAGCTGGATTTGGCTTCGCAAGTGGAAATGCAGGATACTACGCTGTTGCGCAGCCGCGTAACCGAAGACGAAATCGCGGAAATCGTTTCCAAATGGACCGGTATCCCGGTTGCGAAAATGCTGGAAGGCGAACGCGAAAAATTACTGCGCATGGAGGAAGAGCTTGGTAAACGCGTCGTTGGTCAAGATGAAGCTTTAAAAGCTGTCAGCAACGCCATCCGCCGCTCGCGGGCCGGATTATCCGATCCAAACCGGCCTAACGGTTCATTTTTGTTCATGGGGCCGACGGGCGTGGGTAAAACGGAACTATGCAAGGCGCTGGCCGCCTTCATGTTCGATACCGAGGAAGCCATGATCCGTATCGATATGTCCGAGTTTATGGAGAAACACTCGGTCGCCCGCCTGATCGGCGCGCCTCCCGGCTATGTCGGTTACGAAGAAGGCGGCTATCTGACCGAGGCCGTGCGCCGTAAACCCTACTCGGTCATCCTGCTCGATGAAATTGAAAAAGCCCATCCGGACGTATTCAACGTGCTTTTACAGGTATTGGATGACGGCAGATTGACCGACGGCCAAGGCAGAACCGTGGATTTTAGAAATACCGTGATTGTCATGACGTCCAATCTAGGTTCGCATATCATTCAGGAATTGGCCGGCGAAGAAAATTATGTGCGGATGAAAGATGCGGTGATGGAAATTGTCGGCCAAAATTTCAGGCCGGAATTCATAAACCGTATTGATGAAGCAGTGGTCTTCCATCCTTTGGATGAACGGCAAATTCGCGCTATCAGTAAAATTCAGATCGAATTTCTGGTTAAGCGTCTGCAATCACGCGACATTGGTTTTGAAATCAGCGAATCCGCACTGGATTTGCTTGGCGAAGCCGGATTCGATCCCGTATACGGGGCTAGACCGTTAAAACGGGCCATCCAACGGCAACTGGAAAACCCTTTAGCCTCTGAGATTCTGGCCGGACGATTTTTACCCGGCGAGGTAATTAAAGTGAATGTAGCCAATGACGGATTGACCTTTAGCAAGTAAAAGCAAAACTTAACCAATTTGTTGCGAGCTAGGTTAGAATAATACTAACTATTCAGCGAATTTTTAGTTAGCGTCGGCAATTCGGCTTTTGGCGCCGGAGCGCCTTACAGAGGACGCTATGAATACAGCCCTGTAGCTTTCGCCCGGCCTCCATGCCGGTCAAACCTCTGCTGGGCGCTCCGGCGCCAAAAGCCAAGGTGGTCTGCTATCGGCAAGCTTTTGAAAGTTTACTCGGTGAATAGTTACGAATAATAAGAAGCTTTAACTAGTAGTTAGGCTATGTTTTTGCAAACGGTTTCAAAATAGTCTATCGGGAACCTAGATAAAACCACTCTTCGGCAAGGCTCTCCTGAGCGGAGCCGAAGGGTTCAGTGCGAACGGCAATCTTAGATAATCAATAATTTATCCGTACGTACCGAGCCTGTCGAAGCTTCAATGCCAGGTTTTTCGAGGCGCCCTATCGTCAAAAATTAATTGCAGGATTATGAGACTTAAATATATGCGTGGTTACGTCCGCAGCCAGTGACGAAAAATATTATTATCCGGAGCCCGGAACAAATAAACAAATCCTGGGCTCAGCATATTATCAGCCATCATGCGGCGGGCGCCAGGGTTAGTGGCGTGGAAATCCGGTCTATTACCATCGGCACCACTACCCGACTGAAAATCACGGTCGATCACGATGCGCAGGGAGCGGCGCCTAGGCGCTGGTTCGTCAAAATTCCCTCGTTGTCGTTAAAAGCGCGGCTTATCACTGCTTTACCCGGTTTATTGCACAAAGAAGTTCATTTTTATAATTTACTTTCTCATTCGGTACCTCTGAGGCTGCCTAAAGTATTGGCGGCGCAAAGCGCCGCTTGGCTCGGCGCCACGGTCGTTATGGGCGATGTCAGCGAATCGGACTTTAGAGCCGGACAAGCCGCTGACGCGCTGTCCTTGGCGCAAGCGCAACAGGTCATCAAGCAATTAGCGCAGTTACACGCGCATTATTGGCGTCACCCGGATCTAAAACAAGCGCATCCATGGTTAAGCGGTTTCAAAACCCGTGCTGAAAATCATTTGGGAACATTCATGGCGACCCCACTGATGAAACGCGGCTTGTTTCTGGCGGGCGAACTGATACCGGCGGGTTTACACCGTTCGGCTTTAGGTTACGCCGCTAATCGCGGCAAATTTATGAGCCTGTTGGCGCAGGGCCCTTTAACCATAGTTCATCACGATTGCCATCCGGGTAATTTGTTCTGGACGGATCGCGGCCCGGGATTCCTCGACTGGCAACTGGTGCGCATCGGCGAAGGCGTCGGAGATATCGCCTATTTTCTATCGACCGCTCTGCCGCCGGAATCCCGCAGAGCAAACGAACGGCGCCTGCTGGCCTATTATCTTAGCGAATTATCCGAATTAGGGATACTGCCGCCGAATGAAGAAACATTCTATCAGCGCTATCGCGCTCATTTAAGTTATGCTTTTGAAGCAATGGTGGCGACACTGGCGATTGGCGGCCTGATGGCGGAAGCCGATAATCTTGAGCTGATCCGGCGCACCTCGGCGGCAGCCGAGGAAAATGACAGCTTTGCAAGTTTGTCCGTATAAAATCCCGCGCTGCTTCAGATATGCGGACACAACCTCGCAAGACCAGTACCGCCAAGCTAGGCTAAACATGGCTAGTTACCGGCTTGATATGGGAATGACGTCGCGCATGCCTACTCCAAGATACAACTGGCGCGGACGGCCGATTTTCAACTCCGGGTCGGCAATCATTTCGTCCCATTGCGCAATCCAGCCTACCGATCTGGCCAAGGCAAAAATGGCGGTGAACATATCCGTGGGTATACCCAAAGCGCTCAAGACTATACCGGAATAGAAATCAACATTCGGGTAAAGTTTCTTCTCGACGAAATACGGGTCTTCCAAAGCAATGCGCTCCAATTCCATGGCTAGTTTGAAAAGTTTGTTATCGTGCAACTCGAGTTCGTTAAGGACTTCATAACAGGTAGCCCGCATCAGTTTGGCGCGCGGGTCGTAGTTTTTATACACCCGATGGCCAAAGCCCATCAACCGGAACGGATCGTTTTTATCCTTGGCTTTATTGACATATTCGCCTATCCGGGAAACGTCGCCGATTTCTTTCAGCATATTCAAGACCGCCTCGTTTGCTCCGCCATGCGCGGCCCCCCATAGGCAGGCGATACCCGCCGCCACGCAGGCGTATGGATTGGCGCCGCTGGAGCCCGCCAGCCGCACAGTAGATGTAGAAGCGTTCTGTTCGTGATCGGCGTGTAAAATCAGAATCCGGTCTAACGCCCTGACCAAAATCGGATTTGCAACGTATTCGTCGCACGGGTCGCCCATCATCATGCGTAAAAAGTTTTCCGCATAACCTAATTTACGTTTTGGATACATAAAAGGCATACCGGTACTGTATTTGTAACACATGGCGACCATGTTAGGCATTTTCGCAATCAAGCGGATCGCCGAAATATAGCGGTCTTCCTTGCTGGTGATATCCATTACATCATGATAAAAAGCCGATAATGCGCCGACTACGCCGACCAGTACCGCCATTGGATGGGCGTCACGGCGGAAACCGCTGTAAAAACGGCTTAATTGTTCATGCACCATGACATGCTGACTGATACTGGTGACGAAACTCTTCATTTCAGCGCCTTTAGGCAGCTCACCATTTAATAGCAGATAACACACTTCCAGAAAATCGCATTTTTCCGCCAGTTGTTCTATAGGATAACCTCTATAAAGCAATATGCCGGCATCGCCGTCTATGTAGGTGATTTTAGATATGCAGCTTGCCGTGGAAGTAAAACCGGGATCAAAAGTGAACATCCCGGTTTCCGCGTAAAGACGGCGAATATCGATGACGTCGGCGCCGAGCGAGCCGGATAAAATCGGCAACTCGTGTTTGTGCTCCAATGAATCCTGTTGAAGGAAAATTTTCTTGTCGGCCATAAAAGTTCTCCAATGGCATGGCGTTGATTTTAGGCTAGCTTGGCTATTTTATGCTTTTCGCACTTCCAATTTCAGAACAGCCGGCATTTTCTGTCCGTATTGACGCCTGTCTTTCCCAGCGTTTAATTGATAGGCCTTGAGTATAAAGTAATTTGTTACGGGTTTGTTGCCGGTATCGTTACTTAAATTTGTAATAGTCTATTTCTTAATCGATACAAATTGAAAACAGCTTCCGAAAATTGGTCGAATAATCCAACCTTTCCCGTTCGAATCCGGCAAACTTTTAAATTCGCATTTTTAGGATAATTGTACAATTAGCGGGTGGTCTTTACCGTTTGCTCCAATTCTTCGCGGCTAACATGACGTACGTCTTTTCCTTTAACCATATAGATAACATGTTCGCAAATATTACAAGAATGGTCGCCGATACGCTCCAATGCTCTCGCTGTCCATAGCATATCAAGGGCGCGGGTAATGTTTCTGGGGTTTTCCATCATTTGCGTGATTAACTGGCGGGTAATACTCGTGTATTCCCGGTCGACTTTAGTATCCTGAGCGGTAATTTCGATGACTTCCTCTACATCGGTTCTAGCGTAAGCATCCAAAGCGCCATTGAGCATGTCTTTTACTAATTGCAGTAAATGTTCAATTTCGTAATATTTATCCTGATAGTAATCGGAACCTTCAAGCCGCATGGTCATTCGGGCGATGCGGGCGGCTTCGTCGCCTATGCGCTCCAAATCGGTAATAATCTTAATGGTGGCGATCAGCATACGCAGATCGAATGCCGCCGGCTGACGTTTGGCTATGATTTCCGTGCATTCGTGATCAATATCTTTTTCCAGATCATTGACCAGCCGATCCTGGTCGACAACCGTTTCCGCGCTTTCCATGTCGTAGCCCATGAAGGCTTTGGTAGCCAAATCGACCTGTTGTTCGACAAGCCCGCCCATCGCCAGAACCTTATTGCGGATATCTTCCATTTCTTCGTTAAATTGTCTGGAAATGTGCTGTTTAATTTTATTGTTGTCCATTCGGGCGCGCCTCAACTTTTAACCGTATCTGCCGGTAATATAATCTTCGGTCTGTTTTTTTAGCGGATTAGTAAACAATTCGCTGGTTTCACCGAATTCAATCAATTCACCCATGTACATGAAAGCCGTATAGTCCGAGACCCGTGCGGCATGTTGCATATTGTGCGTGACAATAACTATGGTGTATTTATCCTTTAGTTCGTTAATCAGCTCTTCTATTTTCAACGTTGAAATCGGATCCAGCGCCGAAGCCGGCTCATCCAGCAGTATCACTTCCGGTTCTATGGCTATGGCTCTGGCAATAACCAAACGCTGTTGCTGCCCACCGGAAATGCCGAGCGCATTATCGTTCAGCCTAGATTTTACTTCATCCCAAAGTGCGGCGCCACGCAAAGATCTTTCCACTACTTCATCCAGAATTTGCCGATCGTTGATGCCCTGGATTCTTAAACCGTAAGCAACATTTTCGTAAATAGTTTTCGGAAATGGGTTGGGCTTTTGAAAAACCATACCGACTCGTCTGCGCAATGCAGCCACATTAACCGATTTATCAAAAATATCCTCATTATCGAGCAATATTCTACCTTTTATGCTGACTCCGTCCACCAAGTCGTTCATTCTATTAATACAACGCAACAAGGTCGATTTGCCGCAACCGCTGGGACCTATATAAGCGGTGACTTTCTTTCTCGGCATTTCCATATTGACATTATATAAAGCCTGCTTATCGCCATAAAACAAATCCAGATTCTCAATCTTAATACAGGTTTCGGTATGCTTGGCCTGCGATTTGTCATCTCGATTAAGAGCATTAATATTAATACCGTGCGTGCGTGTTTGTACTGTTGTCATAAAATATTGATCCAGGCTAATTCAGGATGGCTGGCAAATCTAATTTTCCAACGAGCGATATTTTTCCCGCAAGTTGTTTCGAACGGTGATGGCGAACATATTCAGTCCGACGATGACCAAAACCAACAATAAAGAAGTCGCATAAACCAAAGGACGCGCCGCTTCAACATTCGGACTTTGGAAACCGACGTCATAAATATGAAAACCCAAATGCATGAACTTTCTGTCCAGATGCAGATAGGGAAAATTACCATCCAACGGTAATGTCGGGGCGAGCTTAACCACACCCACAAGCATTAGTGGGGCTACTTCGCCGGCGGCCCGCGCGACAGCCAAAATTAATCCGGTCATAATGGCCGGACTCGCCATCGGCAAGACAGTACGCCATAAAGTTTCCGCTTTAGTGGCGCCCAGAGCCAAGCTCCCTTCCCGAATCGATTTGGGTATCCGCGACAAACCTTCTTCGGTAGCGACGATCACGACGGGTAAAGTAATCAACGCCAGAGTCAACGCCGACCAAAGCAAACCCGGCGTACCAAAAACCGGGGCCGGGGCGGCTTCGGGGTAAAATATCCGGTCTATGCCGCCGCCTATTATATAGACAAAAAAACCGAGGCCAAAAACGCCGTAAACAATTGACGGCACACCGGCGAGATTATTAACCGCAATACGGATGATACGGGTAACGAAACCCTGTTTGGCGTATTCTCGCAGATAGACCGCGGCGACAACTCCAAAAGGAGTGACGACCACCGCCATTAATATTACCATTAATACAGTACCGAATATAGCCGGAAAAATTCCGCCTTCGGTATTGGCTTCGCGAGGATCTTCGCTGACAAACGCAATAACATTGGACGCATACTCCCGGCATTTGTCAAACACGCTCATTTCATTAGGACGCGTGAATTTAACAATTCTCGCCAAAGGTAAATTAATTTCTTTCCGCCCGGCGTCCTGCACAACCAGAGTAAAACGTTTAAGCTCTTTGTTTAGGTTAATTATGCGTTCTTGAACAGATTTGTATTCCTTTTCATATTCTTGTTTTTTGGTTGTAAATTCCTGAAAATAGGTTTCATTCCAACGGTTTTTCAACTCCAGCGCGCGTTGCTTAAGCCGCAAACGTTCCAGATTATAATTAATTGCGCCTACCTCCCGGTCTTGCAGCTTATCGATTTCGTCGTGCAATTTGAGAGAACTCGCTAGTTTTTCCTGTGCAACTTGCCAAGCCGGCGAACCTTCGGCAATAAGTTGGCCATTCTCTTTAACCGCCAGCAGCCGTCCATAAAAATTTCCCCATTCCCGGCGTTCGATACAGATTAAATCGCCGGGTTTCGATTTGTTTAGAATATACTGATCCTGAATCCAGCGGAAATCGCTGCCGAGTATGTCCCGGTTACCGGTCTTGATTAAATGCTGCACCAAATATTCACTGTTTGCCGGGACTTCATGACCGGCTGCTCTAGCTTGAGCGGCGGCCAGCAACTCGGTGCTAACTTCTTCGCCGATAATGGATTCTTCAGCTGCTTGGCGCTCCTGATAACGGTATTCTAGAATATCGGCAGGCCAAAAATGCCCAAGTCCGCGCACGGCTATTAATAATAAAAGCCCTAAAACCAAAATCAAATTGATGCTTACCGCCGCGCCGGTCATCCATATCCACGGTAATCCGCTTTTAAACCATGCTTTAATCATAAGGAACTGTATTTTTGTCGAAGATTTTGACGGACTATTTCAGCCAAAGTGTTGACGATAAATGTAAACATAAAAAGTACTAACGCGGCAAAAAACAACACCCGATAATGCGTACTGTTAACTTCCGCTTCCGGCATTTCTACAGCTATATTGGCTGACAAGGTGCGCAAACCCTGAAAAATACTTAAATCCATCACCGGTGTGTTACCTGTCGCCATCAGTACTATCATGGTTTCGCCGACGGCGCGCCCAAAACCTATCATAACGGCGGAGAAAATACCCGGACTGGCGGTTAGTAAAACCACTTTCGTCATGGTTTGCCAAGGCGTTGCGCCTAAAGCCAGAGATCCGGTCGTCAAATGTTTTGGAACGCTGAATATGGCGTCTTCGGCAATGGAGAATATCAAAGGGATTACCGCAAATCCCATGGCCAGGCCTACGACCAGCGTATTTCGCTGATCATAACTGACGCCTACCGTATTCAGCCAAGTACGTAAATCGCCGTTGAAGTAAAGCCTGTCAATACCGGGGCTCAGTTGAAAAGCCAGCCAGCTGAAAAAAATTATCACTGGAACCAACAACAGGAAATCCCAACCGTCGGGTATTCCATTACGCCAGCTTTTAGGCATTTTCTGCCAGACATAGGAAAAAAAGAGCACGCCGAGCGGCACAAATACCATGATGGCGAAAATACCGGTTAAATGCATTTCAATATAAGGGGCCAACCATAGGCCGGCTAGGAATCCAAGAATCACAGTAGGGAGAGCCCCCATAATTTCGATGCCGGGTTTAACATACTGCCGGATTTGCGGCGCCATAAAATAGCCGGTATAGATGGCGCCGAAAATGGCTAACGGCACAGCTACCAGCATGGCGTAAAACGAAGCTTTTATGGTGCCGAATACCAACGGTATCAAACTCATTTTAGGCTCGAAATCGTTGCTGGCCGAGGAAGATTGCCAAATATAATCCGGTTTCGGGTAGCTCTCGTACCAAACTTTTCCCCATAAGGAAGCCATTGATACTTCGGGATGTTCGTTTTCGACGGACCAGTAGTTGATATTTCCGTCCGCCGACTCAAGCAAAAACGCGTCCGCACGGGGCGACAAATTGATCGCCACGGGTTTATCCTGGGTAATTTGTTCTTTAAGCAATTCCCGATCCGCCGTGGTATTGTAAATTCCAATACGGCCTTTAATATCGGCCGTCAGCATCCCTTTCCGGCGTTGCTCGGCGCTGATGGCTATAATAGCGGCGTCGGATACCTTGAACGAACGTAATTTTTCAACTACAAATCGATTTTGTTCGTTGCGGAGCAGACTCCATTGCGATAACTCGCCGTTGCTGTCGCCGACCAGCAAAGAAATATCGCCATTCAGAAATTCAAGACTGGTAATTTGCGCGCCCGCATTCAAGACATTGAGTTTCTGTTTAAGACTAGGCCGATTTTTTTCGCTGATATCGTAAACCGCGAGATCGCCCTGCCGACTTGCTAAATAAAGATTACGCTGTTCTTTGTCAACTAGCAGATAATCCGCGTTATTTCCTGGTTCAACAATTTCGGTTTCACTAC
Organism: Methylomonas sp.; assembly: GCA_050015235.1. GTDB lineage: Bacteria > Pseudomonadota > Gammaproteobacteria > Methylococcales > Methylomonadaceae > Methylomonas. Next base: position 5,080 of record JBEKBU010000059.1, on the reverse strand, counting down.
GCTCCAGACTACCTTCGTCATCAAAAAGCGAGGATTGTTTGGTCAAGTTGCTGAGTATAACGCGGTTATCGGCCGTTCTCGCCAGTATTATATTGTTTTTATCGGATAGACTAACCGTTATCTTGCTTATCGCGGCGCCCTTACTATCGGCGATTATCGGCTCTTTCCCGAGTGGATATTGCAGGCTAGGCGTAATCAGACGCTTACCGTTATTAAAAGTTTGCGTGTACTCATGTTTGACTATCACGCAACCGCCGTTCGACAAGCCGTAAACCACAATATTCTTTTCCATATTACCATGGGCGAAGCTAACAATTTGCGCCTGGGCCGGAATTGGTATGGCGTCCTCACTGATCACCGCGCCATCGGCCACCTTAAAGAAAATGACTTTACCTGAATCGGTAAATCTAGACGCCACTTCATGTTGCTCTTCCATCCCCAAAAATACGGTTTTACCTTGAGCATAATCGGGCGCCGGGTAACGGCTGACCATTTCCGCGCGCGCCGGTATAAGCAACGGAAATACGACATAAAGCAAATAGAAAAATATCAATACGATAGCAACTATGACGCTTAAACCACCCGCGGTGACTAAGTAAGTGGCTAATTTATCTTTTAACAGCCGCCATTGTTGATGCTTTACGCTTTCGGACTTGTCAAATAAAGGAGCAGAGGTCACGGTAGAAAAATCTTCAGACATATCAGAGTCATTGGTATTCATGTCGCCATTGAACAATAACACGGCTTATATAAATAATTGCCGCATTTAAAATTGTGACGCCGGTCTATTCCGGCATGGAAAATCATAGAGCGATTGTAACCATACCGGCTACGCCATTGTCGAAACGCCGCGGCGCCTAAACTCAATTCGCCGAAACTTGTAATCATGCAATTAATACCGCGGCGCCGACAACCCGGCTCTATTATTGGATTAAGGTCAGAGCTTTTTCAACCGCTTTGGCGGGCAAAGGAATATATCCCTCTTTAATAACGACTTGCTGGCCGGTTTTGGACAAAACCAGTTTCAAAAACTCTTTTTCTAACGGCGCAAGAGGCTCGTTCGGTTTTTTATTTACATAGACGTATAAGAATCTCGACAATGGGTATTTGCCCGAAATAGCGTTTTCCGGGGACGGCTCAATAAACGCTTCGCCCTCTTTATGAGACAGAGCAAGCGCTTTTACTCCCGAGGTTAAATAACCGATGCCCGAATAGCCGATGCCGTTGACCGAAGTGGTTATACCCTGCACAACAGAAGCAGAACCCGGCTGCTCGTTAACATTGCTTTTAAAATCGCCTTTACATAAAGCTTCGTCCTTAAAGAATCCATAAGTTCCCGAGACCGAATTACGGCCATAGAGTTGAATGGATTTACTCGCCCACGCGCCTGTCAATCCTACCTGACCCCAGGTTGTGATGTCGGTAGCGTGTCCGCATTTTCGGGTCGAAGATAAAATGCCGTCAATCTGCGGAATGGACAAACCGTTAATCGGATTGTCTTTATTGACGAAAACCGCCAAGGCGTCTATGGCGACAGGAATCGCGGTAGGTTTATAGCCGAATTTGCTTTCAAATTCGTCAATTTCGTTATCTTTCATTTTACGGCTCATCGGGCCGAAATTTGCGGTGCCCTCCGTTAAAGCGGGAGGCGCGGTCGAAGATCCGGCCGCTTGAATTTGCAAGTTGACATTCGGATAAATTTTACCGAATTCTTCAGCCCAGAGGGTCATCAAATTAGCCAGGGTGTCCGAACCCACGCTGGAAATATTGCCGGATATTCCACTGGCTTGAGTATATTCGGGAAGAGCGGGATCTAGAGTTACAGGGGCCGCCGCATTTACAGCGCCGCTTATTAAACCTGCAGAAAAAAAGCTAAAACCCAGTAGGAGTGATTTAAGCCGTAAGAATTTTTTCATAAAATTTCCAGATTGAGAGTTTAAAAAACTTTGAAGCATAATGCCGTGATAACGTGATAATAGTATGAAGCAAATGTTACTATTTTGTGACATTTTCAGAGAATGGAAAATAAAGATACTTTAAGACGCAAACCATGCACAAGCATCATATATTGATATTTTTTCGGGCGTACTTTGAAAAGGTATAGGCGTAATCCACCGTTGGATCGTCATCAATCTGTCGTTTTTCCAGCTCTAGCCAATCCTGTCGATTAAACTCCGGAAAAAAAGTATCGCCGGTAAAGTTTTTGTGTATTTCCGTCAAATACAAAAAATGCGCTTGGCTTAATAGGTCTTGGTACAAGGAGGCGCCGCCGATGACAAAAATTTCCGGACGCGTTGCGCAATGCCGCAACGCACTGATTAGATCCGTGAACACCAAACAATCCGGTTGCCGGTAACCGGAATTGCGGGTAATAATTATATTTTCCCGTCCCGGTAGCGGATGACCAATAGCCTCGAACGTCTTTCTGCCCATCAAAACGGCGGAACCCATGGTAAGTTTCTTAAAATGCTTCAAATCCGCCGGTAAGCGCCAAGGCATCTTGCCGTTGATACCGATAGCCCGATTGCTGGCCATCGCGACAATCAAAGATATTTTCATGGTTTGGGTTTATGATGCTAAATTTTTTAAATCGGCTCATCATACTATGAAAAACATATTACTGGTTTTCACCGGCGGCACTATCGGTTCGCAACTACGGAGCGGCGTCATTGACGCCTGCGCCAGCGCCGGCTCTAAACTCTTGCAAATGTTTTCCGAACAGCATCCGAACGCACGGGACGTAACTTTTAAAACGATCCAACCCTTACAGATTCTAAGCGAAAATCTGCATCCTCAACATTGGAGCCGGATTATCGGCGCGATAGAAGCGGAAGATTTAAACGCGTTCGACGGGATTATCCTTACTCATGGCACCGATACCCTATCGTTTAGCGCCGCGGCTTTAGGGCTGTATTTTAATCAAATTCACATTCCCTTGCTGCTGGTTTCCAGCGATTTGCCGCTGGAAAATCCTCAAGCCAACGGTTTGCCGAATTTTCGTTGCGCCGTCGAGTTTATTTGTCAAATTCGCAATCCCGGCGTATTCGTAAGCTATCAAAATCCCGGCCAAAGCATGCAAGTATATTCGGCTACCCGAATCGGCGCCTGCTTGCAACTGAGCAGCGATTTTATCGGCATACAATCAAAAGCCTGTTTTCAATTTCTGCCTGAACAAGGTTTTGTCCGGCGGGAAAATCGCTCCGTACCTCAACTTACGCCAATTAAAATAAAAGCCGATTTTTCTACGCATGCTTTATTGATCAGACCTTATCCCGGACTTGATTATTCCCATTTTAAATTAGACGGAGCGGATGTGGTCCTGCATGATCTTTATCATTCAGGAACAGCCTGTGCTTCCGGACTATATGGGGAGCAGCATAATCTGCTTGAGTTTATCAAACAATGCAGGCAACGGTCGTTAAGCATTTACCTGGCGCCGGCGATTTACTCGGAAAACGCCTATAGCTCCACCCGGCAATTTCTGGAACAAGGGGCGAAAATGATCTGGAATATGTCTTTGGAAGCTGCTTATGCAAAATTATTGTTAGCCTACGCTAATTTCTCCGATAGCGAATCAAGAGATTATTTTCTAAAACAAAATCTGGCGGGTGAACAATTATTCAATCAATCATCGCCCATCAACCTCATGAAGTCAAATAGTTAATGAAAGACGCCGCAACAAAATAGCGCCAACATATTGTTGTCGACAAGCCATCGGAAAATCCTTACAAAACGTAAATAATGCAATTATTTATGAACAAACCTGAGATAATTTCACAAGTTTGGGAGGTATTGTTCTTATGACAAGATATCTACTTGAATAAGTTTATCCGGTTGAAATACGTTGGGTATAATGGCTAGAGCCGATTTATATGTCAGAAAATAGAGAGATTAAACTTTGCCAGACGGTTTGTTTGGCGCAATCGTTCCGTTATGCCGAGTTACGGGAGAAATTACTGGACAGCACTCGCTCGCAAGTGTATAGAAACGCCTTAATTATTGATTATAAAGGCGGATGCGCGATTATTTTTTCTTATGGCGTGGTCGTGCATTGGAATATCGGCTTGGATGACCGGCGGGCTTTGCAAATTTTGCTACAGGAATATGCGGTTAAACCGGATGAAAATCCGCAAGAGGATAATTTCAGCTATGAAATAGATTGCGGACATAATCGATTTCAATATGATCACATTGAACTGGAATCCGGCGATTTTAAGGTGTTGCTGGCGATGTCGCATGCGTTTGCGCAATCCATAAAGCTGGCGGCTTTTGAAGGGAACGCGCTCGATACTATTCGTGCTACCAGCCACTTACCGGAATCTTTAGCCCAAAAAGGAAAAATAAAACTCAACCGTAAAGCCATGGCCAAGATCCGAGGGCAGCTGTTTTTAACTAAAAGCGATATTATTCTCAATTATGATTTATTGGATACTCCGGAATTTTTCTGGGAGCATCCGGAATATCAAAGCATTTATTCCATGGCCGCCAATTATCTGGAAATAAAACAGCGTACCGATGTATTATCCAAAAAGCTGGAAACGATACACGAACTGTTGGAAATGCTTGCCGATGAGCAAAAACATCTGCATTCGTCCGTGCTGGAATGGATTATTATTTGGCTGATCGCAGTGGAAATTGGGATGTCTATTTTTAGTAAGCTTGTAAAATAAATGGTAACTATTCACCGAGTGACTAAACTTTCAAAAGCTTGCCGATTGCCCGCCGCCTTGGCTTTTGGCGCCGGAGCGCCTAGCAGTGGTTTGACCGGCATGGAGCCGGGCGAAAGCTACGGGGAGATATTCACAGCGTCCTCCGCCAGGCGCTCCGGCGCCAAAAGCCGGGTTGCTGACGCTACTTAAAATTCGCTGCATAATTACAATAAATGTTAAAATTTTTAATTTAGATTTGTTTTTTGATTCGTTCGGCTAAATCGGCGCAACCGTCCGTTTGTATGGTTGATGGCTTATTTGCCAGTGTTATCCTAACTTATGCCTGAATGCCGCAACAACCCTCATGTCCATAGATTATAAACAAACCTTAAACCTCCCCCATACGGATTTTGCGATGAAAGCCAATCTGG
>JBEKBU010000058.1:0-17669 GCA_050015235.1 Methylomonas sp. | reverse complement strand
GCAAAGATATTCAAAAAGAACCGTTTACCGTGATCGGTATCGTCAGCATGGACGGCGACGTATTCGGCAACGGGATGCTATTGTCGCCCCATATCCGCTTATTGGCGGCATTTAGCGGCCAGCACATTTTTATCGATCCCAATCCGCCGGCGGCCGGCGAGCCGATCCAGGAACGGCGGCGTCTGTTTGAACTACCCGGTTCGACTTGGGATTGCTACGACCGAAATCTGATTTCCGCCGGCGGCGGCGTTTATTCTCGAAACGATAAAGATATCCCGGTTTCCCCGGAATTAAGGAAATGGCTGGGAATACGCTTTAAATCGATTGATGGCGACACGCTGATTCAATATTTGTTGAAAACTCCGGTGGAATTATTATGGCTGGGCGGTATTGGCGCTTATGTCAAGGCCAGTTCGGAAAAACATGAAGACGTCGGCGATCGCGGCAACGACAATGTGCGGGTGGACGCTTGCGATTTGGGGGCCTTGGTGGTCGGCGAAGGCGCAAACTTGGGTTTTACCCAAAAAGCCCGTATCGAATACAGTCTACGTGGCGGCCGGATCAATACCGACGCAGTGGATAACTCGGCGGGCGTCGATACCTCGGATCATGAAGTCAATTTAAAAATATTACTGACTTACCTGCACAAGAAAAATCTTATTGCCGATTACCAGCTCCTTTTTATCGATATAACCGAACCGGTTTGCAACTCCGTATTGGCCGACAATATTGCCCAAAGTTTATGTTTGTCCTTAGAACAGCGGCGTTGTGTAGAGAATCCCACGCTATTTTTGCAAGTTGCGGACAGGTTAGAGGCGGCGGGTTTTTTGGATAGAACGGTGGAATCCTTTCCCCTCGGCAAGGAAATACAGTCCCGTCCCGGACAAACACTGACGCGCCCGGAACTGGCGGTGTTAATGTCCGCCGCCAAAATGTATTTGACCCAGCAATTGGAAAATCACGGCAAGTTATTGCAGGATCACTGTTACGAACATTATTTAGAGGCGTATTTTCCGTCTCTGTGCCGGGAGCAATTTAAGCCGCATCTTGCTAATCACCCGTTGGCTAATGAAATTAAAGCCACTTTCATTAGTAACTATATTATCAATCAGGCCGGATGCGGTTTTTTAAGCCGGGACGATAATGAAAACGGCGATATGCTAAATTTTGTTACTTGCTATTTAACATTCGATCAAGTGCTGCGGGCTCAAAATATACGATCGGCCGTCAATGCGCTGGATAATAAAGTGCCTGCCGATACCCAATATCAAATCTTGCTTGAACTCGAAAAAACCTTGAACGATTTTTGTCATTGGACGGTGACGCATCTCGTAAATGTTAGCCCAAACGCCGATACCATCGAAAGTTACGGGTTTTTTTTGGTCGAGTATGAAGATTATATAAAGCAGCAGCCTCAAGATGAACTTCAGACGCGGATCAGCCATTATCAAAAGAGTGGCGTTCCCATGGAGTTGGCGGAAAGAATGGCTGTTATGGCCAGTCTGAATAATTTTATGTTTATGGTTTCCTTAGTCCGGGAAACCGGGCAAGGTTTTGCTGCTATCGATAAGTTGCTAAATGACATCGATCAAACCTTAGGCATCCAGGAATTGGAACGGCAGCTTGCCAAAATACCGCCGCGCGATTACTGGGTAAGAACAGTATGCAATACTTTAAGAGCGGATATTCAGAAATTTACCGCAAAATTGATCAAAAAAATTCTAAGCCATCAATCCAAAACTTGTACTGAATATCTCGATCTGCATGTGGAAAAATCCTGTCTCAAACACTATCATACGATGTATCTGGAAAACAAAAAGACAGTACCTGCAAATTTATTGGCTTACGTGTTGTTGGTCAGAGCATTGGAATACATAGCGGAGTTTTAACTCAAAATTACCGCTCACTTCAGTCCAAATGTTCTTTGTAGTTTTCCGATAAATCGGCAACATCCGGCATACCGCCTAAAAAACCTGTTTTTTGCAAAATAGCTAAAACTTTTTCGCCTTCGGTTGCCAGGTGCTTCATGTTGTAAATTTCGTCTATGGCATAGGCGATTAGTTCCGAGGTATTTTTTTTGAGCGTTATTTCCAACGCCTGTAATTTTTCCAAATGTTGACTGTCTAGGTCCGCGGTAATTTGCATCGTGTAAATCAAAAAGTTTATTTTTTATGGAGCGTTTAACATGAGCGCCTTAAGTTTAAGACTCCCTGATTCCTTGCATAGACACATTAAAGAATTTGCGCAAAAGGAAGGCGTGTCTATCAATCAATTTATCGCTAGCGCCGTGGCTGAAAAAGTCTCCGCGATTGCCACCGAGGAATATTTACAAGCTAGAGCGGCGCGCGCCGACAAAAACGCCTTTAAAGAAATTTTGGCCAATGTTCCTGACCGCCAGCCTTTAACCGGGGATGAGATGTAGCGGCAAACTGCTAATTTTTAACTTTTACTGTCAGATTTCACAGTGCCCGTATCTGGCGTTTGCCGTAACGGTTTGGAAATGACGTTGGCGCCAAGGAGTATCACTCAAATATTATCGGTTCAGCTGGGGTTTTGTCGCGCTCTATACCGAGGTCAACCCCGCCTAATTTGGCTCCAATTTCGGCTAGCAAACTGCCAAGTTTAATCCGCCCTTCGGGTTTTACCGCATTTTCGAGTATGTCCATAATTTCGGACTCCATGCTGCGTTCGTGCATTGCGGCGCGAATACTTAAAGCGCGGTGTACTTCATCCGGTAAATTGAGTATGGTAAGTGTCGCCATATTCAAACCCCATATTGATAACAATGACATCATTTTGTAGATATGACAGCATATTTGCAAGTCTTCTTTATCAGGCTATCACTTTTACCATGAGTATTTAAGTATCGCTTCCGTCACTTTCGGAAATCACGTTGCGCGCGTAGCCCAGTGATTTTCGGTGGATAGTTCATGTTAGTCAACTAAAGAGAACTATCGGCCAATTGCTGACGACCGGGTCTGTCTGATTTGGGGCAATGAATATGGCAGAATCAAGCTGGGCAATGTGCCAACACTTGTTGATCGAAATGCTTTTTTGAATGTCTGGTTCATTTCAAGAATTACCCATTCATAAAGTTTGAGGTTACCAGCCTTGCGCTGCATTATGCGCAAGATCCGGTTCACCGATGGTTCGGCATTTTGGCATGCAGTGGTTCGCTACTGAACCAGTAGGTCTGATAATGAATCGTTACGACGCTGTCGCGAGAAGGTAGATATTCCCAATAGTTTTTCGTCTTGGTTGACCAAGTAATCCTGATTGAATGACAGTATTTCCAAATGATCTTCATAGACGACATGAAGCTGGTTTTCGTAATGCCTCGAACGTGGAAAGACTCGCCAATTTACTGGCTCACCAGGTAACGTAATTGGTTTGCCTTCGCTCGGAAACACTACTAGCGCATTTTCGAGTTCGACTACCACTCCAAAGTTTGCAGTCGCTGCGGAAATTACTTCACCTTTCCAAGGATCGAAATGCACTAAACCAATTTGATGAATGCGGTTCTCTGGATTAGATGACCAGGGTTCGTACTTCACTACTTTGATACCATTCGGCATGGCTTGGCAGAGTTTGTCTTGGGTTCCCCAGCAATAGCCATCTGATCCAAATATTTCAGACGCACTTTCAACTCGCTCGAAATGTCGATCAGCTTCGCGATCATATTCGCCGTCACTTCGTTTGCTGAACTCGGCCAAATACCCTGAGGTATCTGACGATGCGAATACACTGAAATATGCCCAGCTACAATCTCTGCAGCTGTTGGATGAAAGCAACCTCGGATTAAGGTGATTTTTAGCAAAGCCCCCATATCCAAGATCAAGCTCAAAGAGCCCCTCGCTCCCTGCCGCCATAGCAAGCGCACCATATGACGCTGACAGCCCAAGTACGGGACCATCCCACTTCTTCTCTGGCCGAGTACTAACGGGGTATTTTGTTTTTTTGTTGCACGATGCCCTATATAAGCCATAGGCAGAACCAACGTATAGTTGATCCTTATAAAGCTCTAAATCGGCGTGAGGAAAGGGGCACGGACTGTCTTGATGACTTTTCTCTGCTGACTTAATCATCTTTTCGGTGGCATGGAGCTGAGTTTGAGAGAGTTTTTGAAATTTCCGTTTCATTACGATGCGAATTTCTCGATCAATCAGGAGATCTTGAACCTCGCTTGAGTACAGGTAATCGCTTCTTTGAAACGCACACACAAAAGCAATCATTGTTTCGTCGGGAACCTTCCACAAAGAAATGAAGTTCCCCCAGTCGATAGATTGGATGTCACCGTCAATACCAAAAAGGTAGAGACGCCCTTTATAAATAAAAGAATCCCAGTACTTTCCTGGGATTGTCATTCTCAAAGGTTGCATGGCTGCCCCCTCGCTATCTTCCTCACTTTGGCCGCTGATAAACCGCTCACAGTCAGCCATTTTCGCAGTATTTCTTCATTTGGGATGTCCTGATGGTTATTTCTGTAGTCGGCCGGATAACCATGCCACTCATCATTTGTTGAGCTACCTACGAACTTTGCGACAAATAGCTGGGTGGAATGATCTTGGGCGACACCGAGCCAAGTCGGCTTATGCCCTACAACATGCAACCCCCAACCCTTCTCGCCAAGAATCCATCCCTGGCTTTTTGCGGAGTCAAAGCACTTGATTTCGTCAGTCTCAGTAATTATCCACTGGGACTTAGTGATGTTTCCATTCCGATGATGTGGATTGATTACGTACATGTAAATAGACCATAGTAAAAAGATGTCGAACGCAGATCGTGGGTTGAGCTGACTCCAGGAAGACCACAGTGCGAAACTGTAAACATAATGATCTCAGTTAATTATTTTTAAAGAATATAATAATTAAATCTAATCTGCTTCGAAATGTTGGGCTTCGCATTGCTCTGCCCAACCTGGAGCTTTAAATTATAACCGGACATTCAAGTTAAATACACCAACTTCGGCTTATGAACGTTTACTGATCTTCGCGAATGACCGGAATCGGGAAGCTTAAATCGATAGCCCAATGACTGGTATCGGTCGTGAAAAGACTTTTTACTAAAATTAACATCAACAACCCAGATTTTGGAACCGGCAAGCCTGGCGGAGGTTTGCGAGGCATGGATGCCAAACGAAAGCCTACAGGGAGGTATTCACGGCGTCCTCCGTCAGGCTTGCCGGTTGCGAAATCGTGAATAGCTGAAAGCTTTAATTAACAACCAAAGTTAAGAGCCTGATTAAATATCAATCCAGACTGTAAGGATGATGACTTCAGCGAAGACTTTGCTGGGTTTCGCTAGCGCTCTACCCAGCCTACGCATCCTGAAATAATCAATTCCGCACCCTGTCGATTAATTTGATTGCCGAGAAGATAAAATCGTCGATATTCGGTCATAGTTGAGCTATCTAACAGTCACGCGAACGATGCGCCTCCTACGTCGGCAGCATCCTATAAACGCTTTTGAGTTCACCCTCGGTTTTTTGTATTTTACCGGACATCCAAAAGAAAATATCTAATGGCGCAATGGGTCAATCGCACCAGTTCGCTACTTCCAAAAGCCGACATTCATTGCGTAATCGTATTAAAATTGGCAGTGTATTTCAATCGAAATAGATAATGCGACGGTTTTATTTGAAATTCGTAAATTAAGAGATTTTTAACGAAAAATAAATTCTCAAAATTTGGGTAGCTGACAACCTTGGCTTTTGGAGCCGGAGCGCCTGGCAGAGGTTTGACCGGCATGGATGCCGGGCGAAAGCTACAGGGATGTATTTACAGCGTCCTCTGCCGGGCGCTCCGGCTCCAAAAGCCGGGCAGCCGACTAACTCCCCAACTGCCCAGCCAACACCCGCAAAGGATGCTCAACCTCCCCCGCATAAGCATTCATAAACACCGCGCAACCAAAATTACCGCTCACCACCAAATCGGCCTGGGCGGCGGCGATGGCTTCCCGTTTCATCTCCACCAGCCGCCGGGCATACTCCGGGTGGCTGAGCATATAACTGCCGCCGGCCCCGCAACAGATATTGTTATCGGCTAACGGCGCTATCCGCAAGCCGGGAATTTTTTCCAGCAAGGCGTACACGGCGGCGGCATTTTTCAGCACATTGCGCTGGCTGCACGGCTCATGCACGGCAACCTGCTTATGCAGCGGACGCAGCTGCAAGTCATCCGGCCAATGAGTAAGCAAAAACTCGTTAATATCCAGCAAGCGTTGCCGGAATTTTGCCGCGGCTTCGATATCGTCCGGCCGATATTCGCTCAACATGGCCCCGCAGCCGCTGGCTGTATACAATACGTTTTCGACCGGCAAATCATTGAAAACCGAAACATTATTTTCGATCAACCGTTGCGCGGACAAGCCGTTATGCTGATGGATGGCGCCGCAGCAACCTTGTTCCGGCGGCGTCAGCACTTCGTAACCGCAGGCGTTCAGCAGGCGGATGGCCGCCGCCAACGTTTCCCGGTCAAAATGTTCGGCAAGGCAACCGGTAAACAATGCCACCCGGCCACGGCTGGGCGGATTAACCGCCGGGTTTGCCGCCAGCTTCGTTAGCGCCGGCGGCGTAAGCAGCGCTTCGGCGTCCGCCAGTTTCAGCTTGTCCAGTAAACCGCTGCGCCGCAACAGATTTTGCCCGCCCAACCGTATATATAGCGTAAGCAACGGCATCAATGCGGCGCGCCAGCGTTTATTGACTATTAACCACAAGGCTAAATTTGCGAACAGGCCCGGTTTGCGATCCAGCTTTAGCAATGCCTGGTCGAACAACTCGCCGTAAGCCATACGGCTGGGGCAAGCGGTTTCGCAAGCCCGGCATTGCAGACAATCCAGCAAATGCATTTGTTCGCCGCCGCTCACCGGCAGGTCTTCCACCAGCAGCTTGCTGATGGTGCGTATGCGGCCGCGCGGCGTTTCCGCTTCGGTTTGCAACAAACGGAAAGTCGGACAATGGCTGACGCACATGCCGCAACGCATGCAATCGCTTGCGGGCGGTATATAAAGACCGGGCGGCTGGAGTTCGGCGGTTTGTCCGGCGTCAAAACCCATATCCATAAAATCGAACATATCAACCCTCCATCACTTTTATATACGCGCGGCGCAATAGCTCCAGCTCGGCGGGGGCGCTGCCGCGTAATTCCGGTAATGTCTTCAGAAAGCAGTTGCGGCTTTGCAATAATTTATGCGGCGGATCAAGTAAATTAAAGCGCGCCATATGGACAGTGATCGCGCCGCCGGGCGCATCGACCTGTTCGCAAAAACCCGGCTCGACGCTCAGCAAATCGTTTGGGAATTGCATGCCGACGTTGATGGCGTTGACCAAAACCGCCGGATGGACGCTAACCTTGCCGAAGGCGGTTTCATCCTCTTCCAGCGCCACGGATAACGGCGGCAGCGCTTCCGGAAAACAAACGCTGCCGTTTTGCTGGGCGAACAGCGTCAGAGCGCTGATATTGCCTTTGTAGTAAAGCAATAGCCGGTGTCTACTATAGGCGACGGACATTAAATCACGGTCGCCGCCATATCCGCGGCATGATTATCCCAAAGCTGTTTGTAACTGCCATCCATACAAGCCAATTGGTTGTTGACGCCCTCCAGCAACCGGTAATCCGGAAAACGCGCCGTATTGCCGGCGTTATACCAGTTTTCCATGGCCGCGGTCAGCCGGCTTTTCTCGGCCGCACAGTCGGCAATCTGCCGTTTCAGCCAATTCATACCCGTTGCCGGATTCAGTTCGGCCAACCGGTAACGCAAACCGTTGCCGAAGATACGCACGCCGCCGCCTTGAGCCACGGTATGCTGCAAGGTATAGTTATCGTAAACTTCCACGCCCGCTAAATAATCAATGCCAAACTCATGTAATTGCGGCAACCACGGCACGGTTGGCCCCATCAACACGGTTTTGGCGTTTACGGACAGTTCGACCAATCTGGGAAAAGTTTTATTTGGTATACTGCTGGCGGTCAAAAATACCCAATCCGCTTGCGGCAATAAAAACTCGCAGGCTGAATCCGGCAAATCGCAAGCATTCGGCTGCCGTTCCAGAATGCTCAGCCGCATGTGCTGTTCGTAGCGTTCTATGCCCGGATAGCGGCCTATCACCACGACCCGTTTGCCAAGCAATTGCGGTAAAAAATGATCGAAAACCGCCAGATTCGGAAATTCCGCCATACTGCCCAGCACCAGCGATTCCGGCAACGGCCTGCTATTCAGGCAGCTATTGATCGCGGCCATCGCCACGGTCGCTTTATAAGGCTCCCATTCCGTTATCCAAGCCGCCAGATCGGTGATGGGTTTGCCTAATAAAGCGCCCGGCCAGGTCAGGGTGCGGGTGGTCAGGCCGGGGCTCATGGCCAGACCCGCCGAGGGTAGGCCGCGGCTTAAACAAAACGTCCAGACCAAACCTATTATGAGGTTGTCCACCACGGCGTCGCTGCTGCAATAATCCAACAATAACTCATAAATACGTTTAGGGTTGGTCATTGCGGCAATTCGAGTAATTTTGCTTCCGCTTTGATGTTATCCGGCTTACCCCAGGCGTTAATGGCTTCGACAAAAAACCGCTTTTTACTCGGATGCGGCTGCACCACGTCAAATTCCGCATAAAAACTTTCGTCGCTATTAAAACGGATTTGGCCGATGCGCATTTTATTTGCATCGTACCAATAACCGACCAACTCCTGGGTTTGGGTAAATGGGTCGGTCACCAGAGTAAATTCGGCTTCCTTGAATACCGGCAGTTTCAAATTAACGCTAGCCGGGAAAGCCAGTTTTGCTATGGTCTGGGCAATTTTCAAGCATACCGCATCGCCATAAGCCTGTTTAATTTCAATATTCTGCTCAATCGAGCCATTCATGCATTTTCCTCGTCCAAAGCATGCGCCAACTGCATAACAACCGAACCGCCGCAACGATCTTCGGGATCGAGCCCGCGCAACAAGATTAATATTTGCCGCGCTTCATCGGCTTCGGAAAGTCGCAATTTAATAAACGCCAGCGCTTTTAAAGTGTATAAATAAAATAAGCCGGTTTCGCCGGCATACATGTCCCAATGGCCGGTTTCATCGGCCAGGCGCCGGTAATCGGCCGGAAAGCCGCCTTGCAGCGCGGCCTCTTCCAGGCCGGCCAGCACCTCGGTTTGCGCTTCCAGCAAACGGCCTTGGTAAAAATAAAACTTATACAAGGCGAAATAGGTTTGCAAACAGCTCCGATCAAGCTGTTGCGCCTGTTTAAACAACTGTTCGGCGCGCGGCTTATCGGCATGGTTAGCCAGTACGCCAGCCTGCAACAGCACGTTAACCTGTTCCGGCAAATTCGGATTGAATAAAACCCTGTCTTCAAGCAGGGTTAGACTCGTCATTGTCACCAAACCTCGGCCGGCACAATTAAAGCTTGAACCGGTTTATTACCGAGCAGGTGTTCTTCTATAATGGTTTTCACGTCTTCCTTGGTTACCTTACCATACATTACCCCTTCCGGATAAACCAGCACACTGGGGCCCAGCATGCAAGGCCCCATGCAGCCGGTATTGGTCAAGGCAATTTTTTCGAATAAATTGCGGGCCTGAATTTCGTTCATAAACTCATTCATTACATCGGCGCATCCGCTGCTGGTACAGGATCCACGCGGATGGCCCTGCGGGCGGTTTTGTGTACACACAAAAACGTGTTTATCGGGTCTGGGCATGAATTTATACTCCTAATTCATTTAATACAAGCCGCGGGCGATTACGCCGCCAGCTTGTGTTCATGGGTAAAGCATTCTTTCGGACATACTTTCGAACAAGCTTCGCAGCCTATGCAATCCGCCGGATTTTTTAAGGTCATGACTTGGGTATTATCGTCGTCATCTTCAAAATCCGCATAATCGTCGCCGAAATCCTCTGCTTCGAGCACTTCCTCCCTATCCACTAAATCGAATACATCGCGTGGGCATACTTTAAAACAACGTCCACAACCGATACAGGTACGCGGATTAAGGTTGGTGACATAAGCGGGCGTCCACACGGCGCCGCCGAAAGTCGTACCGGTTACAAAATCAGTCATAATTACTCCTTAGCCGTTGCCGCCGGCGGCCTGAAATTTTTTATTCGCTTCGTCCCAGGCTTTACAAGCATCAAACGTGGCCTGAGCGATACCCATTAACTCGCCATAAGCATCCGGCAAACGGTCTTCAATTAAATCATGTAATTCCATGGCTTGTTCGCTAGCCAGGCGTTTGTTTTTTTTAACGTCCTTTTCCAGAGCTTTCAATTCTTCCTCTGTCATACACACCTCTTACGCTTCGGCCACTTCACGGTATTGTTCGACCAACGCAACAGCTTTGGCGATCGTTTGTTCGGTTTTTTCCACCATGTCTTCCAGGCTTGGGAAACCCCAGCGGTGAACATCGCGCAGGATTTTATCCACCACGATTAATTTGCCGACCAATACGAAAGCGCGGCCGAAACCTTCATGCGTAATATTGATAACCGGCACCGCCAATAAGCCGCACTGCTTTTCAATCAAAGTGGCGATACTGTTGTAATATGCTTTTACCCGCGCCAAGGTAATTTCGTCCGGATCGCCGATTATCGGAATCTCGCGTTTACGTTCCTTGGTCAGAATAATCGGGTCAATAATTTTTTCGTCCGACCAGCCTTCGTAACTATCGTAAGTATCCATCGCCCGCAGTTGTTTGAGCATTGCCGATATCACTTCCGAAGTCATTAAAGGATTGCCGGTTTCTACGGCCAGTGCAGCTTGAGTCATGTAAATCTCCTGATGTTAGTTAAGTGTTTGCGGCAAACCGGTTGCCTGTTCTATGTTTAAACTGTGTATAACGTTGAGTTACGGAATTATTCCTGCCAGCCTTCATTTTCCATTTCGTCAAAACGTTGCGGGTCCGGGCCTTTGTGTTGACTGATCGCTTTCGCCAGCCAGCTGGAAGGGCCGGATTTCATTTCATTTTGTAAATCGGCGATTAAGTCTTTAATCGTGCAGCCTTCGTGAACCTTAATCGGTTGTATGCCTTGGCTGACAATTTGTTTGATCGCCGACGCGCCGACCGCTTGGCAATAAACAGCCGCGCATCCGTCCAGCAACTGCAATTTGACCGATAATTTATCTTCATTGCCATCCTGCGCCAATTCGCCAAATTGGGCCGCCTCCAGAATTTGCGCGTTTTCCGGATCAACCGCATAAACGGCGAAGGATTTGGCGGACCCGAAGTGCTGGTTGACATGAACCATATCGGTGGTGGCAAAAGCAACTTTAATAGCTGTTTCCATAATCATTCCGTATTTAGATGGATGCACAACGTGCATGCGGCGTTTTAATGACATGTCGGCGAACAGGTTTTACGTTCAGTTTCCGGTTTTTGCGCATAAGGGGAGTGATAGACCTCTATTTCTTCATGGGCGAAATTGATGACCAGATTCGCCAGATCAAACAAGGCTTGCCGTGTCCCCCGGTAACCTATCCAGGTTTTCTGGTAACCGCCGATAATGTCGTACAACGGAAAGCCGGCGCGCAGAATAGGTATGCCTAAACGTTCGGCGCTGGCGACAGTGTGAGAGTTGCCGATCAGTAATTGCGCTCTGCACTCCTTAGCCATCAACTCCAGATCCTCCAGATCGCCGATCTTAATGGAAGCTACGGGAATATTGGCTAAAGCCGGCGTATTAGCCGCCGCAACCGCTACAACCACTTCGGCGCCCATCTCGTTTACTAAATGAACGAACGCGCCAAGCTGATCCGGATCGGCGGCGATCGCAACGCGCAATTGGCCTAACATGAAATGGGTATCCAGCATGGCATCCTGCAATTGCGAACGTTGCCGCTCTATCAGTTGCGGCACCGGATGCTCGCTAATCGCCGTTAACGCCGCCACAAAGGCGTCATTGGCCTGCAAACCGTATAAGTGATCAAAATGATAAGTGGGCACGCCGGTTTTCTCCTGCAACAATTCGCCGGCTTTTTTAAGCGAAGCGCCAATTACGAATGTGGCTTTCGCTTCGCCCAAGGTCCGCACTTCCGAAATAGACGCGCCGCCTATGGTTACCGGCGAAAACTCATCGTCGGTAAGAATGCCGTCCAAGGATTCGGATATGTCCGGCACAAAGATGGGACGCATATTGAACTGTTCGATCAAGTAACGCATCGCCTCCAGATCGCCTGGCGTCAACATCGGGCTTACCAGCACGTTAAGCTGGCGCTGACGATTGCCCGGTTTTGTACCCGCATCCTCCGCTTTAGGCACTAACGCTTCGATAACGGCGTAAACAGCCGCCGCATAACCGGTTTCCACGCAACCGGTAAAATCCGGCGTATTGACCGCAACCACGGCTATATGCTGATATTCAGGGTATTTTTCCCTAAACTCGCGAACATTGCGGTGTACGTCGGCGCCTTGCGTTTCCGCCAAGCCGGTGGTTAACACCATTATTAAAGCCGGATTGGATTTTTCCGCTATGGATTTAATGCCCTCGATGACATTTTCATCGGCCCCCAATACCGAACTGCTCTGATCCATCGCGGTAGTCTGTAAAGGTATCGGTTCCCGGAAATGGCGGACAAAAAACACCTTGGCGAACGCCGTACAGCCTTGCGATCCGTGCAGCATCGGCATGGCCCTGTCGAAACCCAGGCACGCCAGGGTACCGCCCATGGGTTGGCTGGCTTTAAGCGGATTAACCGACATAGCTTTGTTACGTTTGATTATTTCCGCCATATCAAGCCGCCCGCGACTGCAAGGATAAAGCCGGCTCTTCCTGATCGATGCTTTTTACCAGGCCCGATTTCCAGGGCGCCGGAGCGCGTACCGCCGACCAGACCGGGCTTTCTATGGTCAAAGCCAATTGCCTGACCAGTTCCAGCATGCCTTGATAACCTTCATAACCGAACTCCCGTTCCTGATTGATGTCCAGGAACGGAATACGCGCTTTTAAAGCGGTATACATATTCCGTCCGCCGGCTATCAAAATATCGGCCTTATAATCGCGTACTATTTGAAGCAAGGCTTTCGGACTGCCGTCTTCTATCATCAGCGTGTCTTCGCCCATTAATTCCCGGATACGGGCTTTATCCTCTTCGGTGGATTTTTTCGTGCCGGTGGCGACGACCACCATGCCCAAATCCTGCAACGCCGATATTACCGACCAGCTTTTTACGCCGCCGGTAAACAGCAACACCCGTTTCCCTTGCAAGCGTTGCTTCCACGGCTCCAGCTCACGCCGGATGCGGGCTTCCTCACGGGCAATAATGGCTTCGGCGCGCGCCGTCAGATCCGGATCGTCGATCACTCTGGCGAAGTCGCGCAAAGCCTGGCTGGTATCGGTAATACCGTAGAAACTGCCTTCGAACCAGGGCGTACCGTATTGTTGATTCAAACGCCGGGCGACATTGACCATCGCTTTGGAGCAAACCATCATATTCACTTCCGCCTTATGCATGGTTTGCACTTCGCGGAAGCGCGCGTCGCCCGATAATGTACAAAGGACTCTCAGGCCCATTTCATCAAGTAAAGGCAATACATGCCAAAACTCGCCGGCGATATTGTATTCGCCAACCAGATTAACATCGTGCACCTTGACGCCGGGCCGTTCAGAACCGGGCGGCAGGGGATCGGGATCGCGGGTGCCGATGACATGTTTCACCATGGCGTCGCCGGCTATGCGGTTGCCGAGATTTTTAGTGCCGTAAAATCCCGCGCAGTCGATAGGCACCACCGGCACTCCCCAGCGCTCCTCGGCGGTTTTACAGGTAGCATTGATATCATCGCCAACCAAAGCGGGAACGCAGGTGTTATAAATAAACACCGCCGGCGGGTTATAAGAATCTATGGCTTGTTTTATGGAATGGAACAGGCGTTTTTCGCTACGGCCCATGATCACATCCTGTTCGGTAAGATCCGTGGTCATGCCTATCCGGTACAACTCGGCGCCGGAAGAACGCGTTCCGCGGTTATCCCAGGAACTGCCGGCGCAGGCAATTGGGCCATGCACGATATGGGCGACATCGGCTATCGGCAATAATGCAATTTGAGCGCCGTCGAAAGCGCAGCCGCCAGCGGCCGAACCCGGTTTAGGTTTGGAGCAGCCGGATTTTTCCTTTTTGTTATGCTCACAAGCCGGCTCATCTAACATTTCTGCAATATCTTTGCTGGATTTCATGGCGATACCTCACTTTGTTGATAATAACAAAGCAACCTGCATGCCATTTATATAAGATATTGATTTATATTTTATTTAAAAAAAATAAATTGTAAGGAATACTACAAAATGTCCTACATGCGCTTGCGCATCGAAACCGGATTTCGATATATGACTACGCAAGTTAATCAAAATAATTTACTTCGTCGTTTCCATGCTTAAAAAATTCCAATACCGCCAGCATGTCATTCGAGGTATTACTCATGGAAATGCTGACCGCGAGCGTTTGTTCCGCCAACGCTGCGTTTTGCTGCGTCATCTCATCCATATTCGAAACCGCCTGATTGACTTGGCTAATACCGGCCGATTGCTCTACGCTAGCCGCTGCAATTTCAGAGACAATATCGCCCACTTTTTTAACGGCTGACACAATTTCCGATAGCGCCGCGCCGGTCGCATTGACGTATTCGGTTCCGGTATTGACTTTTTTAACGGTATTTTGAATCAATTCCTTGCTGTCGCCCGCGGCTGTTGCGCAACGTTTAGCCAAATTTCTGACTTCGGTCGCCACAACGGAAAAACCTCTGCCCTGTTCGCCGGCGCGCGCGGCTTCCACTGACGCGTTTAAGGCCAGCAAATTGGTTTGAAAGGCAATTTCATCAATAACGCTAATAATTTCAGCGATTTTTATGCTGCTTTCATTAATTTCCCGTATCGCGGCAATTGCGTTAGCCACTACTTTTCCGCCGTTTTCGGCGCTTTCTTTAGCTAGATTGGCCAATTGATTGGCTTCTTGAGCATTAGCGGCGTTATTTTTAACCGTGCCTGTCAATTCCTCCAAACTTGCCGCTGTTTGTTGTAAATTGGCGGCCTGTTGTTCGACGCGATGCGACAGATTGCTATTGCCGTTCGCGATTTCCTTAGCGGAATTGTTAATGGAATCGGCCGCCGCATGGATTTGTTCGAAAATATCTTTCAGTTTATCGATGGTGAAGTTAATATCGTTTTTGCTTTGTAAATAGACGCCGCTGTAATCCCGGGTAATCCGATTGGTAAGATCGCCGGCGGCCATGCTTTCCATGCTGCGGTTAATATCGGCAAACACCATTTCGATGACATCGCTCAATTCATTAATGCCTTCGCTGAGCTTTTGAAAAAAACCGTGTTTATCGGCAACGCCGATGCGCTTCGACAGTCCGCCGGCTTTGACGGCGTCGACGATTCCGGCAATTTCTTTTTCTATTTTAATTTCATTGCTCCGATCCAGCCATTCGACTACCGCGCCTATTTTTTCGCCGCTATCCGTAATTACCGGGTTAGCGGTAAGTTCTAAATGAATGTCGCCGACTATCACGTTGGATTTTAGCGTATCGGCCAATGATTCCAACATGTCGCGCCGATGGGAAGCATAAGCGTCGAACTGTGAGATATTCGAACCTATCAAACCTTCCAGTTTAAAATCCTGAAACTGTTTGCGAATATCCGCTTCAACCTGCTTAAACATATTGTTGACGCTATTGTTCATATAGGTGATGTCGAGATTGTTATCGGTAATCATCACGCAGGAATGCACATTATTTAAAGCCTGTTTAATGACCAACATCTTTTTAGCTTGATCCGTTGCGTTGGTTAAATCAAAACACAATTTCGCCTGCAAACCGTGCAGACCTTTTAATATTTCGCCGAATTCGTCCCGATTATCCAGATTGATTGAATTTTTAAAGTCTCCTTCTTTTAATTTATTGAAAATAAATAAAATATTTTTAACATTATCGCTGACATAACCGATAATGAAAAAACCTACCAGTAACGCCGTTATGACGAACGCGGAAACTAAAATCAACTGGTTGGCTTTTTCGCTTTGGTATTTATCAATCCTGTTTTTCAATAATTGTTTTAAATTAACCGAGCCGAGATCATACAAAGCTTTTGATTGGTTAATCGCCGCCGAACCTTGTTTATAAAATTCGTCGGCCGGAATGCTTGCATCATTACTTTCGATTAAATTCAAACGGATATTGTCCAGATATTTCTGGACATCGGTTTCCATCCGTCCATAATCGTCATTAAGCGAAGCAGCCACAACATCGTTAAATTTGAAAGCCTTCGCCGACGATTCCTTGACTTTATCGAATAAGCGTTGCGATAATTTATATATGGACACGAACTCGATTTTTTGTTGATCGGAAAACGGCTGGCCATGGTAATTCAGCGCAATGTAACCACGTAAAAATGTCAATCGCTCCATAAACTCAGGAACAAAGACTTCATTCATATCCATCAGCCAAAAACTGTCCAAATCCGGATCAAGCATTAAATTGGAGCTGTCATTGATCTCCGTGACGAATTTATAAATCGATTCAATAAACTTATTCTGCTTTTCAATCAATTCCAATGCGGCCGGGGATTGATGTTCCGCTTGTAACGACAACCAATTGTTTTTAATCGCCGTCCAGGTCTCGGTACTTTTTAGAACCTCGGCGTATTGAATGTCGACGCTATTTACAGTATCGATCGCCGCATCTATATTTTTACCGGCTTGTACAAGCGCCGCTTCATTTGCGGCGGCATTTTGACTTGCATTCTCGTTTAATAATCCGTTTAGCTCGCAAACCCGCATTAACAATTGCATTAAAGGTTCGTGATATTGCGTCCCCAAAACTTCCTGGGATGAAAAATCAATGACCAGATCTTTCTCCTTGACAAACAAGACGGTGGATAGGATAGCCGGTATCAGAAACAGCAAACCGAAAATGATCAGTTTGCTTTTAATCGACAGCTTTTTAATAAAATTGATTTTTTTCAGAAATTCTACAACGCCGGAACCGGCGTTATGATTGCCAAAATTGTCATATAAGGACTCAGCGGCGGTAATCTGCTCACGGCTGGGGCTGTATGCAATCGATAACAACTCCTTCAAACCGCCGTCAACGAACAAAGGCGTAATATTGACGGTTAGCCAGTAGTAATCTCCCGATTTAGACTTATTTTTTAATATGCGTCGCCAAGGCTGCCCTTGCTTTACTTTGTCCCATAAATCGATGAAAACCTCTTCGGGTATATCCGGATGGCGGACAATATTATAATCGGCGCCAAGCAATTCCTGTTCTTTAAAACCGCTGATTTTTATAAAATCATCATTTACATAAGTAATTTTTCCTTCGGAATCGGTTTTGGAAATAAGGATGGCGTTATCCTTGATTAAAATCTCTTGCCCGGTTAAACTGTATTTTGCATTCATGGCAAAACCCCAAATATTTTCAATACTTTGTGTTAATTAAGTTTCGGCGTTCGGATCATCAAACTAACGTCATGATCTTATGATCACGCTTGGTAGCCAGTCATCATGAAACAAAAGGATAAACTGGGTAGTATGCGGAGAAGCGATAGCCGCAACCCATCGGTTTAATCTGTCAGCGTAATTTATCTGTTAAAAACTTTTTTTACAATTAATTCTGGCAGATAAGCTTCAAAATGCAAGTTCAAGGCCGCGCCGAATCTAAAGTATAATTTTCCTCCGCAAGGGTTGTTTTAA